>JALSJJ010000162.1 GCA_026989375.1 Rhodothermus sp.
CCGCTGGAGCTGAGCACCTATTTCCGAATCAACACGGCCGGTACAGGCCAGTTCGAGCGCACGCTGATCATTGCCGACGAGGGCGCCTATGTGAGCTACCTGGAAGGTTGCACTGCGCCGATGCGCGACGAGCATCAGCTCCATGCCGCCGTCGTCGAACTGATTGCGCTGAAGGACGCCGAGATCAAGTATTCGACCGTCCAGAACTGGTATCCGGGCGATGCCGAGGGCAAAGGCGGCGTCTACAACTTCGTGACCAAGCGCGGCATCTGTCTGGGCGAAAATTCAAAGATCTCCTGGACGCAGCTTGAGACGGGCTCGGCCATCACCTGGAAGTACCCGAGCGTCATCCTGAAAGGCGACAACTCGGTCGGCGAATTCTACTCGGTGGCCTTCACCAAGGGCTACCAGCAAGCCGACACAGGCACCAAGATGATCCACCTGGGCCGCAACACGCGCAGCACGATCATCTCGAAGGGCATTGCGGCCGGTTACTCGAACAACAGCTATCGCGGGCTGGTCAAGGTAGCCCGCACGGCCGAAAATGCCCGCAACTTCTCGCAGTGCGACTCGATGCTGCTGGGCGACAAGTGCGGCGCGCACACGTTCCCCTACCTGGAAATCGAAAACCCGACAGCCCAGGTTGAGCACGAAGCCACCACGTCCAAGATCGGCGAAGATCAGATTTTCTACTGCCAGCAACGCGGCCTGAGTGAAGAGACGGCCATCAAGCTGATTGTCAACGGCTTCTGCAAGGAAGTGCTGGCGCAACTGCCCATGGAATTTGCTATGGAAGCCCAGAAGCTGCTGGCCATCGAGCTGGAAGGCAGCGTGGGCTGATGCATGCTGTTGTCGTTTGTTTTCCCTGTAACCCATAAACCTGACATACACCTATGGCACTCCTGGAAATTCGTAACCTGCACGCTCGCGTCGAAGAAAAGGAAATTCTCAAGGGCGTTAACCTGACGGTCAATCCCGGTGAAATCCACGCCATCATGGGCCCGAACGGTTCGGGCAAGAGCACGCTGGCCTCGGTACTGGCCGGTCGGGAAGACTACGAGGTAACCGAAGGCGAGGTGCTCTACGATGGGAAAAACCTGCTGGAGATGGACCCCGACGAGCGCGCGCGGGAGGGCCTCTTTATGGCGTTTCAATACCCGGTGGAACTTCCAGGCGTCAACATGGCCACGTTCCTGCGCGAAGCGCTCAAGGCCATCCGAGAACATCGGGGACTTCCCCCACTCAGCCCGGCCGAATTCATGAAGCTGCTCAAGGAAAAGGCCGCACTGGTCGGACTCGATCCCAGCCTGAAACAACGCTCGGTCAATGAGGGCTTCTCCGGTGGTGAGAAGAAACGCAGTGAAATCTTCCAGCTTGCCTTGCTGGAACCCCGCCTGGCTATTCTCGACGAAACCGACTCGGGACTCGACATCGATGCGCTGCGTGCGGTAGCTAACGGGGTGAATAAACTGCGCGCGCCCGACCGGGCCTTCGTGATCATTACCCACTACCAGCGGCTGCTGAACTACATCGTGCCGGACTACGTGCACGTGATGGTCGACGGGCGGATTGTCCGCTCAGGCGACAAGAACCTGGCCTTGGAGCTGGAAGAAAAAGGCTACGACTGGATCAAGGAAGAAGTCGGACTGGTCGCCTGAGCCATCTTTAAATCGCACCACAAACCCTGGACTCAAACCACTTAAGGATAGAAAATGACCACCACTTTGACAGCCACGACGACGCGTCCGGAAGATCGCTTCCTGCATGCGTTCGAGGCGTACGCTGGCGAGGTGCTCAACGGCACCAGTGAGCATCTGGCCACGCTGCGTCGGAAAGCCATCGAACGCTTCAGCGCACTGGGCTTTCCGGGTCGCAAGTCGGAAGCCTGGAAGTACACGCCCATTGCGAAGGCGCTACAGCATCCGTACAAAATCGATCCCATGCCGGCGGTGCCGACGCTGAACGAAGCGTCGCTGGCTGCTTACGCTATTCCGGAGCTGGACGCCTACCGCGTCGTGCTCGTCAACGGCCGTTTCGTGCCGGAGCTCTCGGCAGGATCGGATCTGCCTGAAGGGGTTGTGCTGACCAGCCTGGAAACAGCCGCCCGGGAGCATGCCGACCTCTTTGAAAAGTACTTCGCCTATTACCTCGACTTTGAAAACGAACCGTTCCTGGCGCTGAACACTGCCTTTGCGCGGGATGGCTTCTTCCTGTACGTACCGGAAGGGGCCGCGCTGGAACGTCCGGTGCATGTGCTCAATCTGATCGATACCAGCGAGGAGCTGTTTCTGCAACCCCGCCACGTTGTGGCGGTAGCACCGGGCGCCACGCTCAAGCTAATTGCGAGCGGCCACAGCCAGAGCAACGCCCGCACGTTCACGAACAGCGTCATGGAGGTATTTGTGGGCCAGGGCGCTGAAGTGCATCAGTACGATCTGCGTCTGGAAGGCGACAGGGCCTCGTCCATTTACACCACCCAGGCCTATCTGGAAGGCGGTGCTCGCTACACGAACGGCACGCTCACGCTGGGCGGCGCACTGGTCCGCAACAATGTGCAGGTGCGCTTCAACGACCAGGAAGGCGAGGCGCACCTGTACGGCCTTTTCCTGGGGCGCGGCACGATGCACATCGACAACCATACGATGATCGACCACGCCGTTCCGAACTGCGTCAGCAACGAGCTTTACAAGGGCATTCTGGATGATCAGGCCACAGGTGTCTTCAATGGCAAAGTGCTTGTACGGCCACATGCCCAGAAGACAAATGCTTACCAGTCGAACAAGAGTATTGTGCTGACGCGTGAGGCCCGCATGTACTCGAAGCCCGAGCTGGAGATCTACGCCGACGACGTGCGCTGCACGCATGGCGCGGCCTGCGGCCAGCTCGACGAAAATGGGATCTTTTACCTGCGAACACGAGGCCTGACGCTGCAGCAGGCCCGGGCCATGATGCTGCTGGCCTTTGCCCGGGACGTGCTCGATCAGATTACGATTGAGCCCTTACGCGCCTACCTCGACGCGCTGGTAGCAGCGCGTGTGGGCGCCTGAATCCGACGTTCACCAACGCTGCTTGCACCATGCCTGCCTCCGTCGACCTCACCGGACTTCAGGCCACTTTCGACGTGGCGCGTGTGCGGGCCGACTTTCCGGCCCTGCACCAGTCCATCTATGATGGACGGCCGCTTGTGTACCTCGACAATGCGGCCACCACGCAGAAACCGCAGGTGGTCATTGACCGCATACGCGATTTTTACCTGCGCGAAAATGCCAACGTCCACCGGGGTGTACACTACCTGAGCCAGCACGCCTCCGATGCGTACGATGAAGCAAGGCGTCTGGTGGCCGATTTCATTGGCGCGCCCGATCCCTCGCAGATCATCTTCACACGGGGGACCACGGAAAGCATTAATCTGGTGGCTGCCACCTATGGACGCCAGCACGTCGGCGCAGGAGACGAAATCGTGCTCTCCGCCATGGAGCACCACTCGAACATCGTCCCCTGGCAGATGCTCTGTGAGGAGAAGGGCGCGCGACTGCGCGTCGTGCCCGTAGATGATCGCGGCGTGCTCGATCTGGAGGCGCTGGAGCATTCTCTGACGGAGCGCACGCGCCTGGTGGCCATTGCCCATGTGTCCAATGCGCTCGGCACGGTCAACCCGGTACGCGAAATCATTCAATTGGCCCACGCACGAGGCATCCCGGTGCTGGTCGACGGAGCGCAGGCCGTGCAGCACTTGCCGGTGAACGTAGCTGAGCTGGATTGCGACTTCTACTGTTTCTCGGGCCATAAAATGTATGGCCCTACGGGCATCGGTATCCTCTACGGCAAAGCGGAGCTGCTTGAAGCCATGCCCCCTTACCAGGGAGGTGGCGACATGATCGAGCGGGTTACCTTTGAACGCACTACCTATAATCGACTACCCTACAAGTTCGAAGCCGGCACGCCGCACATTGCCGGAGCTATCGGCCTGGGGGCTGCCGTTACCTACCTGAACGGGCTGGACCGTACGGCTATCGCCCGCCACGAAGACGAGCTGCTTCGCTATGCTACGGAACGATTGCAGGAAGTCCCGGGCCTTCGGCTCGTCGGCACGGCTCCCCACAAGGTCAGTGTGCTGTCGTTTGTACTCGACGGCGTGCATCCTTACGACGCCGGCACGCTGCTCGATCAGATGGGCATTGCTGTACGCACCGGCCACCACTGTGCCCAGCCACTGATGGACCGACTGGGCCTGTCCGGTACGATCCGTGCTTCACTGGCGCTGTACAACACGCGTGAAGAGATCGATGCGCTTGTCAAGGCGCTACACCGTGTAATCCGCATGCTGCGATGAGCCATGACCGTGCCCACCAATGACACCATTGAAGCCCGCGCCTCGCAGATCGTCGAAGAGTTTGCGCTCTTTGACGACTGGATGGACAAGTACGAATACCTGATCGAGCTGGGAAAGTCGCTCCCTCCCATTGAGCCGGAGTACAAGACCGAGGCCTTTCGGATTCACGGCTGCCAGTCGCAGGTGTGGATCCGGCCGGAGTTTCGGGAGGGGCGCGTCTACTTCCGGGGCGACAGTGACGCGCTGATTACCCGGGGGCTGGTGGCGCTCCTGATCCGCGTGCTTTCGGGGCAGCCCCCGGAGGCCATTGTCAATGCCCGGCTGGATTTTCTGGATGAAATAGGTCTCAAGGCCCACCTGTCGCCGACCCGGAAGAACGGACTGGCCGCTATGATCGAACAGATGCGCCGCTACGCGCAGGCCTACCTGCAGGCATCCCGCAACTAACCTGAAGCAGCGTCATGTCCGCTTACGTAGCCATTGACAATCAGGCCGGTGACAAAGAGCTGGAGCAGGCGATCATTGAGGCGCTTAAAAGCGTCTACGACCCGGAAATTCCCGTCAACATCTACGATCTGGGGCTGATCTACGAAATTCGAATTTTTGAGGATCGGACGGTTTACGTCAAAATGACGCTGACGGCGCCGGGCTGTCCAGTAGCGGGGACGCTGCCGGGGCAGGTCGAGATGCGTCTGCAGGAAGTGCCCGGTGTCAAGGATGCCCGGGTCGAGCTGACTTTCGATCCGCCTTATACGATCGAGCGCATGTCGGACGAAGCCCGGCTGACGCTCGGTTGGATGTAAACCTGGTTTTTCGGTACGGTGCGGCATACCCAGACCATAGCACTGGCGCGCAGCCTGCTGGCCGAAGGGCGCAGCGGGGAAGTAGCGCATATGCTGGAGCCGCTTGTCGAGCCGCTTTCGCGGACGTCGCCCACGCTCGACGCTGCCCAGGTGCTGGTGCGGGTGTTGCTGGCCCGCGTGCGGTTGCTGCGGCAGGGCGACGTAGCCGGTGCTCTCCAATTGCTGGCACCGTTGGGTGAAACAGCCGTACGGGAGCAACTGCCCGCAACCGTCCGGGCGGAAGTAGCCCTCTGGCTGGGCTGGTTGCACGCCTGGCCTGAAAATTTCGAGGCAGAACGCGTCCGCGCCTTCAGCTTGCTGGCCGAAGCCGAACGCCTCTTTCGGCAGGAGCTGAACCCAGCGGGACACTGCTGGGTCTGGATTGGCCGCGCCCTGGCCTATCTGGTTATTGATGAATATGCCCTGGCATGTCAGGCCCTCGACGAAGCATCCGCTTTGAAAGAGCGGCTACCTGATGTGCAGGCTGACGGATGGATCCAGGACCTGCGCACACAGGCGGCACTGCTAACCGGTCGTTATCACCGAGCCGACCGTAACTTACATGGGCTTCAAACCCTGGCCGAACGCACAGGCGATCCGTTGCTTCAGGGGCGTGCTTTTGCGTATCGGGCGCTACTGGAAACGGCACGTGGCAGTTCGGCCACTGCCATCCAGGAAGCGGCTGAAATGGCCGAAGCTCTTCTTTCTGGACTGGTGCCTACGCCGTACCTGCTGGAGTGGGCCCGGGCTACATGGCTGAGTGCGTTGCGGCGCCAGGGTGCCTGGTCTGAAATGGAGCGGATGCTCCAGCGCTGGCTTGCAGCCTCCTCGCAAACTAAGTCCCATCTGCTCCTGCTGGAAGCAGCCGAGCTGGCCCTGCTTCGGGAAGATTTTAAAACCTGTGCCCAGCTATTAGCGCAGGTACTGACAACGCCTCCACCAGCACAGGCACGCCTGCTGGCTATCCATGCCGCCCTGCTACAGGCCCAGCACCTTCTGCAACGCAACCAGCTTACTCGAGCGCAGGAGTGGGCTGAGCGCGCCTATCGAAGCGCACACGAGCTGGGACTGGAGCCGCTGACCCTGAAAGCGCTCCTGGTGCAGACGCAGATCGCCCTGGCCGAAAAGGCGTTGTCTCGCGCTCAGGCACTTTTACAGCAGGCCGAAGCCTTCGGCAGTTACTTCAGCCTGCTGCCGTGGGCTGCCTGGCGATTTCGGCTGCTGGGCGAGCGCCAGGAAGCCGAAGCCCAACCAGACGAAGCCCGTGCCCATTACGTACAGGCGCTCTCGGCCTACTCGCTACTGGGCGATCGCTATCACATCGCCCAGCTACAATTAGCCGTAGCTCGCCTTGTTCAGCAGCGTGACGTCGCTCAGGCACGGGCCCTGCTGGAGGCGGCCGCACAGACTTTCAACGAGCTTGGCGTAGCTGCTCTGCACCAGAGGGCCTGCCACCTCCTTCAGCAGCTCCCCCTGCAGGCCTCAGCAACACCTGAAGCGCCCGAGTCTCAGCTGGGCCATGCGCTGGCCCGGGCTGCACTGTCGGTGGAGCTGGTGATCGAAGCCTGGTTGCAGGTCGTCCGTCAGCTCTGGCCCGGCCGCTGGCTGGCCGTCTTTCAGTACACCCCTGCCAGTGCCTGGCAACGCATCCGTGCCTATGGTGAAACACCCCCTGCCCTGACCTTTCCTGAACCCCACCAGGCCGAAGCCTATCAGCAGGGTATTGCGTGGCTACGACTACGCTCCATGGCCGGCCCGGCCTTTTTTACAGCGGCTCAGGTATCCGAAAACGAACGTGCCGGCTGGCAGGCCGTTGTCGCCCGGCTACGGCCGTGGCTGCCGGTGGTAGCCCTGGCACTGGACCACGCCCTGCTGCGAGCCCGTCAGTTCGGAGAACTGGCCAACGGGCACCCGGAAGAAGCCTCCCTGCCCTCTCCGCTGGAAGACTTCGTCTACGCCAGCCCGGCCATGCGGACGCTGGTTGGCCAGATCTACCGCATCCGCAGCAGCCACAGTCCGGTGCTGATTACCGGCGAAAGCGGTACGGGCAAGGAGTTGATCGCGCGCGCTGTGCACGCAACCAGCGAACGCAAAAACGCTCCGTTTGTGGCCTTCAACTGCGCCAACGTTCCCCCCGAGCTGATCGACAGCCACCTGTTCGGCCACGAAAAAGGGGCCTTTACCGGCGCTGTGCAGGCTAATCCAGGCGTCATCCGTGCGGCCGACGGGGGTACCCTCTTTCTGGATGAAATCGGCGACCTGCCGCTCACCGTGCAACCTAAACTGCTGCGCTTTCTACAGGAAGGCGAAATCTTCCCCCTGGGAGCCCGTCGCCCTGTGCGCGTCAACGTTCGGATCATCGCGGCTACCCATCGTGACCTGGAAGCGCTGGTGCGTGAAGGGAAATTCCGCGAGGACCTGTACTACCGCCTTAACGTCATTCCGCTACACGTTCCCCCTCTACGTGAGCGGCGAGAGGATATTCCGGTTCTGGTGCGTCACTTTCTGAACATACTCCGTCCACCTGGCGCACCGGCCGTCTCCATCACAAGCCGAGCTATGGAAGCGCTCATGCGGTACAACTGGCCTGGCAACGTGCGTCAGCTTCGCAATGAGATCGAACGAGCGCTGGTGTTCGTTGCCAGCGAGCCGGTTCCTACAATCGACCTGAAGGATCTATCACCGGCCGTACAGCATGCGCTACATGGTCCGTCCAGGCAACCGCTCCGTTCCGCTACCGACGACAACCAACCGCTGGAAGCCGTCCTGGCCGATACCGAAAAAGCCTTGATCGAACAGGTGCTGGCCGAAAATCACGGGCGCATCAGCGCAACAGCTCGTGCCCTGGGCCTGACCCGCCAGGGCCTCTACAAGAAGATGAAGCGGCTGGGCATCGATCCGACCCGCTTTCAACACCGTCGTACCCGCGTGAACCCAACCGAAACCTCATAGATCATCCATCCAAACGCCATGCAACCCACCCGTAGCCCCGATGCCATCCCTCCCACCGGCGAGATCCGAGCCATCCAGCTTGACCATGCGGCGATCATGACCACCCAGCTCGAGGCCGCAGTGGATTTCTACACGCGCCTTATCGGCCTGCACCTGCGCGTTATTGAGGAAGACCCCATTCGCAAAGGCCGACGCCGGGCGCTGTTAACCGATGCCCATGGCCGGGACGTACTGGAGCTCATTGAAATGCCCGAGCTGAGCCATCCGACTATCCCCGGACGCGGGGGCCTGCATCATCTGGGATTCCGGGTACCCCTGGCCGACTGGCACGCCCTGCGGGCCCGACTGGATGCAGCCGGCTATCCCTATCAGGAAGTGCACCAGCGATTGTTTGTACGGGATGCAGACGGCCTGGTGCTGGAAATCGAGCCGCTTCGCTGAACCTATCGTCTGCGGCGCCGCCCCCGGCGTCCTTTTCTTTTCTGTTGTCCACGCACGCGCAGCGCGTCGGCCAGTTCGTTTGTATCATCTGGTCGAATCGCTACACCGTGCGCCGCCAGCAGTTGCCCGCACTGCTCGATAGCGGCTACCAGCCCATCTACGGGCCGTCCCGCGCGAATCCCTTCGCGAATCCGATTCACAACTTCAGCCCACGCCTCAGGTCCTACCTGACGATTGATGCCTGCATCACCGATCACTTCCACCCAGTGCTCAAAAAGCGACACAAAGATCAGAATGCCGGTGCGATCACGTGTGTTGAACACCTCTTCTTCGACGAACGCCTGCAACGCCCGCAGGTGCACTTGCTCGGCCATTCGGTCTTCCCCGACCAGCCAGCGCTGCACCGGTGCCACGTACGCTCCCAGCAGACCGCCTACGATACCAGCCAGCGCCGTAAGCAAGGCTACGCCCCAGCCGGTATGCAACAGGGTCAGCCCCCAGCCCTGATAGATCAAGTCGAACGTGGAGGCCACTACCAGCACCAGGAGCATCAGCAATACAGCCCCTTTCCATACAGCCTCCGGATAGGTACCACTACGGGGCACAATCACCGGGACGATCTCGCCGGCTGTCTGCTGTTCGGCAGCCGCAACCGCTTCTCGGACACGGCTCAGTTCTTCCTCAGTAAATAGCAGGCTCATTGTTCTGAACCGGTGGTTTGCAGACGACGAATCATTTGCAGAATCGTATCGGCCTGAGCATAAAGCGGCGAGCGCACCCCGACCAGCCGCTTCACCTTCTCAAACTGCGCACGCGCCTCTTCGAGCCGGTTGATCTGTAACAGCATAATGCCCAGATTGAAATTGGCCTGAATGTGGGTGGAGTCCTGCTCCAGGACGAGCTGGGTCTGGCGCACAGCCTCCATGGGGTTTTCTGGATCATAGAGATAGGCAATGGCCATATCAGCCCGCACGTCCAGATTATCCGGATCTTTTTCGAGCACACGCCGATAGGCTGCAATGACCTGCCGGGCCAGCGCGGCCTTAGCTGGCCCATCCACCATCTCCATCCAGTCGTAAAACAGGTTACCGGCGCGACGCCAGGCCTCCGGCGTGTCGAGCTGGCGGGCAATCTCTTCCTGCACAAGCGCTGCCCGGTCGGGTCGTCCGATGCCGATCAGTAGATTGACCAGGGCCTGCTGTTTTTCCAGCCGTGCGGTTCCCTCCAGTCGGGCAATTTCGCCCTCCAACGCGGCCACCTGATCAGCTACGACAGCCGGAATCGGCCCGGGCTCTGGCAATGGAAGCACTACAGACGAGAGGGCGTTTTCCGCCGGCGGCAGTCCTCCCCGTCCACCACTGACCAGCGTCAACAAATACAGCGCACCTACCAGAAGCAATCCGCCCGCTACGACAAACGCCACGTGCACCGGCCGTAACCCGGAAGGCGCAGGTGTGGCACGGGGCTCTGCTGACTCGCTGGACACAGGGGGTCGCTCATGGGGTTGCAGCGGACGTACACCCGGCAGCATCGCACCACACTGACTGCAGTAACGGGCCCCGACCGCGTTGGCATGCCCGCACTCCTCGCAAATCAAAAGCGCCGGATTTTTTCGGATCGGCATGCCACACAGATCGCAGACCACTGCTTCGGCCTTCAAACGGGCCCCGCAGGCAGGACAGACAGACGTGGTTCCCGACATGGTAGGACTCTGTATGCTGTTCGAAACCTTCTTCCTGAACGCAGCCCGCCCCTTAGAGTTCGGGCAAAAAAATCCGGGCCGCTGTATCTTCCAGAGACCTGATCCGCTGTAACCTGACCTTCAGTCAAGATGTTATACTCTGTACATATCGCATTGGTCTGGCTCCTGCTTCTGGCGATCACCACTTCCCCGGCCACGGCCCAGACCTCGCCTGCCTGGCAGCAACGGGTACGCTATGAGATGGACATCCATCTGGATGCGGCCCAACGCCGCATGCGCGGCTATTCGCGAATCATTTACTACAACCACGCCCCCGACACCCTGCACCACATCTTTTTTCACCTGTACTTCAATGCGTTTCATCCGCAGTCGATGATGGCCGAACGCAACCGGCACCTGCCTGACTCCGACCGCCGGGTCGTCCCGAAAATCTGGCGACTCGGTCCTGACGAGCGGGGTTTTCACCGCATCACCTATCTGGTACAGGAAGGGCAACCACTTGCCTTTCGCATCACCGACACGGTGCTGAAAGCCGAACTGGCCCGCCCTCTGCCTCCAGGCGACTCGACTATCTTCGAACTGCGCTTCTACTCACAGATCCCGCTGCAAACGCGCCGCAGTGGCCGCGACAATGCCGAAGGCATCGATTTTTCGATGAGCCAGTGGTATCCCAAGATCGCAGCCTACGACGGACGCGGCTGGCACCCCGATCCGTACATCGGGCGCGAATTCTACGGCGTCTTTGGTACGTTTGACGTGCGCATCACCCTGCCGGCCTGCTACACGGTCGGTGCTACAGGCGTGCTGCTCAACGCCAACGAAATCGGACGGGGCTACGAGCATGTTACTTCCCAGGGATGGACCCGTTTTGATCCACGCGAAGCCGGCCTGCGTTGCACTCCAGGCGACTCGCTCACCTGGCACTTCCGCGCCGAAGATGTGCATGACTTTGCCTGGGCCGCTGATCCGGACTACATCCACGAAGCCTGGCTTGACGACAGCCTGGGGGTGGTCTATCACCTGCTCTTTCAACCGGACGTAGCCGAACGCTGGCAACCAATGCGCCAGTGGGTGCCCTGGCTCATCCGCTACTATAGCCAGCGTATCGGGCGTTACCCCTATCCTCAGTTCACTGTAGTCCAGGCAGGCGATGGCGGTATGGAATATCCAATGATCACCTTTATTACCGGACGGCGCAGCCCGTTCTCATTGCTGGGCGTAACGGCCCACGAAGCAGCACACGAATGGTTTTACGGCGTGCTGGCCTCTAACGAGAACGCCTATGCCTGGATGGACGAAGGCTTTACCAGTTGGGCTACGACCGAAGCCATTGCCCATCTACTGGGTCAGCGCCCTGACCATCGAGGGGCAACACTCAGCGTGGTGCGATTGCAACAGATGGGTCTGTTCGAACGCCTGAATACTCCGGCCGACTGGTTCGCCACCAATATGGCCTACAGCGTAGCCTCCTACCCGGGCGGCCAAATGCTTCTCGACCTGCTGGGCTACGTCATCTCCGATTCGCTGCGGGACGTGTTTCTGCAGACCTACTTCCGCACCTATGGCTTCCGACATCCCAATCCGTATGACGTCGAAAAGGTCGCTGAGCAGGTCAGCGGCATGCGCCTGGACTGGTTCTTCGAGCAATTGACGAACACGACCTACATCTACGACGATGCCCTGAAGGTCGTCGCGCAACAGCGCGCACCGGAAGGATGGCGCGCTACGCTACGATTCCAGCGCAGAGGATCTATGTTCCTACCCGTTGATGTGCGCCTGACGCTGGCCGACGGCCGCACGCAGTGGGTGCACGTCCCCCTGGGATTGGCCCAGGGACACAAACCGGTGCCCTCCGATTGGATCGTAGCCGATCCGTGGCTGTGGACATTTCCGACCTATACGCTGACGCTTACCCTTCCGTCCCGCATCGTACGTGCCGAGCTGGATCCACTTCAGCGTACTCCCGACCATAACCGGCTGAACAACACCTGGCCATTTCCCCTGCAGCTTTCCTTTCTCCAAGGGCCCTCTTTCGATTGGACCACCTATCGCGCCTCATGGCGTCCGCTGGCCACCTATGCGTATGACTTCGGTCCGGGTGTGGGGCTACAACTGCGGGGCCGTTACTTTTTCGACCGTCACGAAACGCTGCTGATGTTGAAACTGTGGCCGACTGTACTGCTGAGTAATGGCCGAACGCCGGAGCGTCCCTGGATTCGGGACCGCAATGCCTGGTGGGCCGGCATCGACTACATGCTGCGCTACGGGGATCGGCTGGGTCCCCGTACACAATGGCACTTGCAGCTTGCCAAACACCTGGGCGTCCTGGAAAACCGCCTGACGCTCACGCACACGCTGGGCCGATGGGCAGCCCTGGGCCGCGACTTCGGCACGGTTGAGCTGGGTCTTGTCCATCAGTACGTCCCGGGCGACCGGGCTTTTACCTTTGAAGCAGTGCCTGTGTGGATCCCCCGGAACCATTTTGCCTGGACGCGCCTGGCCTATCGTATTAAGCGCACACAATGGCAACTGAATGTCTTGCTGGAAATGGGTGAAGGACAACAAGGACGCGGTGCCCTACGTAGCGTTGTTGATCTCGCCTGGTATCTTGTGCAACGCCCAACCTTTGACCTTCGCATGCACAGCACATTGGGCCGAGGAAGTGGGCAGCTATCGCCAAGTCGTGTTTTTCGACTTGGAAGTGCCTCGGTCGAAGAAGCCTGGCGCCATGCTGGGTTTCGTACCATTGCCGGACTATTTGACAACGCCCGCCGCACCCTTCATCTAATCCCCCTCAACGTCGCCGGTCCAGTGGCCTACTGGAATCCTCAACTGCGCGATCCTCGCCGCCTACAGGGCAATGTCCTGATAGCAGGCAGTCTGACACTGTCCTGGCGTCCCTTCAGGCAGGCATGGGTGCGTTCACTGTCTCTGGAAAGTTTTCTGAGTGTGGGCCAGACGTGGTTTACCGACCCAGCTCAGTCGCTTTACCGTTACACCTTTGCCTGGGATCGTTTCCTGGCTGATGCAGGCCTTGGCGTGAGCTATAACGTAAGCGCGATGCCTGGTCTACAACGGTGGTCCGCCCAATCGGAACTGTTACAGGACCTGCGGCTGCACCTGCGGTTGCCGCTGTGGGTCAGCGATCCACAACTGATCGGCGAACGTGAGGCACTGCGATTCCGCTGGATGCTGGGAATCACGGTAGCCCCTTAAGGCCTCCTCAGCCAAAGGCGACCGTGGCCATCATCTCCTCAATGGTTGTCTCCCCCTGGAGCACAACCTCGCGGGCAGCTTCCTGCAGCGTCTGCATGCCTTCCTTGATGGCCTGCTCGCGCAATGCATCTTCGTCGATCGCGTCGCGGGCCGACACGATCATATGGCGAATGGTTCGAGAAAACCAGAGCGTTTCGGTAATTGCCCGCCGCCCCTTGTAGCCAACGCCCTTGCAGACCGGACAGTGTGACTGCTGGCCAGCTCTGTAAAAGGTGGTGTGCGCAATCTGCTCCTCAGTAAACCCGAGCCGCATGAGCAACACAGGATCAGGATCGGGATCCGGAACCCGACATTTCGGGCAGACCTTACGGATCAAGCGCTGAGCCACGACCAGGTTGATCGCATAGGCGATCAAAAACGGCTCAATCCCCATCTTGTAGAGCCGGCTCACCGCACTGGGCGCATCGTTCGTGTGCAACGTC
>JALSJJ010000163.1 GCA_026989375.1 Rhodothermus sp.
TCCGACGACGACCGTACGGCACTTCTTGAAGAGCTCCCTGGTCCGGTAGCCCAGCGGCTACTGAACATGCTCGCACCGGAAGAACGCGAGGTGGCGATCAAGCTACTGGGCTACCCCGAGGACAGCGTCGGGCGTCTCATGACCACCGAGTACGTGGCCGTTCGCCCCCACTGGACGGTCCAGCAGGCGCTCGACCATATCCGCCGCTATGGTAAAGACAGCGAAACGCTCAATGTTATCTACGTGGTCGATGACAACTGGCGGCTGCTCGACGACCTGCGCATCCGCGAACTTTTGCTGGCCGATCCGGACACAAAGATCGAAGCGCTTATGGACGGCCGTTTCGTGGCGCTCAAAGCCACCGACGATCAGGAAACGGCTGTCCAGGTCTTCCGCGACTACGACCGCGTAGCGCTGCCCGTGACCGATACCGAAGGCGTGCTGCTGGGCATCGTCACCATTGATGACGTGCTGGACGTTGCCGAAGAAGAAGCCACCGAGGACATTCAGAAGATCGGTGGGATGGAGGCGCTCGAAGAGCCTTACATTTCAGCCTCGCTGGGCACGCTGGTCAAAAAACGCGCCCGCTGGCTCACTGTGTTGTTTCTGGGAGAAATGCTCACCACAACAGCCATGGGACATTTCGAGGACGAAATTGCTCGGGCTGTTGTGCTGGCCCTGTTCGTCCCACTGATTATCTCCAGTGGCGGCAATAGCGGCTCCCAGGCCGCTACGCTGGTCATTCGCGCTATGGCGGTCGGAGAAATCATGCTGCGTGACTGGTGGCGTGTGATCCGTCGCGAATTTCTTTCCGGACTGGCTCTGGGAGGTATCCTGGGGATTATTGGGTTGCTCCGGGTTGCTCTGGCACAACACCTGGGAGGTGCCTACGGCGACTACTGGCTACCCATCGCGCTCACGGTCGGTCTGGCATTGGTAGGGGTGGTGCTCTGGGGAACGATCGTAGGTTCTATGTTGCCTTTTCTGCTCCGAAGACTGGGGTTAGATCCGGCTGTCTCCTCGGCACCTTTTGTCGCTACGCTGGTCGATGTAACGGGACTGCTGATTTACTTCGGAGTAGCTCGAATGCTACTCACCGGCACGCTGCTTTAGGGAATGGTCAGCTCACTGACGGCCTGACGCAGCCGCTGCAGTGCCAGGCTTTCAGGCTGCAGCACATACGCGGCTTCGATGGCCTGACGCGTTTGCATCGCGTATCCTTCATGCAGCAGTCGTCGCGCCAGTTTGAGCAGGCCCAGCGCATCGGCATGCCGGGCCACTTCTACCTCGGCCTGTGTCAGGAGCGATTCCAATTGACGAAGCTGCTCGGCCCATCGCAGGTGACGGCGAGCGGCAGCGGTATCGCCCCGGGCCTGCAGCGCCCGACTCAGGTGGTAGTGAGCGGCAGCCTGCCAGGGACGCATCGCGAGCACACCCTCCAGCCAGGGAATCGCTTCATCCATATGTCCGAGGCGTACCAGCAGCGCGCCCAGCGCCAGCCGATAATCCGGATCGTCAGGGGCCCGGCGATGCGCTCGGCGAGCGGCAGCCAGCGCCTCTGGAAGACGGCCTTCCAGCTCGTACACTTGTCGGAGGCCGTCCCAGGCTTCGGCCAGCGTGCTGTCGCGCGCCAGTGCTTTTCGAAAGCCGACGGCCGCACTATCGAACTGCCCCAGTTCCCGGTAGATGTGGCCGAGCTGCAGCCAGGCTGCCGCGCGTAGCGTTCCGGTAGCCCACCGCAGCGCCTGATGGTATTGCCCGAGCGCTTCCTGCCACCGCCCCTGCTGCTGCACCACGCGCGCCAGCAAGAGCCGGGCCTCGACGTGGTCTGAGCGCCGGCGCAGCGCCTGGCGCAGCACCGCTTCGGCCGCGCGCAACTGCCCCAATTCGCGCAGCAACGCGCCCTTCCAGACATATCCATCCGGCCACGCCGGGGCCTGCTGGATCACGCTGTCGGCCAGCACCAACGCAACCGACCGGTCTCCTGCCCGATAGGCCTGCTGCAGCCGTTCCAGAAGCGCGGTGGGGATCGCCTCGGGCGCCGCCGGGTCCGATCGGCAGCCCGCCAGCAGCAGAAGCAGCGCTATGCCACCGCGCCACAACTGCGCCGCACGACGAGCTCGGCCTGCAGGCTGGCATGTACGGCCAGACGTTTGCGACCCTCGATCTGATCGATGAGAATATTGGCAGCCCACCGACCCTTCTCGTAAATCGGTTGGTGTACAGTCGTCAGCGGCGGACAGGTGTATTGCGATACGGGAAGATCGTCAAAACCCACGATGGCCATCTGATCAGGCACGCGCACGCCGGCCTCGTAGAGTGCCAGCAATGCGCCGATCGCCATCGTATCACTGGCACAGAAAACGGCTGAAAAGTCCGGCCCTTGCTTCAACCATCGCCGCATAATCTCGTAACCCGAGCGCTGCGAGTAATCACCGATCTCGATCAAAGCCTCTTGCACTTCGGCTCCGGCATCTCGCAGCGCCTGCAGATAGCCAGCGCGTCGATCGCGCGTCTCTTGAAGCTCGGGGCTCCCCAGAATAGCCGCGATGCACCGGTGCCCCAGACGGCACAGGTGTCGCACAGCCCGATAGGCGCCTCCGAAGTTGTCCACATCTACCGAACAGACATCCGGATAGGCCGGATCATGGCCCACCAGCACGGCCGGGATTCGCCGTTCTCGCAATGGCTCGACCACCCGCTCAGCCACTTCTGACGTGAGCAACACGAAACCATCAAAGCTATGTTCATGCAGCAGACGATCTTCCAGCTCCTCTTCGGCATCCTCCGACAGCATCGAAAGCGATACAAAATAGCCGCGCTGGATGCACTGCTCAAAAATCCCCAAGTGCAGTAGCGTCCAGAAACCGTTCGCCAGCGCTTCATTACCTCGACGCGGCGTCAGGATGCAGATTTCATAGGTGCGGCGGGTGGCCAGGCTCCGCGCGACCGAACTGGGGCGGTAGTTGTACTTCTTGATCACTTCCAGCACGCGTCGCCGCGCCTCTTCGCTCACGTTCGGGTGGTTGTTGAGCACGCGCGACACCACTGAACGCGACACGCAGGCCAGGCTCGCCACCTGATCGATGGTTAGCTTCTCCATGATCCCCCTCCTCCGGATCTCGTCCGGGTTATTTCAGGCCCAGATGTTCCAGTACTTCATCCGGGCATCCTTTCCATTCGGCCACGGCCGTATTGCCCATGTACTGTAAGTCTTCCATGCCCATCTTGCTCGACCAGAATCCCGAGGCTACCAGATCACGCAAGCTGTTAAAAAAGGCCACCCCTGGCGCCATTTCGGGCGGCGCCACCTCCGGATAGGCAATCAGGTCGAGCATCTCCTGCTGCTGGCGCTGGCTACACGCAACAAATGGGGCTCCGTAGCGCTGCAGGCACTGGTAATCAAGCCAGGCCAACCCACCCCGAATGGCTGTCTGCCGCCGTTCCAGTCCCGGGATAAGCGGGTCGCTCATGATGAAGTCGATGAAAGCCGGTACGCCGGCCTCGCTGGCACTGCCCGACCGCTCGTCGGCCGGAATGATCCAGTCGGCCAGCGCCGCGACGGTCCGGTACTCATGCTCGGTAAAAAACCGGGGCCGGTAGTCGGGGCCCGGTTGCGTCTGGCCCCGTCGCTGCTGCACCTGCCGAACCTCTTCCGGGCGGCATCCGAAACTGAAGGTCGGCGCCGCTGCCATCAGAGCCAGCAGTTTAAGCGCATCCCGTCGGCTGAGGTCGCGGCTCATAGGTTGCCCTGTTTGCGCTGTTCGACGATGTATTCCGAAGTGCGCCAGGCCAGCGCCAGAATCGTCCAGGTGGGATTCTTGTGCGGCATTGACACGAACGGCCCGGCATCCACCACGAACAGGTTGGGTACGTCGTGCGCCTGACAGAATGGGTTCAGCACCGACGTTTTTGGATCGCGCCCCATGCGCGTGGTACCCGCTTCGTGGATGATCTCACCCGGCTTCGTGATGCCATAGCCCTGCTCTGGTCCGGGCATCTCATCGAGCGGCTCGCCGCCCATCGCCCGGATGATTGCCCGGGCGGTTTCCTGCATGTGCCGCACCTGACGGATCTCTTCCTCACTCCACTTCACGTGAAACCGAAGGACCGGGATGCCGTAGCGATCGACCACGTTCGGATCGACCGTGCAGTAGTTCTCATAACGGGCGATCATCTCGCCGCGCCCCGAAAAGCCCACGATCGCCCCGTAAAGCTGGCGATAGTCTTCTTTGAGCTGCAGGCCGTAGCCCCCACCGCCTTTCGGACGGGGCCGGCCGTCGGGTCCGGGCAGCCGCCCATTGATCCGGTGGATGCCCGCCCCGAAGCCATAGCCCGGCATGCGCCGGCCGCCCCACACTTCCAGGTGATATCCGCGGGGAAAGTCCAGCTTCTGGTTGTAGGCCCACCAGGGAATGTAGATGTGCATGCCGCCCACGCCATCCTCGTTGTGCGGCAGGTTCTTGACCAGCGCCGGAATAAAACCGGCCACACTGGTACCCGTCGAGTCCATCAGGTAGCGCCCCACTAACCCGCTCGAATTTGCCAGCCCATTCTCATAACGGGGACCGCGCGAGTTGAGCAGCAGCCGGGCGGTTTCGCAGGCGCTGGCCCCCAGCACCACGATCCGTGCCCGCACCTGCCGCTCCTGCATCGTTTCCTTGTCGATATAGGAGACCCCCCGGGCGCGCAGGTTCTCGTCCACCAGAATCTCCCGCGCCATGGCGTTGGGAATAATCGTGAGGCGTCCCGTCTCCAGCGCCGGGGGAAGCAGCACGTAGCTTGAAGCAAAGTTCGCCCGCACCGTGCAACCCCGGTTGCATTGCGAGCAGTAATGGCAGGCGGGCCGACCGTTGAGCGGGCGCGTCAGGATCGACAGCCGGGAGGCCAGCACGGGAATGCCCAGCTGCTCACAGGCCTTCGCGACCAGCAGTTCGTAGCACCGCGGTTTCGGGGGCGGCAGAAAAATACCGTCCGGCTCGTTGTAGAAGTTGTCGTTCGATCCAAAGACACCGATCAGCCGATCCACCTTGTCGTAATAGGGCGCCAGATCCTCATAACCGATGGGCCAGTCGTCCCCGTAGCCATCCCGGCTTTTGCCCTTGAAGTCATCCGGCCCGAAGCGCAGAGAAATGCGACCCCAGTGGTTCGTGCGCCCGCCCAGCATGCGCGCCCGGAACCACATCCAGTCGGTGCCCTCGTCCTTCAAGTACGGCTCCCCCGGAATCTCCCAGCCGCCATAGCAAGCGTCAAATTCGCCGAACGGCCGCTCCACCGTGGAAGCCCCCCGCCGGGGCGACTCGTAGTTCCAGGTGAACATCGCTCCATCACGGGCCACATCCCACATGGGGCCCGCCTCCAGCATCACCACATTCGCCCCGGCCCGGGTCAACACGTAGGCGGCCATGCCGCCTCCTGCTCCGGAACCGACAATGCATACATCGTACTCCTGCGCCCGTGCAAGCAGTTGAGCCATAAGCTACGCACCGGCTGCTTCTTCTAAATAATGGTTAACACTCTGTGAAGTATAGGTGCATGCGAACTCAGACTCAAGCCCACCTGTCGTCTTCTTGCATTTTGGAACCGGTCCCCAAATGCAAATCCTCTTGCGCCCGGCGCTTTCGCGCCAGATCATTGAGAGGGAAACGAAAAGGACCTGCTCATAACCATGTCGGTGAACGCGACGATGCAATCCCCAGCCATCGCTGCAGGCCCGGTCGCAGCGGGCACGCAGCGCGAGCGCGTGCCGGTGCGCATCTTCGACAATCCGGCCCAACTGGCCCGCGAAGTAGCCCGACGTATTGCCACCCTGATCCGGGAGCGCCAGACCGAAGGGCGCCCGCTGGTGCTGGGCCTACCGACCGGCTCCACGCCCATCGGGGTCTACCAGGAACTCATCCGCATGCACCGGGAAGAAGGGCTCGACTTTTCCCATGTGATTACCTTCAACCTCGACGAGTACTACCCCATGCAGCCGGACAGCCTGCAGAGCTATCACCGGTTCATGCGGGAAAACCTGTTCGATCACATCAACATTCCCCCGGAAAACATCCATATCCCGCGCGGCGACATTCCACCGGAAGAAGTCGAAGCATACTGCCAGGCCTACGAAGCAGAAATCCGAAAGGCCGGCGGCCTAGACCTGGTGTTGCTGGGCATCGGACGCAGCGGCCACATCGGCTTCAACGAGCCGGGCTCCGGCCCCGAAACGCGCACCCGGCTGGTCGTGCTCGACGAGATCACCCGAAAAGATGCCGCCAGCGACTTCTTCGGCGAGGAAAACGTACCGCGCCATGCCATCACAATGGGCATTGGCACCATCCTCGACGCCCGCGAAATCATCCTGATGGCCACCGGCGAACATAAAGCGCCTATTGTGCGCCGGGCCGTCGAGGAGCCGCCCGATCGGCAGGTGCCGGCCAGCTTTCTTCAGACTCACCCGAACGCCACCTTCTACCTGGACCGGGCCGCGGCCAGCGAGCTGACCCGCGAAAAGACCCCCTGGCTCGTGCAGGAAGTGGTCTGGGATAAACCCATGGCGCGACGGGCCATCATCTGGCTCTCGGAAACGCTCGGCAAAGCCATTCTGAAACTGGAGGCCGCCGACTTCTATCGCAATCATCTGCACAGCCTCGTGCATGCCTATCCCGACGTCGATGCGCTCTGCCTGGAAGTTTTTGAAGATCTGCGCCAGCGCATCATCTATCCCCACCAGCTCTTCAAACACCAGCGCGTGATCGTCTTCAGTCCGCATCCGGACGACGATGTCATCTCGATGGGGGGAATGCTCGACAAGCTGGTGGCCAATCAGAACGAAGTGATTGTGGCCTACATGACAAACGGCTCGGTGGCGGTCTTCGATGCCGACGTGCGGCGTTACCTGCGCTTTGTCGAATTGAGCCACGATATTCTGGGGCTGGAAGGCAAAGCGCTGGAACGCTTCCACCAGCGCCAGCAGGAAATTCTGGACTTTTTTACCCGCAAAAAACCGGGCGAAGTCGATCTGGAAGTCATCCAGAAGCTCAAGGCCCACATTCGCTATGCTGAAGCAGTGGCCGCTATTGAAGTGGTAGGGCTGTCGGCCAAGCATGCCCGCTTTCTGGACATGCCGTTCTACAAGACAGGCACGGTGCGCAAAGATCCCATCGGCGAAGCCGACATTCGCATCGTGCACAACCTGCTCGAAGAAATTCAGCCGCAGCATATTTTCGTGGCCGGGGACCTGTCAGATCCGCATGGCACCCACCGGATGTGCTATACGGCCATTCAGCAGGCGCTCCAGCGCTATCATCACGCACATCCTCGTGACGAATGGCCCCTGGTATGGCTCTACCGGGGTGCCTGGCAGGAATGGGAAGTGCACCAGGCCGACGTGTTTCTGCCGCTGTCGAAGGCAGACCTCGACCGGAAGATCGAGGCGATCTTCAAGCACGAAAGCCAGAAAGACCGTGCTATGTTTCCGGGCGCCTACGACGACCGAGAGTTCTGGCAGCGAGCCCGGGACCGTAACCGGGGCACGGCCGAGACGCTCAACCGCCTGGGGCTGCCCGAATTCTATGCCGCAGAAGCCTTTGTCACCTGCTATGAAATGCCCTGAAAACTGGAGCCGGGCCGGCTGTCTGGCGCTCACGCTGGGCTTCCTCCGGCTGCTTCTGAACGCTGCTTCAGCGGTCGGACAGCCGGTCATGGCTCCGGATTCACTGCTTCCCTTTGCTCCCCGCACCTACGTCTGCTACCGCACCGACCACCCGCTCCACATCGACGGCCGTCTCGACGAACCTGCCTGGCAGGCCGCCCCGTGGAGCGAACCCTTTGTGGACATCGAAGGCCCCCGTCGCCCCCCGCCTCCCTACCGCACCCGGGTCAAACTGCTCTGGGACGACACCTATCTGTACATCGGCGCCGAACTGGAAGAACCCCACCTGTGGGCAACACTTACCCGGCGCGACACTGTCATTTTCTACGACAATGACTTCGAGGTTTTTATCGATCCGGATGGCGATACGCACGCTTACTACGAACTGGAAATCAATGCCCTGGGAACGGTCTGGGATCTGCTGCTGCTCAAACCCTACCGGGACGGCGGACCGGCCCTGGACGCCTGGGACATCCAGGGCTTGAAGGCCGCCGTGTTCCTGGACGGCACGCTGAACGATCCGTCCGACATAGACCGCGGTTGGACCGTCGAACTGGCCCTGCCCTGGGCCGTGCTGGAAGAAGCAGCCCCTGGCGGACGCCCACCGCGTCCCGGTGAACAGTGGCGCATGAACTTTGCCCGGGTGCAATGGTCCCTGGAGGTAGTCGACGGTCGCTATCGCAAGCGCCGCGACTCCGCGACCGGCCGTCTCCTGCCCGCATCGAACTGGGTCTGGTCGCCCCAGGGCGTCGTCAACATGCACCTGCCCGAACGATGGGGCTACGTGCAATTTTCAGGTTACGTAGCCGGTCAGGGAATCGAGCACTTCCGCCCCGCCCCAGAAGAACCGGTGCGCTGGCAACTTCGCCAGCTTTACTACCGCCAGCGCCTGTTTCGAGCGCGCCACGGCCGCTATGCCCGAACGCTTGACGCACTGGGCGTCCCTGCCGACCTCCGCCAGCGTTACCGACTGACGCTGCAAACGACCGAAAGCCTCTACGAAATCACGGCGACCTTGCCCGACGGCTCACGCCTGCACCTGCGCGAAGACGGACGCCTCTGGAAAACCTACCCCGAAAACCCATGACCCGCAAGGAGTTTCTCCGGCTGGCTGGTCTGGGACTGGCTGCCCTGGCAGCCGGATGCCGGATGGAAACCCCTGGGCCCCGCCTCAAGCACTGGGCCTGGATGGGGGCCAACATAGGAAGCGACGACGAAGCACGCCGCACCTTCGCCCGCCTGAAGGCCAGCGGCATCGACGCCCTGCTGCTCCATGAAAACCGCGAAGAAGGACCGGCTTTTTATGAACGCCTGCTTCCCCTCGCGCACGCGGAAGGGCTCGAGCTGCACGCCTGGATCCCCACCATGATGCGGGCCGAACGGCTCGAAGACCACCCCGACTGGTACGCCGTCAACCGCGAGGGCGTCTCGACTGCTCAGCAGCCACCCTACGTGGACTACTACCGTTTTCTTTCGCCTTGCGTCCCGGACGTACGCACCTATCTGGCCGACTATTACGACCGCATGGCGCAGATCGAAGGGCTGGCCGGCCTGCATCTGGACTACATCCGCTTTCCCGACGTCATCCTGCCCATCACACTTCAGCCGAAATACGGCCTGGTGCAAGACCGCGAGTACCCACCCTTCGACTACGGCTACCATCCCGAATGCCGGGCCCAATTTAAAGCCCAGATCGGCATCGATCCGCTCGAACTGGAAAATCCATCAGCCAATACCGCCTGGCGGCAGTTTCGCTACGACCAGATCACGGCCGTCGTACAGCAAATTGCCGAACGCGTCCATGCACGGGGCAAACCGCTAACCGCTGCCGTCTTTCCCACCCCGGAGATCGCCCGCCGACTTGTACGCCAGGACTGGCCCCAGTGGCCACTCGATGCCGTCATGCCCATGATCTATCACAACTTCTACGACCGTCCCGTCGCCTGGATTGAGACGGCCACAAGGGAAGGGATCGAAGCACTTGACGGCCGCATTCCGCTCTACAGCGGGCTCTTTGTACCGGCCCTTACCCCGGAAGCGCTGGACCAGGCCATCGGGTATGCCCTGGCAGGAGGCGCCGCAGGCATTTCTCTGTTCAACGTGGAATCGCTGACTGAAGCGCACTGGAAGGTGCTGAAAGCCCGCCTTGCCAGCTAAGGCTCCGACCCGACACCGGAGGCCAGTTGGCGCCGGGCCAGCCGCAACGCTCCTTCGACCGGCCGCCGCTGCTGCACTTCAATGGACCAGTCCGGCCACCGCATCGCGAGCTGCCGGCGCAACTGGGCTACATAGAACGGTTCGTTCATCAGGCCCCCCGCCAGCGCCATGCGGGGCGCCACGGTATCACCCAGCCGGTCCAGCAGCCAGCCAACCTGTGCGACCAGCTGCGTTATCTGATCTTCCACGATGCGTTGCGCTACCGGATCGCCCGTGCGCGCAGCTTCCAGCACAAGCGGCGCAAACTCCTGCAACGACCAGCGTTCCTGGTAGACGCGGTGAATGATGGCATCACGTGCACATAGCTGAAAGCGCTCGGCCAGCATCGCACGCAGACGCGTGTCGGGACCACCGTCCAACGCTTGTGCCACCGCCTGTAACCCGGCGCGAGCGATCGCAAAGCCACTTCCTTCGTCCCCCAACAAATAACCCCAGCCCCCGGCCACTTCTATCTGTCCCCGACGCGTGCGTGCCAGAATGACCGATCCCGTACCTGCCACCACCACAACCCCGCTGGCCCCTTCAAAGGCGGCCTCCAAGGCAATCTCTGCATCATGTACTACCCGAACCAGTACCGTGCGCCCTCCATCGCCCAGCACCTGTTGCAGTCGCCGGGACAACAGCTCCTGGTCTTTGGAGCGCCCACACCCGGCAATCCCCGCACACACCGAAAGCACGGACACCCCCGGAAAGTGCCGCAGCGTCTGCTCAATCAGCTCCTGAAGCACTACAACCGTCTGCCCAAAACCCACCCGCTGCAGATTGGCACCCGGCCCCACCAGCCGAAAGGGTGAATTCTGAGCCTGAGGACGCAGGGCCAGCAGCTCGGTTGACGAGCCGCCCACATCCAGACCAATAAGCAAGGACGGCACGGAATAGTCCATGTTTTAAGCGCTTAGCCTCAGCCGGCGCCTTTTTACTTCTAATCCTGCGCTACGCTTCCTGATAGGCACCCGGCCATTCATAAATTCATCAAAAAGGAAGATTGAAAAGCTTGCTCGGCGCAAATAACACGCGGACACCCTTTCGACGCAACGTGGGATCGGTCCCAAAATGCAGCCTTCTTCTGCTGGAACCGATCCCAAAATGTCGGACTGCCTTGCCGACCGACAGGCCCAGCTCTATCATGAAAACCACATCAAGACGGAAGCGAGCATGCCCAGCTTTTTCTCAAACAATCTGTCAGAAGCCATGAAGAACTTTTACCACGAACTCCGCAGACGTCTGTTGCTGCTGAGCGTGCTATTGCTGAGCGCTTCGGCAGCCCATGCCCAGTTTGAGGTGCGCGGCGTCGTGCGCTCGGCCGACGACAACAGCCCCCTGCCGGGCGTCAACATCCTGGAGGTGGGCACGATGAATGGGACCACCACCGACGCCGACGGCAACTTTGTGCTCACCGTCGGCAGCCCACAGGCTACCCTTCGGTTTTCGTTTGTGGGCTTTGAAACCCTGGAGGTCCCCCTCAACGGCCGCAACTACCTGGAAGTCCTGCTTCAACCGGCAGTAGCTGAACTGGGCGAAGTGGTGGTGACAGCGCTGGGCATCGAGCGCGAAGCCCGCGCCGTGGGCTATGCCGTCAGCCAGGTCAACGCCCAGGATCTGGTAGTCGGCACCGAAACCAACTTCGGCAATCTGCTGCAGGGCAAAGTGGCCGGCCTGCAGATCAGCCCGACCGCCGGTGGTCCAGGCTCATCGACCCGGATTGTAATTCGCGGCGTCTCGTCGCTCACCGGCAACAACCAGCCCCTGATTGTCGTCGATGGCGTGCCGATCGACAACTCGACGATCGGCTCGGCGGGCATGTGGGGCGGCTTCGACGGCGGCGACGGCATCTCCAGCCTGAATCCTGAAGACATCGAAAGCATCTCGGTGCTCAAGGGGGCCGCGGCAGCCGCCCTCTACGGCACCCGTGCCCGCAATGGCGTGATCCTGATCAACACCCGCTCCGGCAAAGGACGGCGCGGCCTGAACATTGAGTTCAGCTCCACCCTTACGGCCGAAGAAGCGCTGGTCGGCTTTGCAGACTACCAGAACGTGTACGGCCAGGGGCAGCGCGGTCAGAAACCCGCGACTCCAGAGGAAGCGCTGCAGACCGGCCTGTCGAGCTGGGGCGCCAAACTGGACGGCTCCTCGGTCATTCAGTTCGACGGCGTTGCCCGGCCCTACCGCGCCGTCAACCGTCGCCTGGAAGACTTCTACCGCACCGGGCTCTCTGCGCGCAACACCCTGACGCTCTACGGCGGCACTGAAAACACCTCGCTCTACTTCTCCGTCACGCAGTTCAACGCTCAGAGCATTGTGCCAGGATCGGGCCTGCAGCGCACCTCGCTGACCCTGCGCGGAACAGCAACCTTCGGTCGGCTGACCGCGGACGTCAAGGCCAACTACATCAACGAACTGGCCGACGACCGCACCAACCTCTCCGACCGCCCCGGCAACCCGAACTTTTCGATTGCCTTCCTGCCGCCCAACGTCGACCCCCGAACGCTCAGACCAGGCTATACCGAAGACGGCCGCGAGCTGCAGATCGTAAGCGACGTGTACACCACCAACCCCTGGTGGGTCGTTAACCGCTTTCAGGCTGACGACGACAAAGACCGTCTGATCGGTACGATTGACCTTGAACTTCAGTTGACCGACTGGCTCTCGGTCGAAGGCCGCACCGGACTGGACTGGTACACGCTCCGTCGTCGTACTGTTACTCCATGGGGGACGGCTTATCGGCCAGACGGTGATATGTCGGACAATGAATGGCGCGTGCTGGAAAGCAACACCGACCTCCTACTCAAAGCACAGTACGCCTTCACCCCTTCCCTGAGCATGAATGCTTATGCAGGCCTGGGCGTGCTCTGGCGCCAGATTGAACTGGTAGGCGTCTATGGCGCGCGTTTCAAACTGCCCAACCTGGTTACGATCGCTAACATGAACGATCTAACGCCTCGCTATGATTTCTCTGAAAAGCAGATCAACTCGCTCTACGGTTCGGTCGAGCTCGCTTACAACGACTACCTGTTCCTGAACCTGACCGCCCGCAACGACTGGTCCTCAACGCTGCCACCAAATAACAACAGCTACTTCTATCCCTCGGTCAGCGCCAGCTTCGTATTCAGCGACGTGCTGCCCGTGCCCTCATGGTTGAGCTTCGGCAAACTGCGGGCAGCCTGGGCCCAGGTCGGGAGCGACACCGACCCGTATATGCTCAACCTGACCTATCGAATCGCCGACGCGACCCACCAGGGACAACCCCTGGGCTTCATTGCCCAGAACTCGATCCCGCTTTCCAACCTGAAACCCACCACAACCACCGAGACGGAACTGGGTATCAACCTGGAATTTCTGGATCGCCGGCTGGGCCTGGACCTGACCTGGTACCGGCGGAAAACCACCGACCAGATTCTCTCGACCACGATCTCCGAGGCGTCCGGCTTTGGCGAACGCGTGATCAACGCAGGCGCGCTCCAGAACCAGGGCGTCGAACTGTTGATCACCGGCTCGCCCATCCGCACGCCCGCTCTGTTCTGGAATCTCAGCTTCAACTTCGCCAGAAACCTCAGCAAGGTGCTTGCCCTGGCCGGCGACCAGACCGTGCTGGTGCTTGACCAGAGCCGTCTCCAAACGGCCTGGATCACCGCCGAGGTGGGCAAACCCTACGGCACGATCTGGGGCTACCGGTACCTGCGCGACGACCAGGGACGGATCGTGCACGACGAAAGCGGCCTGCCCATGCGCGATCCAGAACGCGTCGTGCTGGGCCGTGGCACACCCGACTGGACCGCGGCGCTCTCCTCCGAGGTGGGCTACAAGAACCTGACTGTCAGCGTCCTGCTCGATGCAAAGTGGGGCGGGCAGCTCTTCTCGGGGACCAACGCTTACGCCTACATCTACGGCCTGCACAAAAATACCCTGAAAGGCCGGGCCGAATGCGACGCAGCCGGCTACCCGGTCACCGGCTGCATGGTCGGCGAAGGCGTCAACCAGAACGGCCAGCCCAACAACGTGAAGGTGCTGCCCGAAGCCTACTACGGTCGCATCGGCAGTCAGATCGCTGAGGAGTTTGTCTACGATGCCAACTTCATC
>JALSJJ010000164.1 GCA_026989375.1 Rhodothermus sp.
CCATCGTCGGACACGGATCACACAACCATACCTCCTGATAGCCAAAACAATCATGTCGCTGACCGTCCCTGAAGAAGCCCGGGAACCGCTGGTGCAGGAACTGGCAAGGTTTGCTACCTCAATGCCAGACCCGGAAGCCCGCCACCTGTACCGGCGGCTCTTGGAAGCCGTCACGGCAGGCACCGTAGATACGTTGCTGGATGAACCGCTGGGACGCTTCCTGGAGGTGGCCCTCCAGACTGGCCGCATTCGACAGCAATATGGCCCCCACGAAGAAAAGGCATTACGGACGCTGTATCACCAGACGCAACGTGGACGCCAGATTCTGGACGCCATCCAGCAAGCCAATAAGGCGCTCTGTGCCCTGCAGGGCCATACGCTGCGCGAGCTGGCCTTCACGCCCCAGAATCCCGGTACCTATCGTCTGACGCTCGCCACCGATCAGGTGCGCCTGACGCTGGAGATCAATGCGCAGGGCGTCTGGGTCGAAACGCTCACTGTCGGCTAACCATGAACGCCTTCATCCCTTACGTGCAGGCCGTTGGCCGCGGCGAAAAACTCAAGCGCGATCTGACGCGCGAGGAAGCCTGTGAGGCCATGCACCTTATGCTCGACGGCACGGCTACCCCTGCCCAGATCGGCGCCTTTCTGATTGCGCAACGCGTCAAAGGCGAGACAGCCGACGAAATTGTTGGCTTCGTCGAAGCCGCCCGCACCTTCTGTCGACTCATTCGGCCGCAGGTACCCAACCTGCTGGATCTGGGCCTGCCTTACGACGGCAAGGCACGCACGCTACAGCTTGCTCCAGCCATTGCCCTGATCGTGGCAGCGGCCGGCCAACCAGTCGTGTTGCACGGCGCACCTGACGTGCCCACCAAGCAAGGCGTCACACCGGCCGACGTGCTACAGGCGCTGGGCATTCCGGCCGACCAAGCCCCTGAACTCGTGGCGCGCCAGCTCGAAACCCTGAGCATCGGCTACCTGCACGCCCCACGCTTTGCACCGGCCTGGCATGCGCTGACGCCCATCCGTCAGCAATTCGGACTGCGCACAGCCCTCAATACTGTAGAAAAGCTGCTCAATCCGGCCAGCGCTTCCCGATGCGTGGCCGGGTTCTTTCACCGCAATTACCTGCTCCGCATGCGCTCGGCCGTCCAGCAATGCTATCCGGGAAGCTGGCTGGTGCAGGGCATCGAAGGATCGATCGAATGCCGGGCCGGTCGCACCACGCGTCTGTATCCAACAGACGAAACCGCTCCCCCACTTGTTGTGGAAGCACCGGCCCTGGGCTTTGCCGAAGCAGACGAAATCGAAGCCTCTCCCGACCCGGAGCTCCACGCCGAAATCACCCGTCGTATTCTGGACAACCGGCCAAGCCCTGGCCGAAATACCGCCCTGCTGACAGCCGGCGTGCTGCTCTATCTGAGCGGCCGAACCGACCGCCTTGGGGAAGGTATTGAGCTGGCACGTGCCGCGCTGGCCAGCAGAAAAACACTCCAGCTCCTTCGCCACTGGCAGGAAGTGGCCCATGCTTCGGAAGCCATTTCCTGATCGACCTACTGCTCCTGCCCTTCCATCACCACCTGGCGACAGAAGGACAGAATGAGTCGCAGGTGCGTGTGCAGCACCGGAACGAGCTCCAGGCGCTCCATTCGCTCCTGGGGGAGCTCCGGCAAACCCGGCGGGCTGATGCGTCCCATCCATAACGCCATTTTTTCTCCCAGCATCCGTTCTCCTGGAAATTGACCGGCCGGCAGATGTGCCTCATAAAAAGCCTGCTTTCGCTGAAGTCGGTTATATATCTCACGGCCTGCCTCCTCCAGCCACGATACCTCCTTCTGACGCAACAACAGACTACCCAGTAGATAGTCGCGGTAGGTAAACGGTAATGCCATAAGCGCCGACGGCACCACCCGCGCCAGTGCTGGCCTCTCCCGTAAGCCCACTTCGGCAGCGCGTGCCGTGGCTGTAGCGGCCAGGCAAAGTGTCTCTTCAGCCACCAACTCCGGATCG
>JALSJJ010000165.1 GCA_026989375.1 Rhodothermus sp.
GTCGAAGGTCGTAATGTGGGGATCGCCCCAGCTACCGCCGCGGGCTGGCGGACGGTCGCCTGTAATGGGCGGATTTTCCTCAGGATTGTCGTCGTTGCAGGAGAGCGACAGCGAGAGGGTACGGGAAACCTGTTTTTCGTTGTTGGCAAAGGTGACTGTAGCGCTGCCGGTGAGGCGCTGGCCCAGGCGATTTTCGGTGCATTCGGTCTGGACGGTGAGCGTGACGGCCGAATCTGGCGGATTGATGGTGGTCTGGGTGGGGGTGATGGTGAAAGGTCCTTGTACGTTGGAGACCGAGACGGTGACCGTGCCGGCGTCTTTGGCGATGGCGCGCGTGATTTTCTGAAGCCGGTCGCCTTTCTGGCCGACGAACTCAAGCTCCGCAGGATCAAGGCGGAATTCCGGGTTACAGAGGTCCACTTCCCTCAGGTAGGAGTAGCCTAAAGGAATATTGAATAGATTGAGGAAGGGGACCTGTGTAAAGGAAACCAGATAGGCGTTGCCGCCATCTTCCTTGCCGCAATCTAATTTGGAGGCGTCATAGTTGAACTGAAATGCTCCCTGTTGTAGAGTGCCCTGACCCAGGAAGATAAAGTCGCTGCCTGTCAGAACAGGAGGGCGATTTTTGCTGGGAGATTGCGTCGTGCGATAAAGTGCCACGTCACGCACCCAGTCGGCATATCCCCCCAGTTTACCCGAGACAAGGTTCTGCTCTCTTATGACCTTGAAATCAGAGAGTTCAACATTGCCGATGATTTGTTCCCAGAGCACAGTGTTCCACAACTGTAGATTTGCTTTGATACCTAATCGATCCAGAATCTGTCCCTCAGCCAGAAGTCGCACCTCACCACCTACTTGTGCAGAGATTCTACTTTTTCTTTTGGTAGCGTCCGATCCTTCAATAGCGCCAGTCAATGTGACACCTAATGGGGTCAAGGAGGCGTATGGATTTATTCCAAGACCTATAGATGCATACCTGGTTTTTAATTCCCCAATGGATTCAATATATAACACACCTAATATAGGACCAAGGGTAAATGGAATAAATTTAACCTTTGTTTCATAATAATCAAAATTATACTTAGATCCTATTTCAGCTATGTCTAATAGCTTTAAATTAACATAGAATTTAGGGTCAAAAGTTAAAATAGATTCGCCTGTTTCTCCTAATATTCTGTATAATGCTCTTCCTACATGGAAATTGAATTTAGGATGAAATCCTGCCTTGATAGAAAGTATTTCTAATTCAGGCGTTGTTGTTGCAGCCAATTCCCCGGTTACGTTAGACCTGCCAAAGCTGAAGGATACACCAATACCGGACCAGTAACCCCAGAATCTCACGCTCATGCCGGGAATGGGTATGAGATATGTAATGCCTTGAATTTCTAAATTATCTCGCTGGGTTTTAATGATATACTTTACTTCGCCTTCGACTTTGGGGATTAAGACAATAGATAAGTTACGTGTTTCGAGTAGATTAGCAACGGCCCTCAAATCCCGATTCCATAATAGATTCTTAAGAATTGAAAAAGCATCACTGCTGTACCATGTATTATAGTTAAGTCCAACAGCAATTCCCCCGGAGAAAGAAATTTCTAATTTTCCAGATCTGCCTTCGTATGAACATACTACAGACCCAGCAATATCTAATCCGATTTTATAATCTTTGGTAGCGGCCAACTTTGGCTTGATCTTGGGTTTGCATCTGGGTTTGTCTTTATTTTCATCTTGCTGTAACATTTTGTTCAACGATGATTCCTGAATTTGCTCCGTAGAAGGAAGGAAATAGACCTCGTTTGGATTGATAGGAGTCAGGCCCTGTCGGATAATCTGGCTGATATCAGGAAATGGATAATGAGTATAAATTTCTTCTAAGGGGAGAAGTCGGACGCCTACCAGGACGTAGGCACCGTTGCGTGCCACAATTTGCTCAATTCGTCCGCCGTAACTGAATCCTTCTCCTTTGCTTACAATTAGCTGGCCTACCTGGTATTGATGCGTAGAATCTTCTTTCAGAATGCCTCCTACTAACAGACCCGGGGGGTTGTCCAGCAGCACATTGACCTGTGCCCATTGATTGGGCGTAAAAAGGTTTTGTCTTTGTCTTTGCTCTTCGACACGCAATGGATAGCTAATGGGCCAGATGACCAGCTCTTCCGGAATGACGAGGACGTCGGGCTTAAACGCTACCAGACGCACCAGTGCTTGCCCCACATAGTAGGTACTGTCGGGAAATAGCTGGGAGCGTACCTCAAGTACCAGAATGCTGTCCTGGATGGCGTTGCCCGCGGGTGCCTGCACTTCCAGATTGCCCGGCGCGATCCAATGAACGGTCCAGCCCTCCCCGGCCGTTACTACGTTCAGATAATCGGCACTTCCAGCAAAGCGATTACCTTCGGCGTCTTCGACCCACACGCCCAGCGTGCGCGTTTCGCCCGGCTCCATTGTCAGCTCCTGTGGCGCGATAATGATCGCTACAGCGCCATCATGCTCGACCAGGGTCTGGCCCTGAATGGGCAGACCCAGGCGTACCGAGTCGGGCTCGTTGCCTATCCGGGAGCGCGGGCCTGGCGCTGCATAGGGCGAAGCTACTGGCGTGGCCGACACTTCGGCCGATTCGCGCGACTCGTCCCGCACGCCCACGGCCGTTACCACGAAGTAATAGGTCCGGTCATTTTCCAGGCCCGTAATTACCAGAGGGGATTCGACCGCTTCCAGCTTCCGCCCTGCGGCCTTCTGCTGCCAGTTGTCTTTCGTAACCCCCGGCTCGGCCGCCAGATATACATTGTAAGAGAGGGCGCCTTTAGCGGCCGACCAGGTCAAAATGACAGACCCATCGCCCGGTACGGCGGCTACGTCGGTCGGGATTGCCGCCGTCAGCGGCCACAGAAAGCATAGCTGCTGGTTCCGGGGAAGGCCCAGACAGACCTCGGGGGGACGACCCACTGCTAAGGCAAAATGCAATGCCTGCGCCAGCGGACGGGAGAGCGCCTGGGCGGTTAACGTGTCACTGGCAATCGTCTTGCCGACGGCGTCAATACGGTGCAGCACATAGCGCAGGCTGTCGACCTGCTGCAAAGTAAAACGGACCGCTTCTCCCCGGGGACGCAGGGGATGCTTGCGCGCCGCAATGAACACGGCAAAAGAAACCCCATTTTGCAGCTCCGCTTCGGAAAACGATTCAACCCCCTGCTCCAGTGCACCGGCCAGCACGACGTTGTCGGTAGAGGCTATCACGACGCGGCTGCTGTCCAGTTGTCCTCCCAACTGACGGAGCTCCTGCAAAGCCTGTAGCAGGGCCTGGCGGGTGACCGTCTCCACAGCGTCTGCCTCGGGGGCTGCTTGAGAAGTCTGTGCCCATGGGATGGTAAAATGTACCAGCTGCCGGTCACTGAGTCGCGCCCAGAAATCCATTCCATCCCCATAGGAAGTCAGCCCTACCTGCAGGGCTGCGTCGTCCAGACTGGGGGGAACGGTGGCCTGCAGGCTGGCCGGAAAGCTTGCTTGTCGGCCTTCGGCATCTTCCAGGAGCACGGTGTAGGTACTGTCGGGCTGGCGGCGCAGAACTACGCGATACCATCCCGGCGGCAGGTTGTCGGTGGGCCACAGGACGTTGCCTTGGGCGTCATGACGGGCCAGATAGAGGACGCCCAGGCGCGTATCGCCTGAAGCGTTGAGCGTGCGTTCCTGCAGCAGGGCCAGAATTGCCGTATGGCCGGGGCCTGCATAGACTGTAAATGAAGAGGTGTCGATGTCTTCCTGCAGTTGCTCGGCAGCTTTTCGAAATAACTGGCTCGTCTGCGCCCAGAGGAAGGAAGGGGTTAGCAACAGTCCGATCCCGAGGAAAAAGGCCGGAAGGGTCATGGCGTTACGAAGCAGTGCACCCATGGCTTTGCCGGACGTTTACCAGACGTTCAACCGGGAGGCTTTAAAGCGGATGAGGCAGAGAGGCGACCGACGGACAGATGCTGAGATCCCACTCAGACAATATACATTCGTCTGGTAACTGTACGAAACGGATATTTCGCAGAACGTAGCACCTGAAGTAGACGATCACCCTGCTACCTCAAGCACAAAAAAAATACTAATCAATTTTTTTTTGAATCATTATCCTTTACTACTTTGATTTATGCGCTTTTCGCGCAGGAATAGCCAGAGCGTTCTGGCTACATCCGAGAAGGACGACTTTTACAAGGCTGGGGCGTATAAGCGCGGCGTTGTGCGAGCTATTCACCAGCGCTTGTACTGAGACGATGGAGCGGCCATTTCAATACATTGAAGAGCTGCCTCGTTATGTGGGGCAGACCGTTACGCTCAAAGGATGGCTCTACAATAAACGAAGCTCCAAAGGGCTGCACTTTTTGATCTTGCGTGATGGGACCGGGCTGGTCCAGTGTGTGGTGGCCCAGGATCAGGTGGATACGGCCTCCTGGGAAGCGGCCGAGGCCGCTACCCAGGAGTGTGCGCTGGAGGTGGTGGGCACCGTCGTGCGCGACGAACGCCAGATCGGCGGCCATGAGGTGCAGGTCGCGCGCGTGCAGCGCATCAGCCCCTCGGAAAACTATCCGATCACGCCGAAGCCGCACGGGATCGAATTTTTAATGGATCATCGGCATCTGTGGCTGCGCAGCCGTCGGCCGTGGGCCATCATGCGCATTCGCAACCGGGTTGTCCAGGCCATTCATGAATTCTTTCAGGCGCGAGGCTTTCTGCAGTTGGACGCGCCGATCCTGACGGGCAATGCGGTGGAAGGAACTACCACGCTGTTTGAAATCGACTATTTTGGCGATCGGGCCTACCTGAGCCAGAGCGGGCAACTCTACGCCGAGGCGATGGCCCTGGCCTTCGGGAAAGTGTACACCTTCGGGCCCACGTTTCGCGCAGAAAAGTCCAAGACACGCCGGCACCTGACCGAGTTCTGGATGATTGAGCCGGAGATGGCTTTCTACGATCTGGAAATGAACATGGCACTGGCTGAGGAGCTGGTAGTGCATCTCGTGCAGGAGGTGCTGCGTCACTGCCGCACCGAGCTGGAGGTGCTGGGGCGTGACGTGGCAGCGCTGGAGCGGGTGCAGCCGCCGTTTCCGCGGCTAACCTATTCGGAAGCCGTGGAACTCCTTCGAAGCGATGAGACGGCCCGAATGATCGACGCCCGTATTGAAGCACTGAAGGAAGAACGGCAACAGCTTGAAGCTGAACGGGCCGAAAATCGACGCCGCTATGGCCAGGCCAAAAAAGCCGAAAAGCGGCGCATAGACGCCCGCGAGATCGAAATCAATCAGCGGCTGGATGAGATCGAAAAAGAACTGGAAAATCTGCCCCAGTGGAAAGAGTCAGCCCGCAACTTTCTGTGGGGGAATGATTTTGGCAACAGCGATGAGACGGTGCTGACCTGGCACTTCGATCGCCCGATCATTGTCCATCGCTTTCCGGCGGCCATCAAGGCGTTTTACATGAAGCGCGATCCAGAAGACGAACGGCTGGCCCTGGGGATGGACGTGCTCGCTCCGGAAGGCTATGGCGAGATCATCGGAGGAGGGCAGCGGGCCGACGATCTGGCGTTTCTCGAAGCTCAGATCGAAGCGCACCACTTGCCGCGCGAGGCGTTCGAGTGGTACCTGGATCTGCGGCGCTATGGCTCGGTACCGCACAGTGGCTTCGGGCTCGGACTCGAACGGACACTGGCCTGGATCTGCGGGGTGCGCCACGTGCGGGAGGTCATCCCCTTCCCACGTTTGCTGGGACGGCTGATGCCCTGAGCTCAGAAGACTGGAGGCAACAGTTCACACCCGTTCAACAACAGGAGGGTCGTTACCAGCAGGATCAAGGAAAGCAGGCGTCGCATGGCAAGCTCCGTTAATGATGGTTTTAGTTACAGATAGGGGACGCTGCACCAGAGCGCGTATAGAACAGGCGCGGCCGACGGGGGAAAAATGGTTCGTATCTGAAAGGATCGAGGGGGTAGAAGCGACACGCCAAAGGGATGTTCTGGTGTAACCCGATGCGAATGGTTCGCTGTTATACGTTCTCTGTGGAGCAGGACTAAACAAACCAGATGGAGGGCGGAATGCGCTACATAGTGGGAATCGCGTTGGGCTTGCTCTGGCCCGGGTGGTCTGCGGCGTGGGCGCAGATAGTCCGTGTGGGGACGGAGACACCGGCCGTGCCCACAATCACCGTGAAAGGTGAAGGGATTGTTCGGGTATTGCCGGACCGGGCCGTTTTGCGTTTTGCCGTGGTTACGCGGGATCAGGATCCGGAGCGGGCCCGACAGCGCAATGCCGAGGCTGCGCGTCGGGCGCTTAATGCTGTGCGGGCGCTGGGGATCGAAGAGCGTCACTTACATCTGGAGACGCTAACCCTGCATCCGGTGCGGGAATACAATCCGGATCAACGACGATGGGAGGAAAAGGGCTACGAAGTGCAGCGGGTCCTGCGGGTGGAGCTGGTCGATCTGAACCAGTTGCCTCAAGTGGTAGCGCGGGTGGTACAGCAGGGTGCCAACCGGTTACAGGGGATTCGGTATGAGGTATCGGACCGCGAGACGGTGCGGCTGGCGGCTCTGCAGGCGGCCGTCCGGAATGCACAGGAAAAAGCCCGGCAGATGCTTGCTGTGCTGAACCGTGAAGTGGGCGATCCGATCCGGGTCACGGAACAGGCCCTGGAGTTTCCCCGGCCGCTCTGGCGAGCCAATGTGGCGGCGTTGCGCACAGCAGAGGCAGCTCCGGAGCCCGAAGCCTATGCGGCTGGCGAAATTGAGGTGCGGGCACGGGTAGAGATTACCTTTGCGATTCGCTGAACGAGCGGACGAGAGCGTGCTGCCTCTGTCATGCGTGAGGTCTGCCTCATGGCTTGATCATTGGCGTTCTGGAGTTGCTCCAGAACGGTCGGTAGCAGCTCGGCAATATGATAGGGACGGCCAGGCATTGCGTCGACAACGCTGGTGATTGTGTGGCCTCAGAATGCAACGGTAGGGGTGACAGCTATGTGTCATCGCTGTTTTTGCGGAACGCTCAAGGGTGGTCGTTGACCCGGGCCATAGCAGGCCGTAAATTAGGCGGCGGTCAAAGCAGGCAGTGATGCAGCGATTGCGGCATAGCGGAGTGGTGCGCGGTGTAAGCCTGGGGCTTACGCTGACTTTGCTGGCAGGAGTGGTACGTCCCCTCTGGCCGGCATCGGGCGCTTCGTATGCCGCCTGGCTACGCGTGCAACTTCAGGGCACGCCGGCCGAGGCTGTTCTGGAGGCTGGCGTGCAGCAGGCGCTGGCGGTCTGGCCGGTCTCGCTGGAAGCCTTTGTACACGCTTTCTTGCAGATCTGTAACCGGCAGGATGGCGGAGCGTCGGTGCGTGCAGCACTGGGGTTGCCCGCTGATGCGCCCGACGAGGCCGTCCTGATGCGGCTTCTGGGGTTCGTACCGCGTCTGGTAGCCGATCCACTGCTAAGGCTGTACTGGTGGCAGACGGGGAGTGTGTCCTTATGGCTGAGCCTGTTGCGGACTTGCACGGCCGTCCTTGTTTGTGGTCCCACGCTGTGGGAACGCCTGTCGACGCTGGTCCTGCCACCGGCTATTGATATACCGGCTATGGCGCCGGGGGCCTTTCTGTTTGGTGCCGTTCTCCCCATGGGGCCATAGTGGCCTGACGGATCATCCCGGCTGGGATGATGATACGTATGGCTGCTCTGCGCCGGGTGCGGACGTTCTTAATTTATTAGGATCACCATCAAAAGCATATACAGGCAAAGATGAAACGCAACGGTTTCAAGATAGGCATTACCCTGGCTTTGCTCCTGCTCTGCGGATATTACCTGTATCCGACGGTTCGGTATGCGTTGCTGCAGCGTAAGCTGAACCGTATGTCGGAGGAGGAACGGGCTGCTTTTATTGAAGCCAATTACGGAACGATCCAGAACTTGCGCGAGAAAGCCCTGAAGTTAGGGCTGGATCTGCAGGGAGGGATGCATGTAACGCTTGAGGTGCGCGTCGATGCATTGATTCGTGAGCTGGCCACCGAGGTGGACGAGACATTTGAAGAAGTGTTGGCCGTGGCCCGTGAACGTGCACGTTCAGGCAACGTGTCGCTGATTGATGCATTTGTAGAAGCTTTTGAGCAACGCGATCCTAACGCAAGACTGTCGCGCTATTTCCGAAACCCGGAGGCTGGGATTACGCGGCGCTCGTCCAATGAGGAGATTGCTGCTTACTTACGGCAACAGGTCGAAGAGGCTGTCAACCGGGCTATTGAAATCATTCGCGACCGTGTTGACCGGTACGGTGTGACGGAGCCATCCATTCAGAAGCAGGGGACCCGGCGGATCGTGGTCGAGCTCCCGGGCGTGGACGATCCCGAACGGGTGCGGCGGCTGCTTCGTGGAACTGCCCGGCTGGAGTTCCGGCTGATGGCCGATCCGCAACTGCTGCAGGCAGCGCTGCAGGACATCATTGCCTACTACGAGTCCGATACGACGGCTGCAGCCGACACGGCAGCGGTTGATACGTCGCTGGCTGCCTTGCTGGGTGAGCAACCGTCGCCGGAACGTCCGCGCAATCCGTTACTGGCTGTGATGCAGCCGGTGGGGCAGGGCGTGGTATTTGGCATTGTGGCCGGTCCGGATACGGCCACGGTGAATCGCTTGCTGCGCAATCCCGAAGTGCAGGTACTGTTTCCTACCGGGGTTGAGTTGCTCTACACAGCCAATCCGGTAGGTACCGACGAGCAGGGACGGCCGCTCTACTACCTGCTGGGGGTGCGTAAAGAAGTAGAGTTGACCGGTGAAGTGATCACCGACGCGCGTGTCGAGTTCGACGAGCTGAACCGGCCTCAGGTGTCGATGACGATGAACTCAGAGGGAGCCCGCATCTGGGCCCGTCTGACCGGGGCCAACGTAGGAAAGCACATCGCCATTGTACTGGACAACGTGGTGTATTCCTATCCGGTCGTCAACGAACGCATTCCGAGTGGCCGTTCGTCGATTACGGGCCTGGATTCGCGGGAGGAGGCACAGGATATCGTGACCGTATTGAAATCCGGTGCGCTGCCGGCTCCAATGGAGATCATTGAGGAGCGTACGGTAGGGCCCAGCTTAGGTGAAGCGTCCATCCGGGCTGGATTGCGCTCGGTGCTTACCGGCTTACTGGTTGTGGCGCTGTTTATGATCTTCTACTACCGTACGGGAGGCATGATTGCCGACCTGGCGCTTGTGCTCAACATCATTTTTATTCTGGGCATTCTGGCTGCATTCAAGGCAACGCTGACGCTGCCAGGCATTGCCGGTATCATGCTGACGATCGGCATGGCCGTCGATGCGAACGTGCTTATCTTTGAGCGTATTCGTGAGGAGCAGGCCACGGGCAAGACGCTGCGAGCGGCCATCGACCTGGGTTATTCGAAAGCGTTCAGCGCCATCTTCGACGCCAATATCACAACGTTTTTCACAGGCGCTATTCTATACTCGTTTGGAGTGGGGCCCATTCAGGGCTTCGCCGTAACGCTTATGGCGGGGATTGCTGCTTCCCTCTTTAGCGCCATTGTGATTACCCGAATTATCTTCGATTATCTGGTGCTGGAGCGGAAGATGATGGTCAGTGTAGGGTAAAACAGGAAGACAAGAAAAACTGACGGGAAACAGTCATGCGGCTCTTTGAGAATGTTAATATTCCTTTTATTCAGCATCGAAAGAAGGCCTACGTTTTTTCAGGCCTGCTCATGCTGCTCAGTCTGGTATCCCTGGTAACGCGTGGGTTGGAGCTGGGGATTGACTTTAAAGGAGGGATGGAGTTTATCGTACGGGGGGCCACAGCTCCCGGTGCCACAGCCATCCGCGAAGCACTGACGCCTGTGCTTGGATCTGAGCCTGAGGTGAAAACCTATGGCGCTGAGGATATCCTGATCCGGGTAGCCGCCGAGGGCGACATCACTGAAATGCAGCAGCAGATTGTGGAGACCATCCGCGAACGCTTTCCGGAGACGCAGCCCGAGGTAGTGCAGACGAACATCGTTGGCCCCCGTTTTGCAGAAGACCTGAAGCGCGGCGCCATTTATGCGATCTTAGGCGCACTGCTTGTCATCTTTGTCTATATCCTGATTCGCTTCGAATGGCGCTTTAGTTTGGGGGCTGTGGCCGCCCTGTTTCACGACGTGCTGATCACGCTCGGGCTCTTCTCTTTTCTCCATGGCTGGCTGCCGTTTTCCCTGGAAATCGACCAGACGATCATCGCCGCCTTTCTGACCATCGTAGGGTACTCGCTCAACGACACGGTGGTCGTCTTTGACCGCATCCGCGAGTACATGAACCTCTTTAAAACCAAGCCGTTTGACGAGGTCGTGAATCTCTCCATCAATACGACGCTAAGCCGGACCATTATCACCTCGGGTACTACCTTGCTGGTTGTCGGCATCCTCTTTATATTTGGAGGAGAAGTGTTGCGGGGATTTTCGTTCGCTTTGATGGTTGGTATTATTATTGGTACATATTCTTCCATATTTGTAGCTTCGCCTGTGGTAGTCGAATTGCGGGAAAGAACGGCCACACATCGTCTGGCAACGGCGCGCTAACTAAACCAGGAGGTGCAATGAATTTCTCTATCGAAGAACGTTACAATGCCGTCGTGTTTGTACTGAAGGGCAATGTGATGGGGGGGCCCGATGGGGTTAAGCTCCACGAAAAGATTCATGAACTGATTCGAGAGGGGAAGAAAAATGTAGTCATGGATCTGTCGAAAGTGAAGTTTATGAACTCCAGTGGGTTAGGGATGCTCATCAGTGCATTGACTTCGCTGCGTAATGCAGGGGGAGACTTGCGATTGGCAAACGTGGCCGACCGTATTCAGTCGTTGCTGGTAATCACGAAGCTGATTACCGTGTTCAAACATTACGATTCGGTGGAGGAAGCTGTTAAAAGCTTTGAGACCGATCCACCTGTGCCTGTAGAGCAAGCATCAGGTTGAGGTTGGAACGAACCACCCTCACGGAACGAAGGCGGCGGATCGCAACCGCCGCCTTTACCATGTTTACACGTAAAACCAGAGGTATGTAACAATGCCGGTAACGGTTGTCATCGGAAGCCAGTGGGGTGATGAAGGCAAAGGTAAGATAGTCGACCTGCTCAGCCAGGAGGTTGACATTGTCGCGCGCTATCAGGGAGGAGCTAATGCAGGCCATACCATCTGCTGGGGGGATAAAACCTTTGTACTGCATCTGGTGCCCAGTGGTATCTTTCATGAAGGGGTTACCTGTGTGATTGGCAATGGCGTGGTGCTCGATCCAGTGGCACTGCTTGAGGAGATCCGTATGATCCGCTCGCTGGGATACGAGGTAGAGGGGCGGCTGCTTATCTCGCACAATGCCCATCTGATTATGCCCTATCACCGTAAGCTGGAGGAAGCGCGCGAGCGTTTTCGCGATGCCGATGCCATCGGCACGACCAGACGCGGAATCGGACCGGCTTATATGGACAAGTTTGCCCGCACCGGTATCCGCGTAGTGGATCTGCTCGACCGGGATGTGCTGCGCAAGAAGCTCAAGCTGGCCATCGAAGAAAAAAACGCCATCCTGCGAGAGGTCTATAAGGCCGAAGCGCTCGACGTGGATGCCATCATTGAAGAGTATGTCGAGTTCGATAAGCTCATCGATCCCTACGTGACCGATACGGCCGAGTACCTGAACCAGGCGCTGCGGGAAGGCAAACACATCCTGGCCGAAGGCGCGCAGGGATCACTGCTCGACGTGGACTTCGGGACCTACCCGTATGTAACCTCCAGCCATCCAACCGTAGGCGGTTGCTGCACGGGGCTGGGCATTCCGCCTACCGCCATCACGCGCATTATCGGGATCGTCAAGGCCTACTGCACCCGGGTGGGTAACGGGCCATTCCCTACCGAGCAGGACAATGAAATCGGCGAGCGCCTGCGCACCGTAGGACACGAATACGGAGCGACAACCGGTCGTCCCCGCCGCTGTGGCTGGCTCGACCTGGTGGCGTTGCGCTACTCGGCGATGATCAATGGCTTTACAGAGCTGGCCATCACGAAGCTGGATGTGCTGACCGGATTTGACGAGCTGCCCGTATGCACCCGGTATCGATACGATGGTAAAATCAGCCAGCGCTTTCCAAGCGAGGCGCACACGCTGGAAAAAGTCGAGCCTCTTTACGAAGTGCTGTCTGGATGGCAGGAAGATATTACCGGCGTCAGCCGCCTGGAGGACCTGCCCGAAGCGGCCCGGCAATACCTGGAATTTATCGCGCGCTTCACGGGAGTAAACATCAGCCTGGTCTCTACCGGTCCCAAGCGCGAGCAGACCATCTGGAATGGGCGTGCCGTTATCTCCGCCTCGGTCTGATGGTAAGTCGTTGATAAACTAATAGGATATCTTGGCTAACATATGAGGAGAAGATCTGTTCTCATTCTCAAGAAAATTCTTGGCGTCAAGGTGCCAGTAAGACAGGAGGTACTGCTACGTATGCCTAAGGGATCAATTTGCGCTGAAATAGGGGTATATAAAGGAGACTTTTCAGAAATGATTTTGGAAATTACAAAACCCAGAAGGTTACACCTCATTGATCCCTGGATATATCAGTCAGATGCGACATATCAACAGGCACTATATGGCGGAGCAAGTAAGGGACAGGCAGAAATGGATGCTATTTATGATCATGTTTGTAAGCGCTTCAAAAAAGAATTAGCGTCAGGAAGGATTGTGATCCATAGAATGCCTTCAGACGTGGCGGCTGATTACTTTCCCAACAATTATTTTGACTGGATTTATATAGATGGAAATCATTTATACGAATATGTGAAGAAGGATCTGGAACTATCTTATCCAAAAGTCAAACCTGGAGGTTGGATTACAGGAGATGATTATGGCGTAAAAGGATGGTGGAATAATGGCGTGCAACGGGCTGTAGATGAATTCGCTCAAAACCAAAAATTAAAGCTGGAAATTATCGAGAATCAATTCATTGTGTATAAGCCTGAATCGTAGTGTGAACAGAATACCTGAAGCCAAGGTGCTAAGAATCGACAGCGACATGGAGGTTGCAACTGTAACCAGCAGTGTTAGTATGAAGAAAAAAAGCACCTGCCGACATTGATCGATGACTTTGCTGGAGATTCTATTGCTGCTCATTATCACGTACGGGTTGCTCGCCGGCGCACGACGAAAACAGCCGGCTAAACCGCAACCGGAGCGTACAACGCCGTCAAAACGCGACCTGGCCCTCGAAGAAGCGCTGCGAGAAATTCGCGAAGCGCTGAGGGAGCCCATGCGCCGACCGGCGCCCGAACAGAAGCGAGAGGCGCGCCCTGTAGCGACCGGAACAGAATTTCGCAGCCTGGAGCAGCCCCCCGGGCCGGAGTTTTATCCCCTGGAAAGCACATTAGACGATACCGCCCCGCAAGAAAAGCGGGTGCTTCACGCGCATTCGCCTGCGCTGGATCAACCCCTGCGCCCTGAAGCTAATCACCTTGCCACGACTACCCAGGCACAGAACTGGCTTCGACGCCTCCGACATCGAAAAGGCGTCCGGGAAGCCATGGTACTGGCTGAACTCCTGGGGCCTCCCCGCGCGCGTCGGCCCTGGCGACCACGTCCGGGCTCAAATGAAATCGGACTCGGTTGAGGTGTGCTGGGTGGCCGACTTTCTTTTGAAAAGAGCCGCGCCGATGACGCCGCCTATCAGCCCAAGAAGGGCATAAACAACGACGGTAGACAGAAACACCAATATCTGAAAGGACCAGTGCATGGCGAAAGATG
>JALSJJ010000166.1 GCA_026989375.1 Rhodothermus sp.
GGTGTTTCCAGGGCGCAGGCTGCATCCATGCTGCCCCGAACGTATGCAGCCAGTGCGCCCGTCAAGCGATGCGCCATTTGTCCCATAAGCTTCTGAATTTTCAGCCATTCCTCCCCCATCGTCCCTCTTGACAATGTGTGTGTGTGTGTGTGTGTTAATTCGGGGGTGAGGCCGGTCGTCCGGCCCGCACCCCCGACGGCCGGCCCGGGGCCCACCGGGTGCGAACTACTAATCAAGGGAGAGGCATTATGCGACGGCTGTTACTCATCTTAAGCGTACTGATAGGGTTCAGCATTTTCTCATTTACCTCTCCTCCTCCAGAAGAAGTTTGCCGGTGGGAGACAGACACCTGTCTGGTGATTATCCTTCAATATGAAGGGTTCTGGGAAATGATAATCCGCTGCGATAATGGCTACCGAGATGAAATTATTCAGGAGGGAATCTGGGGATTCTGTCCGGAATAAGTCTGGCGTAGGTCTCCATTTATGCCTCGGGCTCTTTTTGCTGCTCTTTTTATGGCAGCCATCTGGCCAGGGGCAACCCACATCGATCCTGTCGCCGGATCTGGTCCTGCCGGGCCATCTCTTTGCCCGCGCCGTATCGGTAGCGCTGGATCGCCATCAGCACATCCTGGTGGCGGATGCCGGCGCCTACCACATCGTGTACTTTAATGCCCGCGGGGTCCCGATCGACACGTTAGGCCGCCGGGGCAATGGACCAGGCGAGTTTCAAACGCTGACACGGATCGCTACGTCTCCTGAGGGGGACTGGCTGTTCGTGCTGGAGGATATGCCGCGACGCGTGCATCGCTGGCGTCTGCATCCCGGCCTTCGTCACATCGACACCCGCACTTTTCCTTCACTGCCTCCTCCGGCCCGCTGGCCGCTGGAGCTGTGGGCCATCAGCGCTGACACGCTGATTCTTCGCTTTGCAGCCAGTTTGATCGACGCCGGCTTTCATGGACTCTACCGCTATCAGTGGTCGAATCGGCAGCTTCACCTACTGCTTCCGTTGCGTGAAAATGAGGTCATTCGCCGGGAAGGACGGCGCACGATCTTTCCCTTTCTGGCGCGCCAGCTGGTAGCCGTCCGGCCTCCTCACGGCATAGTTCTGGCCTGGAGCGACAGCCTGCAGGTAGTACTGCATGACCTGAATGGCCACGTGCAGGCGCGCCGTCGTTTCCGCGCGCCTTCGCCTCCTCCCCTGACGTCCGAGGACTGGGCCAGAGCACGTCGATTGGATACCCGGTTCGCTGCGGCTTCCCTGCCCCGCCTCAAACGAACGCACTGGCCCTACATCGACGATCTTCTGCTGGACGATGTCGGCAACATATGGGTACGGCTTACTCGGGGATGGCCGGACGAACAGCGCCAAAGCACGCGTTACCTGGTGCTTACTCCCCGCGGCAATCTGCAGACGGTCGATCTGGAGGGCCCCATTGACCTTGAAGTCGTGCAGAACGGCCGGGCGCTGGGCCTGCGCCGAGAACCGGATGGCACCCGATCGGTGGTCGTTTTCTCACGGATTCGCCTACGCCAACAAGGCGCTACGCAAGAATAATTGACTGCCCGGCAAAACGCAAACAGGACGCAAGCGACTCCCCGCCTACAGCTTGCCCCAGAGGCTCTGCCTGCCTTCTGCAGTGGGATTCGCGTGTCCGCACACGGTGCTGTGCTCTTTGCAGACCGGCCGGGGATTCATCCACTTTTCCTCCAGGTCCCTGGCGCTCCCATCGTGCAATTAAAAGAACCACTCCAGAGACTTGACAAGCTGTGTGTGTTAATTAGCGGGTGCATGTCGGGTCGTGTGGGTCCGCGTCCTTGCTGGCCTGGGGTGTTTCCAAGGCGCAGGCTGCATCCATCCTTCCCCTGACGTATGCAGCCAGTGCGCCCGTCAACCAATGCGCCATTTCTCCCATAACGTCCTGAATTTTCAGCCATTCCTCCCCCATCGTCCCTCTTGACAATGTGTGTGTGTTAATTCGGGGGTGAGGTCGGT
>JALSJJ010000167.1 GCA_026989375.1 Rhodothermus sp.
CATGGCTCTGCCCATCGGTCAACTGGTTTCCAGCGATACGCCCGTACGACGAAGGGGTGCCCGATCCGGACATCGCTGCAGCAAAACGGAGACGGTAGCACAAAATGGAGCCGGCACGTAGAAGTCAGGCGCCAGATCGGCCCAGGGTTGTAACACAAACCGCCGCACAGCCAACCGGGGATGTGGCAACATCAGACGGTCGTCGTAACGCACCAGTGCATCCCAGGCCAGTACGTCCAAGTCCAGCGTTCGGGGCGCCCAGCGCACCGTGCGCACACGTCCGGCAGCCGCCTCCAACTGGCCGCACAGTTCCAAGAAGGCCTCGGGAGACAGATGCGTGCGCAACCACACCACGGCATTCAAGTAGTCCGGTTGCACCTGCCCGGGCAGCACGTGCGCGGCACTTTCGTATACCGGCGACACGGCCACCACCTCCACTCCCGGATGTCCTCGCAACGCCGCGACAGCCCAGCGCAGTGAGGCAGCCCGATCTCCCAGGTTTGAACCCAATCCCAGAAAAACCGAAGCCGGCAACCGATCGGGTAGACACACTGTCATACAACCCTCCACCCTCTTTTCTGCGCCACGCTACCTGCCGCCACGTCGCAAGTTTCCAAAAAAAAAAGCCCGAGGCCCTGCCTTCGCCTCGGGCTTTCCCACCCATCCTGCGAGCACGGTACTGCGATGCGCGTCACCCTTGTTGCAAGAAAACCGATACGCAGACGTCGATGGGCAGGCGCCCTCTAAGTATCGACACGACCTCCTACTTTTTTAAGAGAACTTTTTCCCCGGCAACCCCTTTCAGGGCTACCGTCCCAACACCTGCGCGCTAAGTACGTTTATCGTTTTTACTATTGCTCACACATGGATCTCACTCTGGGTATTGGCCTGTTGGCCGCCACATTGACCACGCTGGCCTTCCTGCCGCAGGTGGTCCGCACCTGGCGGCGCCGCTCGGCCGAGGACCTGTCGGCGGGCACCTTTTTGCTGTTGTTTACCGGAATCATTCTGTGGTTGCTCTATGGCGTTCTGCGCCGAGATCCAATCATTATCCTGGCCAATGCGGTTGGCATGGCGCTGGTAGGTAGCCTTCTGCTGATGATCTGGCGCTTTTCTCGCCAGCGTTTGCTCAGTGACCGCCGATAAAGACGGTCTTGATGTTCACAAACTCTCGAATGCCAAAGATGGATAGCTCGCGGCCATAACCGCTTTCTTTAATGCCGCCAAATGGAAGGCGCGGATCACTGCGTACAAAGTCATTCACAAAGCAACAACCAGCTTCGAGTGCTTCGCGAGCAATGCGTTCGCCACGGGCTTCGTCGCGTGTAAACACGGCGGCACCGAGCCCGAATACCGTGTCGTTTGCCACACGAATGGCTTCGGCTTCATCGCGCACCGGAATGATGGCGGCCACCGGACCGAACAGCTCTTCTTCGTAGGCCGGTGAGCCCGCTGGCACGTCGGTCAATACCGTAGGTGGATAGTAGGCGCCAGGGCCTTCCGGGATCTCGCCGCCCAGCAGGAGACGTGCTCCTTTGCGTAGACTCTCCTGCACCTGACGGTGCAATTCATCGCGCAGGTCGTGGCGGGCCAGTGGTCCCACTTCGGTCGCCTCATCCAGCGGATCCCCTACCCGTGCCGCCTGCATATGCGCCACCAGCAGGCGCTCAAATGGCTCCCGCACAGCCTCCACGACCACGAAACGCTTGGCCGCAATACAGCTCTGCCCCGAGTTGATCAGCCGGCTTTTGGCACAGATGGCCGCGGCCTGCTCAATGTCGGCATCTTCCAGAATCACGTACGGGTCGCTACCGCCCAGCTCCAGCACGGTCTTTTTAAGCGCGGCACCAGCTCTGGCGGCCACAGCTCGACCGGCCGGCGTGCTGCCCGTCAGCGTCACCGCGCGAATCAGCGGATGCGCAATGACTGCATCTACCTGGTCACTGCCGATCAACAGCGTGCGAAACAACTGCTCCGGAAAGCCAGCCTCCC
>JALSJJ010000168.1 GCA_026989375.1 Rhodothermus sp.
GCTGTTGCGTCGGCCTGTAGTACTAACCCGGGTGACCGCCATACTTTACGCCCTTGGGGCACTTTCGGCGCTGGTGGCCTTCCTGAGCGGACGTGCAGCGGCCGACGGTCTGGATCTTCCTTCGTCCGTTATTCCGGCTGTCTCAGCCCATGCCGACTGGGCCGAGCGAACACTATGGTTTTTTGGTATCTTCGCATTGATTCGATTAGGACTGGCCTGGTGGCGGCATCCGCTGGCGCGAGCGGCCTGGATACATGGATTGCTGCTTGTGTTTGGGGCTGGTGGATTATGGTTGCTTTACCAGACAGGCGAACGCGGCGCCGAACTGGTCTATGCGCACGGTCTGGGCGTTTCGACCGTGCATGAACTGGAAGCGGAGCGCGACTCGCTGGCGCGCGAGCTTCGCCTCTTGCTGGCCGCTGCGCAGTTTGAACAGCAACCCAACGGGGGCTGGCACTGGATGCCAGGTCCCGGAGCCGAACAGGTGCTTGCCGACTCGTTTACTCTTCACGTCGGCGACCTGTCCGCGTTGACGCTGCAGTCCGGATCAGACGGGCTGCGCCTGACGCTCGATCATCAGGAACTTTTGTTCACCGGTCCCGGCATCCTTCCAGGTACCGAGTTTTCCGTACAACTGCAGCGTGACAGCCTTGAAGGCGTCGTTCGCCTGGTCTATCACCTGCAGGACGCCCGCAACTATGATTTCCTGGAAATTGGCCCGCGATATATCCGTCAGGGCCGCCTGATCGATGGTCAGGAGCGCTTTTTTGACGAATCTTCTTTAACAGAAACAGGATGGCTTGAGGTGCGCGCAATCGCCTATGGTACGCACTTCCGGGGATATGTGAACGGCCAGATGCGCGTGCACGGCCACGGCCCGGCCGCCCGCCCGGGCCCGGCAGGGCTGTATCTCAAAGGCCCGGGTACGCTTCGCCTACGCTCACTGACCGTCCAGCCGGTTCAATGAAGTGTAAGGATTTCACTAACTCGACGTCTGTGCTTATGGAACTGCGTCATACCACTAACCGGCATCCACCATGGACCGTTACGACTACGGGCTCTGGCCTTTAGTGATTGTTTCGTCGCTCCTGTTTATTGGCTTTGCTTTCTGGTTTGCCCGTCCAAAACACCGGGCAGAATGGCGCACCTTCGGCATCTTTTCTGCCTTCGTGGTAGCGCTGTTCACCGAAATGTATGGCGTCCCGCTCACATTATATCTGCTCTATGGCTGGCTGGCCGCACGCTATCCCCAACTGAGCCTGTTCGCTCATGAAAACGGCCATCTCTGGCAGCTCCTGTTCGGCCTTGAAGGGGAGGCACACTTGAGTTTCCTTCACGTGCTCAGCTATGGGTTCATTGGGGGCGGGCTCTGGCTCGTGGCTGCTGCCTGGAAAGTGCTTTACCAGGCCCAGCGTAACGGTACTCTGGCGGTTACCGGCCCTTATGCTCGCATTCGTCACCCCCAATATACGGGCTTCATCCTGGTACTGATCGGCTTTCTCATTCAGTGGCCCACCCTGATCACGCTGCTGCTCTTTCCCGTGCTGGTTAGCCTGTATGTTGGGCTGGCCCGCCGCGAAGAAAGGCACCTGCAGGTTCAATTTGGTCCTGCCTATACGGCTTACCGTGCTCAGCTTCCCGCTTTCCTGCCGCGCCCCGGTCGACGCTATCATCCCGTTCCTGCACACCATCCCGAGGTATGACCATGTCCACCCGTAAATCCCAACAACCTGAGCTGGCAACGCTACTTGCCCGGAGCGGCCAGCAAATGCTGGCCTATATCCAGTACAAAGTACATGATCCACACTTAGCCGAAGATATTTTACAGGACAGCCTGCTTAAGGCACTGCAAGCTGCTCCCAACCTGCGCAGTCGCGAAAAACTGGTGCCCTGGTTTTATCGCATCGTTCAACGCGCCCTGGCCGACGCCTATCGCAAACGTAGACGGACGCAACAAGCCTATCAGTATTATGCGGATACGTTTGAGGAGGCGACGATGTCCCCTGAAGATCGCGAAAGGATCTGCCGCTGCTTCCAGGAGCTGCTGCCCACGCTGCGACCTGCTTATCGACGCCTGATTGAAGCGATCGATCTGAACGGTAAACGTCCCAAAGAGGTCGCGGCAGAATTAGGGATTACCCCGAACAACCTGCACGTGCGGCTTCATCGGGCGCGTCGTCAGCTTCGACAGCGCCTGGAGGCCGCCTGTATTTCCTGTCCCCATTATACTTACTTTGACTGTGACTGCTAACCCAACCGGAAAGAGCCATGACCGGTGCTAATCGTTCGCATATGGAACATGGGTCTCACGAACACAAAGACCATCCAGAGGCGCATCATGTCCATCATGCACCGTCCCAGACGGAAGCGTCAACCGTACAGGAGGCGCATGCGCATCATCATGATCACCACAAGCATCATGATCATCATGAACATCACGACCACCATGCGCATCACGCGCACATGGTCGAAGACTTCCGGCGTCGCTTTTGGATCTCGCTGGTACTAACGATTCCTATTCTGGCGCTTTCGCCCATGATCCAGGCGTTCCTGGGGCTGGGCGACGCGCTGCGCTTTCCGGGCGACCTGCTGGTGCTCTGGGCGCTCTCATCCGTCGTGTTCTTCTATGGCGGTTGGCCTTTTCTGAAGGGGCTGTTCGACGAGCTGCGCCAGCGCAACCCCGGCATGATGACGCTCATTGCGATCGCTATTGCTACAGCCTATCTCTACTCCAGTGCGGTAGTGTTCGGGCTGGCGGGCAAGATCTTCTTCTGGGAGCTGGCCACGCTGATCGATGTCATGCTGCTGGGGCACTGGATTGAAATGCGTTCGGTACTGGGCGCTTCTCGTGCCCTGGAAGAACTGGCCCGCCTGATGCCCTCTGAGGCGCATAAGGTCCTCCCTGATGGCTCCATTCAGGACGTTCCCCTGGATCAACTTCACGCCGGTGATCGCGTGCTGGTGCGTCCCGGCGAAAAAATCCCGGCCGATGGTGTGATTGTCGAGGGGCACACGACCGTCAACGAGGCCCTGCTGACTGGCGAATCAGCCCCGGTCGAAAAGAAAGTCGGCGATACGGTCATTGGCGGTGCTATCAACGGCGAGGGCTCGCTGGTCGTCGAAGTGCAGAAGACCGGCGCGGAAAGCTACCTGTCTCAGGTGATCGAGCTGGTACGGCAGGCGCAGGAGGCTAAATCGCGCACCCAGGACCTGGCCAACCGGGCTGCGCGATGGTTGACCATCGTCGCGCTGGGCGGAGGCGGCCTGACGCTGGCCGTCTGGACGCTGCTGATAGGACAGCCCTTCGACTTTGCGCTCGAACGGATGGTAACCGTCATGGTCATTGCCTGTCCTCATGCCCTGGGCCTGGCCGTTCCTCTCGTCGTGGCGGTCTCTACAGCCCTTTCGGCGCAGCATGGTCTGCTCATTCGCGACCGCACCGCTTTCGAAAATGCGCGCAATCTGCAGGCCGTCATTTTTGACAAGACGGGCACCTTGACCGAAGGACGCTTCGGGGTCACCGACACGCTGGTTTTCCAGGACGGTCTTTCCGAAGAGGAACTGCTTCGCTTGGCCGCAGCGGTCGAGCAGCATTCCGAACACCCCATTGCCCGAGGAATTGTCGAGGCGGTGGCACAGCCGCTTGCAGCGGACGACTTTCAGGCCATTCCAGGGAAAGGAGCGCGCGCCCGGGTCAACGGCCAGGAGGTGCTGGTTGTCAGCCCGGGCTACCTTCGCGAGCATGGGCTGGAGGTTCAGGATGCGCGGGTTGATGCCCTGGCTGAACAGGGCAAGACGGTGGTGTTTGTCGTGCGTGACGGCCAAGTTGCCGGTGCCATTGCGCTGGCCGACGTGATTCGGCCCGAATCGCGAGAAGCTGTGAAACAGCTCAAGCAGATGGGCCTGCAGGTCATGATGCTCACGGGCGATAACCGTCGCGTAGCCGCCTGGGTTGCCCGCGAAATCGGGCTGGACGACTACTTCGCCGAAGTGCTCCCCGATCAGAAAGCGGCCAAAGTCAAAGAAGTGCAGCGGCGCGGTCTGCGCGTGGCGATGGTGGGCGATGGCATCAACGATGCGCCCGCCCTGGCACAGGCCGATGTAGGTATCGCGATCGGAGCGGGCACCGACGTGGCGATTGAGACGGCCGATATTGTGCTGGTGCGTAACGACCCGCGCGACGTGGTCTCGATCCTTCGGCTGAGCCGGGCCACCTATCGCAAGATGGTGCAAAATCTCTGGTGGGCCGCCGGCTACAACATCGTAGCCATCCCGTTGGCCGCCGGCGTGCTCTACAAGCTGGGTCTGCTGCTGGGTCCGGCGGTGGCAGCGGTGTTCATGTCGGCCAGCACCGTAATTGTCTCGATCAACGCCCGCTTCCTGAAGGTAGAGAAATAACGTGGCTTTCCTTCGGGCGCTGCTGTAAGAAAGACGCCCTGCGGGCGTCTTTCTTTATGGACGCACTGAGGAGCTAACCACGAAGCACCATGCTGGCGCTTTTACTTGTCGGACTGGGGGGCATCATCCTACTGGCCTTGCTGCTATGGCCCTGGCCCGGACGTCGCGTGCGCCTCCAGCCCGGCACCAACGGGATGCAGGAGGCCCATATTCAGGTGGGACCAGACGGCTTCCATCCGAGACGGCTCCAGGCACTGGCCCACTATCCTATCCGACTCATTTTCCACCGGGACCCACACGCGCCCTCCTGTACCCGCCAGCTCTATCTCCTGTCCTGGGGCCGAAAAGTCTCCTTCCAGAAGGCCTCCGAGGCCCAGGTCGAACTGCCCCCTACTGCGGCCGGCACCTACACCTTCTCGTGCATGCGCGGCCGCCTGAAAGGCACGCTTCAGCTTACTTAAACAAAGACGCTCATGAACAAGCAGACCGATGTACAGATCATTGGCGCTGGGCCTGCTGGCCTGACAGCAGCCATTACCCTGGCCCGCGCTGGCGTAAAGGTCGAGGTCTTTGAGCAGGCGCCCGAAGTCGGCGCCCGCTTTCACGGCGACTTTCAGGGACTGGAGAACTGGTCCACCGAAGAAGATGTGTGCGACTTTCTGACTTCGCTGGGGCTTGAAATCAACTTTCAGTGCGTACCCTACACGGAAGGTGTCTTTTATGATCCTTCGCTGGAAGGCTTTCCGATCCGGACCCGGCGCCCCTGGTTTTACCTGATCACGCGGGGTCCACAGCCCGGCTCACTGGATCAGGGTTTGAAGCAGCAGGCCCTGGAGGCCGGGGTTACGCTGCATTTTCGGCGGCGCGTGGAACGCATCACAGGTGCCCCCGTCATCGTGGCGACCGGTCCCCATGCAGCCGATGCCATCGCCCGGGGGTTGGTCTTTGAAACCGATTACCCGGACGCCTGCTATGGCTTTCTGGACGACCGCATCGCGCCACGGGGTTATGCCTATCTGCTGGTGCATCGGGGACGGGCTACACTGGCAACCTGCCTGTTCGATGATTTTCCGCTGGCCCGTGTGTACTTCGAACGTACGTTAGAGACGGTCAGCCGCGTTGTACGCATGCCCGTTCGGAATCCCCGCGTTTTTGGCGGATATGTCAATTTTGCGCTGCGCGACACGTGGACACGCGGCGACCGCGTCTATTTTGTAGGCGAACGGGCGGGCTTTCAGGACGCCCTCTGGGGATTCGGGCTCCGCTATGCGCTCTGGTCTGGCTATCTGGCTGCCCGTGCCATTCTGGAACAGGCCGACTACAATGCATGGTGCCAGAAGTATCTCGTCCCGTGGATGCAGACGTCGCTGGCCAATCGGTTTCTCTATAATCAACTGGGCAATCATGGGTACCGTTGGATGTTACAGCGACTCAGCCAGGCGGATGTGTTGCAGGAGCTGCGGCGGCAGTATCAGCCTTCGAAACTCAAACAGCGACTGTACCGGGTGGCCCGCCACCGTCTGCTGCCCAGGCTCCGTGAACAGGCCTGCCGAGAAACCAACTGTACCTGCCTCTGGTGCCGACATGGCAAGCATGTGGATCACACGGCGCTGCAGGAATGTGTACAACGCCAGTTTGCCCCCTCCTAAAAGAACACCGTTGAAAACTTAGGGGCAAAAATATTCTTCCTTTGCCCGTTGCTTCTTGCCTTTCATGTAGCCCCGGGCTATCATAGGAATGATTTCCTCTAAACTGACCACCGGGGGAATTATGCTGGGAGTTTTTGCCTTCCTGACTGGCCTTTTCTTTTCCGCAGCGCCTTCAGACACCGCCGCGGTTCAGCAGACCGTTGCCCGCTTTCATGAAGCACTCGCGCAGGGAGACAGCGCTACCGTCGCCCGACTGCTGCTGGACGATGTGGTCATCCTGGAAGGGGGACGTCATGAGTCCAAAGCGGAATATTTGGGCCACCATTATGGCCGGGATGTGGCCTTTCTGCAGGCCATGCAGCGCCGCATTGTCTGGCAGCAAGTGCGGGTAGCGGGTGAGCTGGCCTACGTGAGCACCGTATCACGCCTGCGCGGTACGTTTCGGGAGCGGTCGTATGATCTTTCCAGCGCGGAATTGCTGGTTTTGCATCACACGCCTGACGGCTGGCGCATCGGTGCCATTCACTGGTCCTCCGCGCCTTATCGATAGAAACACGCGCTACCCCAGAAGTAAACGGTTTTACCTCGCAGTTTAGGTCAACCCCCCGGCGCTATGCTCGGGAACGGAGTTCTTTTCCCTTCATATGTTCTGCAAAACAGACGCTCCCGGGATGCTGCGCTGGTATCATCTTTTCAGAAGCAAGCCCCGAGCTACCGTTCGCCCCCCCAAAAAAGGCTGGATGCCTGCGCTCTGGGCTTCACGGATACCGCTGACCCATATCCAGAACTTTAAAGAGGTCTTTCACGCCCTCGTCGAGAATCGAGATAACCTCGCTTATGCCTGGCGTATCCTGCGCGACGGGGTCTGTGACGGGTGTGCACTGGGCACCAGCGGCCTGGAAGACTGGACGATCGAGGGCGTCCATTTATGCAATGTCCGTTTACGGCTACTTCGGCTCAACACGATGCCCGCACTGGATTTCAGCCGACTGGCCGACGTCGAAGCGCTTCGCCGCTTGCGTGCCCGGGACTTGCGCATGCTGGGCCGCTTGCCCTATCCGGCCATCCGCCGAAAAGGTGAGCGCGGCTTTCGTCGCATTTCCTGGGATGAAGCGCTGGAGCTGATTGCCGAACGTATTCGCGCAACCGATCCGGAGCGTCTCTATTTCTACCTGACCAGCCGGGGCCTCCCCAATGAGACCTACTATGTAGCCCAGAAGGCCGTTCGCGCCATCGGCACCAATAACATTGATAACTCGGCCCGCATCTGCCACTCACCCAGCACTTCTGGGCTTAAACCAACACTGGGGGTTGCGGCTACAACCTGCTCATACACCGATCTGATCGGCACCGACCTGATCACCTTCCTGGGTTCAAATGTGGCCAATAACCAGCCGGTCATGATGAAATATCTCTATCATGCGAAAAAGGCCGGCACGCAGGTCGTGCTGATCAATCCTTATCCCGAGCCAGGCATGTTGCGCTACTGGGTCCCCTCTGACCTGGAAAGCGCGTTGTTTGGCACGAAGATCACGGATTATTTCTTTGCCGTACGCCCGGGTGGCGATCTGGCTTTTCTCTATGGCACAATCAAGGCCATGATCGCAAAAGGACTGGTGGACGAAGCTTTTATCCACCAGCACACAGTCGGCTTTGACGAACTCCGGGCTCTGCTGGAGGCCACCTCCTGGGAGACGCTGGAAGCGCAGAGTGGCCTGACCCGGCAAGACATGGAATCCTATGCGGAGCTGGTAGGGCAGGCGGAACGGGCGGTGTTCGTCTGGGGCATGGGGATTACGCAGCATGCCTCGGGCGAGGCCAATGTCTATGCCATTGTGAATCTGGCCCTGACCCGAGGTTTTGTGGGACGTCCCGGTTGTGGCTTAATGCCCATTCGCGGACATTCGGGCGTCCAGGGGGGTGCCGAAATGGGCTGTTACGCCACTGTCTTTCCGGGAGGTAAGCCCATCAATGCCGAAACGGCCGCCTGGCTTTCAGAGCAGTACGGTTTTCCGGTGCCCGACCGTCCCGGCCTGACCACGGCTGAAGCGCTGCAGGCTGCCCGCAAAGGGGCGCTGGACGTGCTGTTTGCCGTAGGCGGCAACTTCCGAGAAGTGCTTCCCGACCCGCAGGGTATTGACGAAGCCCTTCAGCGCATTCCCCTTCGGGTGCACATGGACATCGCCTTATCGACGCAGATGCTGGTCGATCCGGCGGATACCGTACTCCTGCTTCCAGCTACCACACGCTATGAAATCCCCGGTGGCGTCACTGAGACTTCTACAGAACGCCGGGTGATTTTCAGTCCAGAGATTCCCGGACCACGGATTCCTGAAGCGCGCCCGGAGTGGGAAGTCTTTGCAGAGCTGGCGGCGCGCGTGCGCCCGGACCTGGCCGACAAGGTACGTTTCCCCAACACAGCAGCCATCCGGGAAGAAATTGCCCGGGTGATCCCGATGTACGATGGCATCCAGCACCTGCACAAAAAAGGCGACGCCTTTCAGTATGGCGGCCCCCGCCTGTGCGAAGGCTGGCGCTTCCCCACCCCGGACGGTAAAGCGCACTTTCAGGCCGTCCCGCTTCCTGACCTTGACCTGCCTGAAGGTGCCTTCCGGGTAGTTACGCGGCGTGGCAAACAGTTCAACAGCATGGTACACGAGGACGTGGATCCTCTGAACGGATTACCCCGGGATGCGATCCTGATCAGCCGCGCCGACCTGCAGCGCCTGGGCCTGAAAGAAGGGGAACATGTCGTGGTCGAAAACGAACACGGCCGGCTCAAGGGGCGCCTGTTTGCTGCCGACATGGCGGCCCGTTCGCTGCAGGTGCACTGGCCCGAAGGCAACGTGCTGGTTCCGCCTGAGATCCTCTCCCCCCAGGCCCGTATTCCCGCCTACAAGGAAGTCGTGGCTTACCTGCGTCCGCTGTCTTCCCTCGAAACATCGCAAACGCGCAGCGCCGATACGGTTTTTCATCTATGAATACACTACAACGGGGCACGCGCATTGACCGTATCGAAGCCCTGCGCTTCGACGGGGCGGCGATGCATCCCGTCGAAGAGGCCATCATCGTAGAAGAACCCCTGGAGCTCCGGTTGGTGTACTTCGACGAGGGGCATCCGAAGCATACCCGTGTGACCGTTACCATGCGCACGCCGGGCCACGATGTAGAGCTGGCCATCGGGTTTTTCTTTGGAGAAGGCATTATTCAACAATATCGTGACATCGACCGATTTGAGCACACAGGCCCTTCGGGTGATCGCCCCAATAACCGAAACATCCTGACCGTTACGCTGAAACCCTATGTGTCGGTCGATCCCTTTCGTCTGGAACGCCACTTTCTGACCGCGGCCAGCTGCGGTCTTTGCGGGAAGGCCGCGCTGGAGACCGTCCGAGTCGGAGGCTACCCGTCCCTACCGGCCGGACCTTTGCTTGCACCGCAGCAACTCTGTGAGCTACCCCGGATGCTCCGAAATGCCCAGGCGCTTTTCAACAAGACCGGAGGGTTGCATGCAGCGGCTCTTTTCAATGCCGAAGGACGCCTGCTGGCCCTGCATGAAGACGTGGGCCGTCATAACGCACTGGATAAGTTGATTGGCCATTTCCTGCTGGAAGAAAAAGCGGCCTTCTTGCGACACGGCATTCTGCTGCTCAGCGGCCGAGCCAGCTTCGAGCTGATACAAAAAGCTGCCCGGGCTGGTATTCCTGTCGTGGCAGCCGTTGGCGCCCCCTCCAGTCTGGCCGTCGATCTGGCCCGGGAATGCGGCATGACGCTGATCGGCTTCTTACGCAACGGCCGTTTCAACGTGTACAGCGGTCAGGAACGAGTGACTTCCTCCCCTCACTGAAGTGAAGGGCTTCCCGCTTCACAGGGGATAGTTATCCCCTCCACGGGCATAAGCTCGGGGCAGTTCACCCCTACCACCCTCTTGTATCAGCATAGCGTTGCCATCCCTATCATGCTCTGTTCCACACCTCGGACATTTCCATTTCCGGTCAGAAAGCCCGAACCGATGGCCACGGCATAGGCAATGGAAAACCCGGCAGCCTGGCCACTACCGGGTTTTCTGGGGGTGTGCAACAGGCACCTACATGTCCAGTCGCTGCACGTTGACGGCCTGGAGTCCTTTGGGCGTGCGACGGATTTCAAAACGCAACCGCTCCCCTTTACGCAACTCTTCGCCGTAGCCCAGCCCGGCTACGGCCGTCCGGTGTACGAAGACGTCTTCGCCTCCGCCATCCTGCTCAATAAAGCCGTAGCCCTTCTCTGCACTGAACCACTTGACAGTACCCTGAGACATAACGCAACCTGTGTGTACTGGGACCGGAAGACTTCCGCGCTGTCAGGCAGAAATGCCATGCAGGCAACGAAAGGACACCGGTCGGTGAAACAAATACATCAACACAAGACTGCAACGGCTGGTTATATTGCGGGTTCCAGACAGACCACTGATTGCTAATGGTCAGGCATGCATGGATTGGCACCTCGGGCTGGGCGTACCGCCACTGGCGCGGCGTGCTTTACCCGACGGACGCGCCTTCCCGTCAGTGGTTTGACCACTACGCACGCGTGTTCGATACGGTTGAACTCAACAATACGTTTTACCATCTTCCCCGCCCTGCCACGGTGCACCGCTGGCACGATCAGGCCCCACCGGGCTTCCGCTTTGCCGTTAAGGTCAGTCGCGTCATTACGCACCAACGTCGCCTCCGCGACTGCGCCAACGCGCTGCAGACCTTTTTCAACGCCATAGCTCCCCTTGAAGAACATCTGGGTCCGCTGCTTTACCAGTTACCTCCCGGCCTTCACGCCGATCTGGAACGTCTGGCGTCGTTCGTCACGCTGTTGCCCGACGGCTATCTGCACGTCTTTGAATTCCGTCACCGAAGCTGGTTCACAGAAGAGGTGCATCGCTTCCTACTGACGCACAACCTGATCTTCTGCATACACGACTGGTCTCGGCTCGACGTACCCTGCTGGGCAACCGGTCCGGCCATCTATGTGCGCTTCCACGGAACGACCGGGCGTTACGCCGGTGGCTACGACGAGACTACGCTCCGGCAGTGGGCCGAACGCATTCGCTCGTGGCTGAACGAGGGCCGCGACGTGTATGTGTATTTCAACAACGACGTGGGCGGGCACGCCGTCCGGGATGCACGTACGCTGAAAAGCCTGTTGGCTACCGACTGATCCACCGAGCAAACACCGCTTCGCCAGACCTTTCCGACCGACCTGATCCGCTCATCTTTGCCAACTCCATGTTCTCCGCTGCTTTTGTTTGAGGAAACGCCTCCCTCAAGGGACTGAAAAAGGGCGGGTGCCTCGGCACCCGCCCCACAGCCTGATTGCTCAGGCGTATACCTCCCCCATCAGCCAGTCGCTTTCCCCGAAACGACCATCGTGCCCTGCATCATGGTATAGTGCCCGGGGAAAGTGCAGATGTAACGATACCGGCCAGGTTTGTCCGGTGCCTTGAACGTTACTTCTACGGTCTCGCCGGGCTGCGCCACCTCTGTGTAGGCCAGGATAGCCGGATCATCCGGCACATAGTCCGGATCGGTGATAGCAGCCGTACCCACACGATTCACAACAGCCGGACTGTCGGTGTTCAGTACCACCACGTTGTGCGGCATCACCGTTGCTGTATTCCTGAAAACGATCCGCACGGTCTCGCCCGGCGCCACCGTAAATTCAGTCTGCTTGAACTTCAGCTCATCGCCGACCGGCTCAATCACGATTTCCTTCACGGGTTCGGCCTGGCCCCCTACCCCGATGAGCAGCAGGCCCAGCCATAACAGGCTACGACGTATCATGGTTGTTCCTCCACAGGTTGATATTTCAGGCAGGACTGGGGTAGTAAATATCCGGTTGCTCAGGTCCTTCCACCTCCAGCACGGCCAGCAGTCCTTTACGGGCCACCCGCGTAAGCGCGTGATCAACCAGCTTGACCGGACCAGGTACCGGCAACCGCATATGAAAGATGCCGCAGCTTCCCGGCGGAACGGCGACCGTCTGCGCATTGCGATCAGGATTGCTCAGGATAGCTCCCTCCCGCCAGGCATAGGAGAGCACATTCCCGATCGGATGGAAGTTACTCGTTACATTCGGGCCGCCAACCGCCAGGAAAATCCGCACTGTCTCACCCACCCGGGCCTTCATGGCACCATAGCGATCGGCCGTTAAACCGTACTTGGCCCCATTGAAGAGCACGTAGGTAGGCTTCTCCTCGAAAAGCTTCTCAAAATCAAAGTTGTGATGTCCCGGCTCACCCGGCTGCTTGTCCGTATAGAGCTCATGCTGGCCGAGATAAAACTCCCGATCAACCGGCGGTAGCCCTTCCGGAGGCTCCACCAGAATCATCCCGAACATACCGCTGGAAATGTGATAGTCCAGGTCAGGCACGGCACAGTGGTACACGAAAGCCCCTGGATACAGACAGCGGAAACGAATCGTTTTCGACTGACCGGGCGCCACCAGCGTATGTGCAGCCCCACCGCCGGGCCCATAGACCGCATGGAAGTCGACGTTATGCGGCAGGTGGTTCGTAGAAGGGTTCTCAAGCGTCAGGTTGACCACATCACCCTGCCGCACACGAATCAGAGGGCCGGGAATCTGCCCATTGTAGGTCATGAAGTTAAAGGTCACGCCTGGCTCGATCTCGGCCACCACCTCTTCGACACGCAGCGTAATGTCGTGGGTGATGGGCCAGTCCCGATGAATTGGCGGTGGAATGTCAGAAGGATCGGCCGCTACACGCGCCACACGACGCCCCATGGGTCCTGTAGCAACACGGGACGGACGGCTATGCCCTTCGGCATCCAGCGACAATCCCGACGTAATCAGTCCACCCGCAGCAGCCACCCCCAGACCTTTCAGAAAATCACGGCGCGAACTGGCTTTCATGGTATCCTCCGGGTTCGTTGATGGTTGACAGAATCAATTTCAACTAAATAGTACTTTATCTAAATAAAGCCACCAAGAAGCCCTCATGAAATGCCAGGCAAGGGCTGGCGAAACGTCTGTTAATCGATGCTACCTGTCATAACAGTTACCAGCCACACGGGATCATACAGACCGTGCAGCGTTCCGGCTCGTTCACGAAACGCCACTGTTTCAACGACGGCCAGCCCACCGGCCGGCAGGCGCACGCTGGCGCCGGTTAGCCAGCGCACCAGTTCACCCAGGTCGGGCTGATGACCGACGGCGAGTAGCGTATCACCCGGGGTATAGGCCTGCACCAACAGTTCCAGCTCGGCCGGGCTGCATCCCGGTGCCAGTAGCCGATCTTCGACGACGGGCACACCCAGCGCAGCAGCCACTGCCCGGGCAGTCTGCACGGCTCGACGGTAGGGACTGCTATAGACAGCGTTCAGCGGAAGCTGCATACGGCGCAGAGCCTCCCCCAGATGACGGGCTATCTGCTGGCCGGCTTCAGTGAGCGCCCGTTCGTGGTCGGGCTGACCGGGCGCGGCCGGCTGGGCCTCGGCATGGCGAAGTAAGTAGAGCCGCATAGCTCAATTGCGAAGGCGTGTTGCGTGATCGGAGCATTTGTTGAACATGCGGTGTACGGTTCATCGGCTCACCATCTTCTGAACACCACCACGCTTCATCCAATGTGCTACACCCTGAAAAAAACCGGTCGATCCCCTTCTGCCTGACAATAATTCGATGTCCTACTCAAGGCATTGGCCCTGTCGTTCAAGTGGCCCTGGCCGTGATTGATCCGGGCAGTAGCCCCATCTAACCCCCACCCTTTGGGCTCGCTGTACAGTTCAGGAGTGATTGTCGTGCACGCGCACAATTGTCGGATAGTGAGACGATTGCTCTCAGGTCCCCATACAGCTTACCCGGTAGTAGCGTGTTTCGAGGGGGCGACCGCCAGTTCCGAAGGTGCGCTCCACGAACGTAAGCGCTCCTTTGCGCTCCCAGAGAATCACGGTCGAGCTGCGCGTGCCGTACAGGGAGGTTACCACAAAAATCGCAGAAAGTCGGCGCTCCCATTCATATCCCAGTCCGGTTTTCGGCAGCGCTTTGTCGGGTGCTGGTGTGCGGTCGGCCAGTAACGTTAGCAGCACTTCTGGATCAATAGCATCCGTTTTCAGAATCTGCTCGAAGCGCTCCAGTCCGCGGCTGACCTTGGGCCAGCGCGTGCCCAGCAGGTGATTGCTGAGGCCATACAGACCAGGCGCCAGTACTTCGACCCCATCGTTCCGATTCGATCCGTAGGCCAGCGTCTCGGGATCTCCCACCAGCAAGTTGAACCCGTTGTAGGCTGTTCCTTCAGCCAGTACACGTTTGAGGTAGGCCTCGGGCGGTTCATTGCCCTGCAAAAAGTCACGTGGCAGCAGGCCGCGCGAACGTCGGCCGGTAGCCCGCCGATCTGGCTCCCGGTAATTAGTCACCAGCGCCAGACGTCCCCTTCGCGAAATACCCAGCCAGGTGCCACTTGCCTCCAGGTCGCGCCCGGCCAGCACGTCAGGTGCCTCGGGCCACCAGTGTGCCGGTGCCGAAGGCCGTGCATAAAACTCATCCCGGTTAGCTGCCAGCACCAGCCGATAACGTGGATGCTGCTCATACGCCCAGAGTACCAGACACATAGTGCGTCTTTCTTGCTTGTTTTGCTCTTATTTCTTACATTTTGATAAAATTCGGCATATTGTACTGTCCACAGTTATGTGTTACACCTGTCGTCACTACATGCTGACCCTCTTGTTCGTGGCCGGCATAACCCTTCCGCTACAGGCTCAGTTTACGTTAAATGCTGACAACTTTCAGGTCCTGATTGGTAAAGCCTATGCCAGCACCATATACAATGTCGATTTTGGCGACACGCAGGACGAACAGGCTCAGACGCGACTGGCCCTTCAGGCGCTGATTGACAAGCGAGGCCCTTCGCAGACCTGGGACTTTACCACACTGAACTATCAACCTCCGACCACCTCGTCGGTGCCTTATCTGGCGTACGACAACAGTCTGCCGGGCGCTGCTGATTTTCCCGATGCGGACCATGCCATCCTGCTGGGTAATGCCTACATTTACGGGAGTCTGCTTCCAGATGACGGGAACTATTACTACGGGCTGGCCGCTGGCGACTCGACGCTGACGTTGCCTGAACGTTTTCCGGTCCTGAAATTTCCGCTCACCGATGGCATAAGCTGGCAGTGGCCATCCATGCCGGCCACCGACCTGGCCCTTATTGCGCGTTTTCTGACTGCCCTTACCGGCGACAGCACGATCATCCAGACGTACGAACAGTACCGGGAGCTGCTTCAAGGTGCCACGGTGCAGATTTTCTGGGAAGTGGATGCCTATGGGACACTGGTAACCCCGGCCGGATCGCGCGAAACGCTCCGCATCAAACGCACTGTGCGCGTCAGTGGCGTGACGGGTTTCTCGCAGCCGCTGGACATCTTTATCAGCTATTTCTGGATCTCTGCCGACTGGCGACAGCCCAACCCTGTAGAAATCATTCAGGCAGAAATTGCTACCACGATTTCTGTCTCGCAGGGCTTTCCACCGCTCATCACGCAGGTGCCGAGCGGTGCCTACTACGCCATCTCAACGTTCCGACCGGTGGCAAGGGCGCCGGTACCCGACCGGCCAACCGTGGTAGTAGAGGGACCTTATCCCAATCCGACGAACACCGGACAGACCATGCTGACGCTGACCCTTCCCACCGCACAGCCGGTCGTCGTACGCATCTACAACCTGCTCGGCCAGGAAGTGGCCCAGCCTTTTGTGGGACAACTGCCGGCGGGGACTCATCGCCTACCTGTCGTCTCCCGCAACTGGCCAGCCGGCCTGTACCTTTGTCGCATAGAGGTTGGCCTGCAACACTGGACGCGCCGGCTTGTGGTGATGCGCTAAGCGCTCCGCGAGGGACACTTGTACACGACGACCAGCTCCGGTGCAGGCCGACGGCGGTTGCAAAAGGCATAACGTACGGCCACAAAGTCTTCAGGATCGAGGGTTTCAGCCCATTTTCGCACGGCTTCAGCTTCCTCGTTCCCACCCGGGTGTCCCGGATAAGCGACGACAGTCAACACTCCTGCAGGACGTAGCAGTGGTAGGGCCGCATCAAGTGCGGGCAACGTGGTCTCCGGTCGCGTAATGCATGAACGGTCGGTTCCACCGGGCAGATACCCCAGGTTGAACATAATGGCCCCGAGGCGTCCATGGCAGGTCGGAGGAATCGCCTCCGCCATCTGATCATGGCTTTTCTGAAAAAGCGTAACTCGACGGTCCAGTGCCGCCGCTTTCAGGCGCTGGCGCGCCCGTTCCAGCGCTTCTTTCTGTACATCGAAGCCGTAGACGTGTCCCTCCGCCCCTACCAGCTGCGCCAGAAATAACGTATCGTGTCCGTTACCCACGGTCGCATCAATGGCCACCTCGCCTGGCTGCAGCACCGCCGCTACGATCTGATGCGCCAGCGTCGTCCATTCAAGAAAAAATGGCCGATCTGTTGGATTGTCCCACATTTATCCTAAATTTCTGGGACCAGCCATTGTACTGGTGGGTTTTTCTATAAAGATGAACGCCTTCCAAGGTAAGCTGCAACCCGCCGTCGTGGTCCATCATGTGACCATATCGGGCGGCCGAGATTATCCGGTCGTGATCGATTCCCTGAAGACGCTACCAACGTGGCTCGGTCGTCTGGGGCTCCGGCAGGGGCGCTGTCTGATTGTCACCGACGAGCATGTAGCCCGGCTTCATCTGGCCCCACTTCAGACCCTTCTGGAAGCAACGGGGTGGCTGCCTCATGTGCTGGTGTTACCTCCGGGAGAATCTACCAAAGCGCTCCCTTACCTGGAACGTATCTACGACGAAGCGCTGCGCTGGGGGATTGACCGGCGTACGCCTGTGCTGGCTTTTGGCGGTGGCGTAATCGGTGACCTGGCGGGCTTTGCAGCGGCGACCCTGCTGCGCGGACTGCCACTTGTGCAACTACCCACCACGCTAATTGCCCAGGTCGACAGTGCTATCGGTGGCAAAACCGGCATCAACCACGCTCTTGGCAAAAACCTGATCGGTGCCTTTCATCAGCCGGCCCTCGTGTTAGCCGACCCGTCGCTGCTGCAGACGCTCCCTGAACGAGAATGGACCAGCGGGCTGGCCGAGGTGGTCAAACATGCGCTGATCGGCGACCCGGCGCTGTTCGAGCTGTTGGAAACCCGCTGGCAGGATGTCCTGCAACGCACGCCGGCGCTTTTGCCCGAGCTAATTGCCCGAGCGGCTGCTGTCAAGATTCGGGTGGTTGCGCAGGACGAGCGCGAAGTCGGGCTGCGAGCCATTCTAAACTTCGGTCACACGTTCGCGCACGCCATCGAACGCGTGGCCGGATACGGACACTTTACGCATGGCGAAGCCGTAGCGCTGGGTATGCTGGCCGCACTCTGGCTGTCGCATCAACGCCATCCGGATCTGCCCTTTGATCGCATCCGTACATTACTGCAGCGCCTGCCAGTGTCCGCATCGCCCGCCCCCCTGAACTTCGAGGCGCTGCGGGAAGCCATGCAGGTGGACAAAAAAACGCTGGCTGGCCGGCTACGCTTTGTACTGTTGCGCCGCCTGGGAGAAGCCTACCTTACCGACAAGGTAACCGAAGCCGAACTGCAGGCTGCCTGGCGCTTCGCGTGCGAAAGTCGCCGGACAGTCGTAAGCTTCTAATATCTACCTCACCTTGCCCGTACGTGTACTCGGACATATCGCTCGCCGACTGTTGTTGCTGGCGGCCGGCATACTGGTCGTCAGTGGTGTCCTCTTTATGGCACTGACGCACACCCGCGTCGGACGTGACTTTGTTCGGGCTCAGTTGGAGGCGGCTTTTCATACGTTCCTGAACGGTCAACTCCAGATCGGCCGACTGGATGGCAACTTGATCCGTGGTCTGTATGCCACTCACGTGCGACTCTACCTGCCAGATGGCCAGCTCCTGCTGGCCGTCGATTCCGTAGCGCTCCGTCCTTCCTGGCGCCTGCTTTTTCGACGTACTCTGGCCTTACGACGACTGGAGCTGTTTCATCCCAAACTTTTTCTGCGTTACGAGCACGGCCGCTGGCATTTTCCTCAGCGTGCTGACACGAGCGCTGCTTCGAAACGCTCACACTGGGCGCTATCCATTGCCGAGCTCCAACTATATGACGGGGTCATCCAGACCAATCGCATTGGCCCGGCTCCTGAAGCCGTACGACAGCAACAGCTCTTTGACTACACACAAACGCGCCTGGACAGCCTGACCCTTCAGGCCACCCTCGAATACTATCCGGATCGACTGCTGCTCGATCTCCTGCAGCTCCGGGCTCACCTGACCTCACCTGATCAATCCCTGCGCTACCTGTCCGGTCAGCTTCTTCATCAGGAAGGCCGCTGGCTTTTACCTCGCCTGGAGCTGGCGTTGGACAAAACGCTGTTGTCGGTCAGTGGTCAGCTTATTCCAGGCACGTCTATGGCCGAATCGGCCCTGGAGCTGGAGCTGCATACCGGAACCCTTGACTTTACCGAACTGCGTCGGCTGTTTCCAGCCCTTCCTCTACAAGAGGCAGTCGACATCACCGGGCGCCTGCACGGCACCCTCAACGGCCTGGTCCTGGACCGGTTGGAGTTGGCCGCAGTTGACAGCCGCCTCCACCTGGAAGGGACGCTGCTGGGGCTGCCCGATTCGCTGGACTTCGACTTGCTGATCGTTGGCACCGGACTGAAAAGCGCTATGCTGGCCACCCATTGGCCCACCGCACCCCTTCCAACCACGTTTCGAACAAACACGCCGACCTCCCTGCGCCTGGAGATGCGCGGTCTGCTGGACCTCACATCGCTACGCCTGCAACGCCTGGAAGGCCAAGGCCACTTGCAGGGGCTTCCCGGCATGCTGGAAGGGCTGTTTCGCTTTGTCCGAAAGGATACGGACGCGCCGCTGACTTATGAAATGCAGGCTCGTCTGCACAATGTACAACCCACCTATCTGTGGCCCAACAGTCCATTGCATACCTCGCTTACCGGTCAAGTTGCGTTGCATGGGCAGGATTCCCGACAATTTGATCTCCATCTCCGGCTGGACCCTCGCCCGTTCGGTGGCCATGCAGGTGACTCACTGCTTTTCACCCTGCAGCGAAGCGGCTCCCGCTTCTGGGCTACATTCGTCCTTCCACAGCAGACCGGCCACCTCACAGCTACGGCGTTTTATCAGGTCACACCCAAAACACATCGCTTTCGGATGCAGGCCATAGCCCAGCAATTCGACCTGGGTCCTTATCTGCATCCTGATACGCTACATACTCGAATTAATGCCACACTTTCCCTGGAAGGTTCAGGACACGACTGGCCGCATCTGACAGCTACCGCCCACCTGACGCTGGATTCTTCTTTTGCTCAGCGGGCCGATCAATCCTGGAGGCTCTTACCGGCCTCCCTCCTCCTGCGGCTGACGCACGCGGATACTGTGCGGTATCGGTTGCAGGTTTCAGGCGATCTGCTCTCCGCGGACCTTCGAGGCAACCTGCCCCCTTCCCAGCTCTTCCGGATCCTCCGCCACTGGCAACACGCTTTTGCCCGTGCTTTCCATCGGCAGACCGATAAGCCTTTCTACCGTTTTCCTCATCCTTCTCAAGCATCTCCTCTGGCTTCCGCTCTCCCCCGACTGTCCTTGCAGGGGAAGCTGCAGGTACACCGCCTCGACTGGTTACAGCCACTGGCCGGTCTACCAACCATACGTACCGATCTGACCGGAACCCTGTGGGCGCAGGCAGATGCCGACACGCTCCAGCTTACCCTGGAAGTCCAGGCCGATACGCTGCAGATAGACTTCCTCCAGCAGCAAAACGTCCGAGGACGCCTTCAACTTGCTACCGGTCGCGTGGTCGATCGCTCACTAATCGGGCTGTTCGAATGGCGGAGCGCCCGCTTGCAGCAGTTGCGGCAGGTGCGACTGGTGGGTTACCTGCAGCCGGGAGAAATGCAGGTAAGCCTTAGCAGCCAGCCCGACACAACCGGTGAAACGCTACGCCTGACCGCCACGCTGGACCTGCTGGAGCGTTTCAATCGACTGACCCTCCAGGAGTTCTTCTGGCAGGTTCGTAATTATCGCTGGCATCTGGCGCGGCCGGCTCGCCTCGATCTGTATGCTGACGCCGTGGTAATTTACCCGGCCATTTTGTACAACCAATCGGTCACCGATACAACGGCTGGCCGCATTGAGCTACGAGGGCTGCTTTCGGCGCAGCCTACGGATACGGCCTATGTGGCGCTGCATGGCATCGCATTGCAAGAGCTCACCCATGCACTGGGCCGCGGCCGTAACCTGTCCGGTCGCCTGGACGGAGAACTCAGCCTGGTAGGTGCGTTCGGCATGCCCCAGCTGGCCGGTTTTCTACGCATTCACCACCTGTACTATGACCAGCATCCGCTGGGTACCTTCCGGCTTGTCAGCCACTACATACCGGGATCGCCCTGGCTTGCACTGGACGCCCGCCTGGATCCCGATCCCACCACAGGTGCCACGAACCGACTTCGGTTGTTCGGCACCGTCCGCCTTCCTTCGACCAACGAGGCTGGCCAACTGGACCTGCATCTGGAAACCAGGCACGCCGATGCCTTCTTTTTCACGTACATCTTTCCCAATCTAATCGCCAACGTACAGGGTTACTTCGTCGGCCGGGGGCGCATCACCGGAACCTTCCGACGCCCCATCTTTAATGCTGCCCTGCAGCTATATGCAGGAGCTTTTGAGATTCCCCGTTTCAATCTGCACTACCGGCTGGCAGGATCCGTCCTTGTAGATGAAACCGGCCTGCTGCTCGAGGGCGTACACCTGCAGGATCCAAATGGCGGACAGGCCCGCGTGGATGGCCGCATTTTCTTTAACGATTATCGGTTCTTTTCCTTTGGCCTGACAGCCCGTCTGGAAGGCTTGCAGGTCATGAACGTCACCTACAGCCGGAATCTTCCATTTTATGGCAAAATATGGGGACAGGGTACGTTCACGCTGAGCGGCCCGCTCTACAGCGCCCGGTTACAAACAGCCGACGGTCAAATACTCCCCAAAAGTGAGATTTACATCCCACTGGCCGAAACCGGCCCCGAGACAGACGAAGCGTTCATTATCTTTGCCGACTCGACAGGCCATATTCCGGAACGACCAACCCGTCGCACCAATCTGCTGGCCGGTCGCCCGCCGGGCGAGCGACCTTTTCTGGACGGGCTGGACCTGGATTTGAACCTGTTGGCACCGCAGGGCACTACGGTCCGGCTGGTGATCGACCCCCTGCTGGGTGATGTCATCAACGCCCGCGGTAGCGGTCGGCTACAGATTATCCGACAGGAAGGTACCTTTCAGGCCTTTGGACAGTTGAACGTAACCGAAGGCGATTATTTGTTCACAGCCGGTGAAATCTTCGTACGTCGCTTCCTTATCGAAGGGGGTACGATTACCTGGGATGGGGATCCTATCAACGCACGACTTGATCTGCAGGCGGCCTATCGTACCCGTGCTTCCCGCGCCGGCCTGCCGGGCACGCTGGGCCAGGGCTCCGGCCTGATTCCCCTTATCGTTCAGATGCACATTACCGGACGCGTCGAAACGCCTCAGGTCAACCTGCGCCTGGCGGTAGACCGATCGATCAATGAACCACTGGCCGGCTACGAAAGCCTGGAAGCCCTGCTCAATCAGCCCGAACGCGCCGCCGAATATGCCACCAGCGTCCTGCTGACCAATTCGTTCCTCCTCACCACCGAACGCACCGATCCGGAAACGCTCACCTCCTCGGGCAACCAACTGGCTTTCAACAGCCTCTCACAACTCATCGCCAGCCAGCTCAATCGCTATCTGAGCCAGGTACTTCCCAACGTTGATCTGTTGCTGGGGGTGCAGGGCGAAGGAGCTCAGCGACTGGACGTTACCTATGGCGTGGCCCTGCGTCTGCTCAATGAACGTCTGATCATCCGCGGCCAGGGTGTCTATCGCGGAGAAAACACAGTCAACGGCCAACAAAACCTGCTGGGCGAATTTATCGTGGAGGTGCGATTGACGCCCAGCGTATCGGTACAGGTGTTCTACCGTCGTGAAGACGACGTACTCAACGACTACACACTGACCAGCATCACGGGCGCTGGCTTTTCCTATCAGACTGACTTCCCCAGCTGGCGTCGTCTGTTGCGCCGACTCTTTGGTTGGCTGATTCCGGATCGTTCTACTTCCGCCTCCCCACCCCTGACCCAGGCTGGCAACAACGCGCCGCAGGCCAACGTTGAACACCGTCGCTAACCCAAAAGCTACCTGGCAAATACCTTGGCACGCAAGAAAAAAGCATCCGGACAGCAACAACCCACCGTTTCTAAGACCCGACGTTCCCCCACTCGTCTACAGATCCGGCGGTCAATTCTTTCGCTACTGCGTAACAACGCCCACAAAGCCTTTCGTCCCAAAGAGCTGGCTAAGCTGCTGGACCTGCGCGACTACAAGGCTTACCAGCGTTTCTGGGAGGTCCTATCGGAGCTGGAACATCAGCATCTGGTGGCCCGCGTTAAGGGGGGACGCTACACCTACGAGCGCCGTCCCTATCGCGTCGAAGGCATTCTACGCGTGCATCCACAGGGCTACGGGTTTGTGGAAGTCGAGGGCCAGGAAGAGGAAGACATCTACATCAGCGAAGCCCACATGGGCACGGCGCTCGATGGCGACCGTGTACTGGTAGGGCTGGCGGCACCCGCACGCGGCAAGCGCCGCCGTGAGGGCGAAGTGCTCAAAGTGCTGGAGCGCCGGCGTACCCGAACGGTCGGGACGTTCTATCCACGCGGTGCCTTTGCCCTCGTTGTACCTGACAATCCACGCCTGACCCGCGACATCTATGTACCCTACAAAGCTTTCAACGGGGCTCGCGCTGGCGACAAAGTGATCGTCTCCATCGATCGCTTTGAGGATCCCAAAGCTTCGCCCGAAGGCCGCGTGCTCGAAGTGCTTGGTCCGGCCAGTGACCCCCGTGTGCAGGTGCTGGCGCTGGCACTCAGCAAAGACATCCGTACTGGTTTCCCTGAAGCAGCCCTTAAGGAAGCCGAACGCATTCCGGACACTATTCCTGCACGCGAATACCGCCGTCGGCTGGATCTGCGTGACCGCGAGGTCTTCACAATCGACCCCGCCGACGCCAAAGACTTCGACGACGCCCTGCACCTGCGTCAGTTACCCAATGGCCACATCGAGGTAGGCGTGCACATTGCGGACGTCAGCTATTACGTCCGACCGGGCTCTGCACTTGACGAAGAGGCGTATCAGCGCGGCACCAGCGTCTATCTGGTGGATCGCGTCATTCCCATGCTCCCCGAAAAGCTTTCCAACCAGGTCTGCTCGTTGCGTCCAGGCGAGGATAAGCTGACTTATTCGGTCCTCATGGAGCTGACCCCCGCGGCGCAGGTTGTGCACTATCAGATCCGGGAAACCATCATCCACTCTCGACAGCGTTTCACCTACGAAGAAGCGCAGGCCATCATCGACGGCGCCGATCATCCGCTGGCCGAGCCTGTACGCCAGGCCCACCAGCTGGCCCAGCAACTTCGCAGGACCCGCATGAAAGCCGGCGCGATTGACTTTGATTTACCTGAGGTCAAAGTTGAACTGGATGAAGCTGGCAATCCAGTGCGTCTCTATCGCAAGGAGCGGCTTGCTGCCCATCAGCTGATCGAAGAGTTTATGCTACTGGCCAACCGGCTGGTGGCCGAGACGATCGGCAAGCGTCCCGAGGCACCCCCTTTTGTCTATCGTATCCACGATCGGCCCGATGCGGAGAAAATCCGCCAGCTTGCCCAGTACGTGCGGGTTTTTGGCTATCGCCTGGAAATCGAAGAGGGCAGTGTCGCTTCCGGCGCACTCAACGCGTTACTGCAACAGGTAAAAGGAACCCCTGAAGCGCCTGTTATCGAAGAAGCGGCACTTCGTGCTATGGCTAAAGCCCGTTACTCAACGCAGAACATCGGCCACTATGGGCTGGCGTTCGACTTCTATACGCATTTTACCAGCCCGATTCGGCGTTACCCTGACCTGATGGTCCACCGCTTGCTCAAGCAATATCTGAAGCAAACAAAGCAAGCGCCCGCCGTCGATGCCGATGAACTGGAGGCCCGTTGCCAGCACTGTTCCGAACGAGAGCGAGCGGCCGAAGAAGCCGAGCGCGACTCGGTGCGCTTCAAACAGGTACAGTACATGCAGCAGCACGTAGGCGAACGGTTCCGCGGAGTTGTCAGCAGCGTCACCAATTTCGGGGTATTTGTCGAGCTCGAAGGCGTGTGGGTCGAGGGGTTGGTGCACGTGCGAGATATGGGCGACGATTATTACGAGTACGACGAACGCCGCTACACACTACGCGGGCTTTATTCAGGCAAAAGCTATCGTCCGGGCGACGTAGTCGAGGTAATGGTCGTACGTGCAGATCCGACCACGCGACAGATCGACCTGCGCTTTGTCGAGCCCTCAACCGACGCGGCTGCTACCCCCCGTCGCCGTCGTCGGCGAAAGCGCGCGCAAGCGCCCGGCGCTGCGCGCTGAGCGTCTGTTCCAACTCACGTTCGCCATGGGCTGTGGAGAAGAAGAAGGCCTCGAATTGCGACGGCGGTAAATAGATGCCCTCTTCCAGCATGGCATGAAAGTAACGGGCGAAGCGCTGCGTATCGCATCGGCGAGCTGTCTCGTAGTCCACGACCCGTTCCGAAGTAAAGAACAGGGTGGCCATGGCGCCCACCCGTGTGAAGTACAGGTTCAATCCCAAGCCTTTCAGATTTTCGCGGACGCCGGCTTCCAGCGCCGCACCAAATGCCTCCAGGCGCTCATAGAGGTCGGGTGTATCGGCGATCTTACGCAGCACGGCATAGCCCGCGGCCATGGCTAATGGATTGCCAGAAAGCGTACCTGCCTGATAGACAGGACCTCTGGGCGCCACGTATTCCATGATCTCGCGCCGCCCACCGTAGGCTCCTACCGGCAGACCGCCCCCGATGATCTTGCCCAGCGTGGTCAGATCAGGCAATACTCCATAGCGCTCCTGCGCGCCCCCGCGTGCCACCCGAAAGCCCGTCATCACCTCGTCAAAGATCAGCAGGATGCCGTGCCGGTCGCAAAGTCTCCGCAGCCCTTCCAGAAAGCCCGGTTCGGGAGGCACGCATCCCATGTTCCCGGCCACAGGCTCCAGAATAATGGCGGCAATCTCCCCATCGTTCGCCGCTACAAGCTGTTCAACGTGCTGCAGGTCGTTGAACCGAGCCAGCAGCGTGTCCTGTGCCGTGCCCGGCGTCACCCCGGGGGAATTGGGCTGGCCAAAGGTGAGCGCCCCACTTCCGGCAGCAATCAGGAAAAAGTCGGCATGCCCATGATAATGCCCTTCGAACTTGATGATTTTGGGACGCCCTGTGTACGCACGTGCCAGACGCACGGCGCTCATGGTCGCCTCGGTACCCGAGTTGACCAGGCGCACCATCTCAATCGAAGGGACCAGCTCACAGATCAACTCGGCCACCCGCACCTCGAGCTCGGTGGGCGCTCCAAAGGAAGGCGAACGCGTAGCGGCCTCCTGGATGGCCCGTACGACCTCAGGAGCAGCATGGCCGAAGAGCATCGGGCCCCAGGAGCCGACGTAATCGATATAACGATTGCCATCAACGTCCTCGATATAGGCGCCCGTTGCTCGTGCAATGAATGGCGGCGTTCCCCCTACACTGCCAAATGCTCGAACTGGCGAGTTTACCCCTCCCGGAATGACCCGCTGTGCCGCCTCAAAAAGGGCCTGACTCTGCGATAGCTGCATCTTTAGGAGGCGGGCCGTTTGGGTTGCATCGAAGGTTTAGGCGGCGCCGGGCTTTCCGGCTGCGTTCGTGCCGGCCCACACTCTGAAGGTATCCAGCACCGTGCTTCCGTGATGTGTTCGCACTGGTGGCAACGCGTCTTACGCACCCGTGGATGATAGCGAGGCAACTCGTCGAGCGGACGAACAGGATACGGTGTAGTATCCGGCATACCATCGCCCGCAGGACCTGTCGCTTCGGGAGCTACCGGCAACCGAAGCTGGGCCACCGTCACCTCAGCCAGGGCTTCAATGAATAGCGGATGACAATTCAATGCCGGCATCACTTCGTAATGAGTAATTCCGAACTGCTCGGCCTCCTCGCGCACTTCGATATCCAGCTCAAAAGAAGTTTCAATATGGTCGGTCACGAACGCCACCGGAACCATCAGTACTGCCTTTACGCCCTGGCGTCCCAGCTCTGCCAGCTTGTCGGGTGTGCTCGGAGTCAGCCACTCGCCCGGCCCCACCTTACTCTGAAACGATACGTGATAGGGCAGGTCATGGCCTCGATAAGCCATGACCCGATCCACCGTGGAATGGATCAGACAGCAGTAGGGATCACGTCGTTCCTTCATTTCGATCAGCGGCGTGCCGTGTGCGCTGAAGACCAGATGGACCTCTGTGCGTACCGCTTTAGGAAAGCGTTGCAGCGCCTCGTCGATGCGCTCACTGATTGCCTGAATATACTTGGGATGGGCAGCATATTCGTACACGTAGGTGGTGGGCCAGCGTGGGATCTCACCTTCCTGCTCTAACACCCACCAATACAGTAGTGAAGAACCGGTCGTGGTCTTGGAATACTGCGGATAGAGCGGGAGCAGCACGACCTTGTCCACCCCTTCGGCCTGCATCTGCTGCGCTGCCTCCTCGCTGAATGGATGCCAGTAACGCATAGCGATATAGGTGCGGAAATGCACCCCGGCTGGCTGGCCAAAACGACGGTTCAACAGGCGCTCCAGCGCCTGGGCTTGCTCCCGCGTCAGTCGGTTCAGGGGCGATCCGCCTCCAATCAATTCATAATCCTTCCCCACTTTCTTGGCCCGCAGCCGAGCAATCAGCCGACAGAGCCAATGCCGCCAGACACCTTTCAGCGGCATATCGATAATCGCCGGATCCATGAACAAGTTGTACAGAAACGGCTCGACATCTGCAGTCCGCTCCGGTCCTCCGAGATTGAGCAGCACAACGCCGACTGTCTCTCCAGGATTGACAGAAAGAGGCGCCGAGGAAAAATAGCCGCCGCGTACCAGGCGGTCGTCATACCGATAAAGTTTCAGAAACTGCCGAGGCGTCATGGCCCTTACTCCTGCTTCAGGTTAGTACCCGGTTAGAGCCTGCACAAGATTGCCAGTTCCGGTTTTCTTTTGAAGTTTCCCCCAAAGCCGGCAACCTTGTCGAATCTCTGCAATTCTTAGATAGATGTTTAACAATTATCAGACGTTTAACAATTATCGGGAGCGCTTTTCCTATGCTTAAGCATAACGTGTAAGTTGAGACCTTGCTTTGAATTCATATCAAAAATGATCAGGACAATGGATCTGAAAGCCTACGGACTACACGTACCCTATGTGCTGCGCAACCCTTCTCCGGCGGTGCTCTACGAAGAGGCCGTTCGCTACGATGCACGTGCCGCCGTTGTCAGCAGTGGTGCGCTGGCCTGCACCTCCGGAGCAAAAACGGGACGCAGTCCGGCCGACAAGCGCATCGTCGAACACCCGGAAAGCCAGGAAAACATCTGGTGGGGCCCCATCAACATTCCGCTTGACGAACACACCTTTCTCATTAACCGCGAGCGGGCTATTGATTACCTGAACACGCGCGACCGGTTGTATGTCATCGATGGGTTTGCCGGATGGGACCCCAAATACCGGATCAAGGTGCGAGTGATCTGTGAGCGGCCCTATCATGCCCTTTTCATGCATAACATGCTCATTCGACCCACCCGGGAAGAGCTGGCGCAGTTTGGTAAGCCCGACTATGTGATCTACAACGCCGGGCGCTTTCCGGCCAATCGCTACACTTCCCACATGACCTCGAAAACCAGTGTTGACCTCTCGTTTGAGCGGGGTGAAATGGTCATCCTGGGCACGGAGTACGCCGGCGAAATGAAGAAGGGTATCTTTACCGTCATGAACTACCTGATGCCCCTGCGGGGCATACTTTCGATGCACTGCTCGGCTAACGAAGGGCCAGAAGGTGATGTAACGCTGTTCTTCGGTCTGTCAGGCACGGGCAAGACCACGCTCTCGGCGGATCCCAAGCGCCGGCTGATCGGTGACGACGAACACTGTTGGACCGACGAGGGCATCTTTAACATTGAAGGTGGATGTTACGCTAAAGTGATCAATCTCTCGCCGGAAGGCGAACCGCAGATTTACAACGCCATCCGGTTCGGGACCGTTCTCGAAAACGTGGTCTTCGATCCGGAAACGCGTGTGGTGGATTATGCAGACGCCTCCATTACGGAAAATACCCGGGCTTCTTATCCCATTGAGTTTATCGACAACGCCAAGATTCCCTGCGTGGGAGGGCATCCGCGTCACATTATTTTCCTGGCCTACGACGCCTTTGGCGTACTCCCCCCCGTGGCCCGTCTGACCCCTGAGCAGGCCATGTACCATTTCATCAGCGGCTACACTGCCAAGGTCGCTGGCACGGAAGTGGGTGTGACCGAGCCCCAGGCTACATTTTCGGCCTGTTTCGGGGCTGCCTTCCTCGTATGGCATCCCTTCAAGTATGCCGAAATGCTGGCCGAGCGCATGCGGCGCCATAAGACACAGGCCTGGCTGATCAATACGGGATTGACAGGTGGCCCTTACGGAGTAGGTCAGCGCATCAAGCTGGCCCACACCCGGGCGATCATCGACGCTATCCACGACGGCACGCTGGCACAAATGCCTACCGTAGTGGATGAACGCTTTGGCTTTGCCATCCCTACCCGCTGTCCGGGCGTGCCGGACGAAATCTTGCAGCCGCGCCACACCTGGAGCGATCCGACGGCTTACGACGAGATGGCGGATCGTCTGGCCCGGCTATTTGCCCAGAACTTCGAAAAGTATCGCGCCGGGTGCGCTCGGGAAGTGGTTGAGGCTGGCCCCAGGGTGGTCAACACCTAACCGTCGGCAGAGGGCTACGTCGAGCGACGGTTTCTTCGGACATGATCAACCATTGCGTAGGTGGCAGGATTCCCCGGGCGATAGCGAACTCCAAGCGCAGATAGGGCCCGGAAATGCTTTCGTTTTTTCCTATGGTTGAACGGGTGAGCGGGCCAGTTCCAGCAAGCGACGTTCAGCATACGCAAGCATCTCAGGCGTATCCACATCCTGCCAGAAGCCATCGCCGATGTCGAGCGCAGCCATGCGGCGCACCCGGGCCAGCCGCCGTACGCCGTCGGACAACGACGCATCGCCCTGTTCCCGATAGACAGCTTCCAGCGCCTCCATCAACGCAAAGGTGCACACAAAAACACCTGTATCGATGGCATTGAAGTCGTTCAGGTGCTTGCCAATATCAACGATCCAGCCATCCTCAACGTGCACCTTGGTGGCGTCGTCCAGGTCAAAGATCTGATCAACGCGGTAGTCGACCAGCAGCGTAGCCCCATCTTCGGGCGGCCGATGCGTGCGCACCAGCGCCATGAGCTCATCTCCCAGCACATGGTCGGCCATGGTTAGCAGAAACGGTTCCTGGCGCACATACGGCCGTGCCGCCAGTACAGAAAGGCCGTTTTGCAACTCGTAATGCGGATTATGAGCAAAATGCACGCGAAGTGGTCCGCTGTAGTGTTGCGTTACCGCTTCGCGCACTTCTTCTCCGTGATAGCCCACGACAATGACTACCTCCTTACAACCGGCCAGGGCCACGCTGCGCAACGTACGCAGAATCAGTGGCATGCCGGCCACCGGGGTAAGCGGCTTTAGCCGAAATCCCGGACGGGCACCGGCCAGCCGCGAGCCCAGACCAGCCGCCAGCACAATGCCCGTCCGGGGTCCTGTGCCATCTGATGTCATTTCAGATTCTCGTAAAGCTCAAACTCTTCGGAAAGATGCGTAATGGGCGACTCACCGCCCAGCACACGCAAGGTATTTTTCAGACGAATGTGCTGAATGAACAGGTCATGCTCGGGTACATGCCCTTCCTGGACATGCGGACTCTTGAAATAGAACGACAGCCATTCCTGAATGCCTTTCAGGCCAGCCCGAGCAGCCAGGTCCAGAAACAGGGCCAGATCCAGCACAATAGGAGCAGCCAGGATCGAATCCCGACACAGGAAGTTCACCTTGATCTGCATCGGGTATCCCATCCAGCCGAAGATGTCGATGTTGTCCCAGCTCTCTTTGGCATCACCGCGTGGCGGATAGAAATTAATGCGTACCTTGTGATAGAGGTCGCTGTAGAGCTCCGGGTACAGGTCGGGTTGCAGGATGGTGTCGAGCACCCCTGCTTTGGTCACCTCTTTAGCCCGAAAGCTATCGATGTCGTCCAGCACCTCGCCATCTCGATTCCCCAGAATGTTTGTCGAGAACCAGCCGCGCACGCCCAGCATGCGCACCTTGAAAGCAGGCGCCAGGGCGGTCTTGAGCATAGTCTGGCCCGTTTTGAAATCCTTTCCAGCAATTGGCACTCCTTTCGCCTCAGCCAACTGTTCCAGGGCAGGTACATCGGCCGAGAGGTTCGGGGCTCCGTTTGCATAGGGCACGCCCTCCATGATGGCCGCATAGGCATACAACTGAGAAGGCGTGATGGAAGGATCATTAGCTGCCATTCCCGCCTCGAAAGCCTCGATTGAGCGATGGCAATCGGACGGACGCGTGTACACCTCCGTCGAGCCGCACCAGATCATGACCGCCCGGCTGGCTCCTGTTTTCTCGATCGTATCCCGGATGTCTTCGCGCAGCATTTCGGCCAGCTCCTTCTTTGTGCGGGCTTTTTTGACATTCGGCCCGTCAAGTCGGCGCACGTATTGCCGATCGAAAGCAGCCGGCATAGGACGAATGGTGCGCAGAAAGTCCTCCAGCGGCTTCAGGTCGCGAAGTTCGAGCACCCGGGCACGTAGGGCTGCCTCGTAGGCATCATCCGGGAAGATGTCCCAGGCCCCGAAAACCAGATCATTGAGCTCGGCCAAAGGTAAAAACTCTTTGATCAGCGGGTTGCGTCCGGCCGAGCGACGTCCCAGTCGAATCGTTTGCATCTGCGTCAGCGATCCATAGGGGCGCGCACGTCCCTGCCGAATTGCTTCAACTCCTGCCATGAACGTGGTAGCAACCGCGCCCAGTCCGGGCGTCAGCACCAGCAATTTGCCTTCTGGAGGCGCAATCGAGACAGCTTCGCTCATAGACAACTCCACTTTCAGGATGGTGAATTACATTACCTTGATAGCCAGGCATCCGCCGGCTTCGCTTCCAACTGGCGGCGCAACCACAATCGGAATCGACGGTTCCGTAAACGCTGCTGAATAATGAGCAGCAGATAGATCAGGTTGAGTCCTATCAGCTCAAACATAAAAAAAGCCAGCGGCCTACCATAGAGGCAGGCCACAAAAATGGCCAGCGTGCGATAATTTGAACTCATTACAGCCCAGCGACGCACCAGAGGCCGATGTACAAAGCGATACATCTGCCGTACTTTCTCCGGATATGAGAGCCGCTCCAGCGCTTTTTCCAGCAACTGCATCAGGGCGGGATCAGCCGCTCCCACACCGTACTGCACGCGCAGATAAACCAGATACAGCCGTCCCATCCACCGAGCCAGGCCCTGCTTCTGCGCCAGCGTTTCCTGAAAGGCTTCCGGCGTAACCGGCTTTGCCTGCTGCTTATTATGGACCCAGTAATCGTAGGCCTGGCGCTGAAACTCGTAGGTGCTGGCCTGGATAATGTGACTGATTCCGGCCGATACCGCCAGCACCCAGGCAATCCATCCAACCCCCGGATAAGTGGCCAGTGCCAGGCTGATGTAGATCAGGACAAAGGTGCCGTGGTCACAGAGTCCATCGAGTACTTTGCCAATCTCTGAAGTGCGTCCGGTAAGCCGGGCCAGCTGTCCGTCGGCACCGTCCATAACATGCCATCCCACCATCAGTAAAAACCCCAACACACTGGCTACCCAGGAGGTATAGTGGTAGTAAGCCACTGCCGCACCAGCCCCCATCGCCAGCCCTACCAGAGAAACTGTATTAGGATGCACCCCCCATCGTGCCAGACGCTGCACCAGTGCCCAGCTTAATGGATGAATAATATATCGATTGGTCAGTTCTTCAATTTCTGGGGTGCGCCAGGCACGTTGCACTGCAGTCATCCCCCTCATGGCATCTTCGGTACAAGAAAGCGATAGCCCCAAACCGGCACGTTGACTCCTCCACTCAGCCAACCAGTCATAAGTTAGCAAATCGTCACCAAATTGTTAATAGCTGCCACGACGCGCAGAGATTTCAAAGATGCTCCTTTCGCTGAATCACTGCGCCCGAACCAGGATGTCACCGACGGATTTCCTTTGGGACGCTGTGGTCAGCTTCAGGCTTGTCTATCGGCCGTGCATTGTCGCTGTCCACGTTACGCATCACGCGACGCTTCACGGCGGCCCACAGTAACCGATGGTACATCGGAGGCTTTCAGACTCAGCCAGTCGCGGGGCTGGAAGAACCAGAGCGCAGCCTCTTCGGGAGATCCAGGCATCGGACGCCAGTCGTACTGCCAGCGCACTTCAGGGGGAAGGCTCATCAAAATGCTCTCAGCACGGCCGTCTGACTCCAGGCCAAAACGGGTGCCCCGATCGTAAATCAGATTGAACTCCACGTAACGGCCCCGTCGCAGGAGCTGGAAGTGCCGCTCCCGCTCACCATAGGGCATGTCCTTGCGACGCTCGACGATCGGCAGATACGAACGCAGGAAAGCACGTCCGGCCTCCCGTGTAAAAAAGAACGCTCCTTCGGGATCGTCGCGCAGGTAGTCGTAGAAAATGCCACCTACTCCGCGCATTTCGCCACGATGGGGCAGGTAGAAATAAGCATCACAGGCGGCCTTGAAACGCGCATAGTCAGCCACACCTGGATGCCGATCGCACACCTCCTTCCAGACCCGATGGAAGTGTTGCACATCTTCCAGAAAAGGATAGTAAGGGGTCAAATCGGCCCCTCCGCCAAACCATTGATCCTCCGGGTGAAAGAGATCTTCTCCCAGCGCAAAATAGCGGAAGTTGGCGTGGACACTGGGAACGTAAGGCGAGCGGGGATGAATGACCAGGGAAAGTCCTGTAGCAAAAAACGGCGCCGGTTGCACACCAATGGCCCGGGCAGCCCGCTCAGACAGCCGCCCCCATATCGCCGACGTATTGACACCGGCTTTCTCAAAGACGGCCCCGTTCTCCAGCACACAGGTTAATCCTCCACCGCCTTCGCGATAATTCCAGGAATCTCGCCGAAACTGGGCAGCGCCGTCAACGTCTTCTATAGCCTTGCAGATATGCAGCTGCAGCGCTTCCACAAAGCGCCGCACGCGATGCGCCATGGGAATATCGGTGCGCGGCTCTTCGCGTAGCCGATTGACGCGAGCATGATCATCCAGCATAACGCAACGACACAGGTTGGGGCTTATGACGGTTCTGGAATATACGCCGAACGACGAGGAAATGCTGCCATTCATTCACGACAGCCTGCGACAGTTGCAGGAAGCCGGCTACGAGGCCCGCTATATTCTGGTAGGACGCACGGCCTATCGCCGGCTGTGTAAAGCGATCGGGCGACAGTTTCAGCGCGGGGCCGGCCGATTTGAGACCTACCAGCACATTCCTATTGTCGTCGATCCATTCCGCGACGAAGAGGTCTGCGTGGTACCTGCTCCAGCCCTCTGTGCCGAATCCGTAGCAGGCTACCGAATGCCCTCCGGGCCGGCAGCTTCCAGATAAGCCAGCAGTCGATTCACCTGCACCCGAAACGCTTCGTCCCAGGATGAAGGAGCCGGAGCCGTCCAGCCCATGCGCTCACGACGGGTCGGGTGCGTAATCGACAGTTTCCAGGCATGTAACGCAATCTGGCCAGGAGCCAGCCACCGGCGCGCCCGATAGCGCCGATCTCCCAGGATGGGATACCCGCGAAAGGCCAGTTGCACCCGAATCTGATGCTTACGGCCGGTTTCAGGCACCAGGTGCATCAGCGTCAGTCCGTTACGTGTCATCAGGGCCTGCCAGTGTAGCACGGCCCGTTTACCCCAGGGATGGTCCTCAGGCACCAGGCGCATGTGGTCACGGGCCGGCGCAATAAAATCCTCCCAGATTCCCTGCCCCTCCAGCATCCCCTCTACAAGCGCCAGGTACACTTTCTCCACAGTGCGCTCCCGAAACTGCTGCATTAACCGGGCTGCTGCCTTCGAAGTGCGGGCCAGCACCATAACTCCAGACACCGGCGTGTCCAGCCGGTGTACCAGCCCCAGATAGACATTGCCTGGCTTGTTGAAGCGCTCCTTGATCAGCGCTTTGCCCAGCGAAAGTACAGTGGGCGCACCGCTGCGATCGCCCTGACTACGCAATCCGGGAGGTTTATTGACTACCAGCAGGTGATTGTCCAGATAAAGCACCGGCAATTCTGCGATTTCCAGCATCGCGTCGTTTTGCCTCCCTTCTGCCGTTTGTTCACCTCCCACGCAAACTTCCCCTGTTTGTTGTGTCAGGCGGTTCGCTATACCACCAGTACCGATCTCCAAACGAGCGTTGCATGGGAATGTCGTCCGGGACAATTTATTGCACGCTTTTTTGTTTCTGAAACATTTTAGGGAGCTGACGCCCCCTGCCCCACACCTCACGTGAACGGACGCGTAAGCGAACGATGTACTGCGTTGCCGGTCGATACTGCCGACATGCGGACGCTCCCCCGAGCTACCCGGTTAGCGCGGTCCTGCTCGTTTGGCATTCCCACTTTCATTCAGCACCTGCCGGCCGCACCTGAGGCCGGACGCCTCAACAGGCATGAGATATTGCCCGCTCCTGCCTGCCGCTCATTCGGACGTGACCGGCACATAGTCGTGCACGGCCTCCACGAAGGCACGCACGTGGTCCGGGTTATGGTCGGGATGCAGACCGTGACCCAGGTTGGCAATGTGTCCACGCGGTCCGAAGGCTTCGAGCATCCGATGAGTTAACCGGCGGATCGTTGCGGGTTCGGCATACAGGGCACAGGGATCCAGGTTGCCCTGCAGGGCCACGTGTCCACCGGTAAGCTTTCGGGCCTGTCGGGGATCAATGGTCCAGTCGAGTCCTACGACGTCGTAACCGGCCTCAGCCAGCTCGGCCAGCGCCGCATGAGCTCCTCGGGCGAACACAATGCGCGGCACCTCGGGTCGTGCTTTGCCAACTTCCTGGCCAAGGCGCTGAAGGTAGGGCAGCGCAAACGTGCGGAAAAGGTCCGGGCTCAGCACGCCGGCCCAGGAATCAAATACCTGCACCACCTGGGCGCCGGCGTCAATCTGCGCGACCAGAAACTCCACGAGTACATCGGTCAGCAGCGTCAGCAGCCGATGGCTGGCTTCGGGCTGTCGATAGAGCCAGCCTTTGGCACGAGCGAACGTTTTACTGCCGCCACCTTCGACCATGTAGGCCATGAGCGTCCAGGGGGCCCCGCAAAAGCCGATAAGGGGTACGCGGCCGGCCAGCGCCTTCCGCGTCATTGTGATGGCTTCCAGCATATAATACAGGGCTTCGCGCACCTCCGGCCGCCGAAGTCGCCGCAGGTCTTCCACGGTTCGCAGCGGATCCGGAAAGTACGGTCCCCGTCCGGGAATCATCTCCACGCGCAATCCCAGCGCCTGCGGCACCACCAGGATGTCGGAAAAAATGATGGCGGCATCAAGTGGAAAGCGTCGAAGGGGTTGCAACGTCACCTCGGTGGCCAGTTCCGGCGTGCGCACCACCTCAAAAAAGGCTTCGTCAGCCCGAAGCGCTCGGTACTCAGGCAGGTAACGCCCGGCCTGGCGCATTATCCAGACAGGGGTGCGTTCGACTGGCTCACGTCGTGCTGCGCGGAGCAGCAGATCGTTCTGAAGCGGAGGAAAGTTTTCCATGGAATCTGTCCGATCGCCATGCAGTAAAAGCGCTGAGCCTATCGAAAAGCGGTGTGCTGAGTTCCCTTTTCGTTAAATCCGAACCGAAGACCATACGCTTCGTTGATCGGCCATAATGTCTGCAGCAACGGGTATGACGGAAATCCCGAAGACCGCCGCTCTGTCCTATCGAGGTGAGCTGCTTCGCAAAGCGCTGCATCTGCTGGCGTTGATCATTCCAATCGGCATGTTGCACGTCCCCCGTCCGACGGCACTGGCCGTACTCTGGCCGCTGGCATTGGCTGCTCTTGGAGCCGACGTACTGCGCGCCCGCTGGCCGACGTTTCATCGCGTGATCCGAAAGCTTTTTGGTTACATGATGCGGCCCGAGGAACTACCGCCCGCCGGGGGTCCGCTCGCCATCAACGGTGCCACGTGGGTGCTGCTCTCCAGTGCTTTGCTGGCTACGCTGTTCCCCCTGTCGCTGGCTGCTACCGCCTTTGCCCTCTTCATGGTGGGTGACGCAGTAGCAGCCATTATAGGACGCCGTTTTGGCCGCCATTGCTGGCCTGGCAGCCGTCGCACCCTCGAAGGCTCACTTGCTTTTTTCGGAGCCGCCCTGCTCACCGTTCGGTTTTTTCCTGTGCCTTCCACCCATGGCGTGCTGGCTGCGCTGCTGGCCACGTTGCTGGAAGCGCTGCCACTTCCGCTCAACGACAACCTGCGTGTGCCACTCGCCGTCGCGCTGCTACTCTGGTTGCTACATTAACCCGAATCGTACAGGCAGACACTTCCCCGGAATCTTAGCCTCCTGAAGCCACTATATATCGCTCCGCCGTACTGCTCGATAGACGATTGGACCGGGCCAGGTCCAGCCATTCGCCCCATGGCTATTCATAGCTCCCAGGTAATCGCATAGCCCACCGCCTTGAGTTTGAGCACACCCCACACCTGGTATTGTAGCCTTCTCACCTGCCACGATAACTGCTGTGCACAAGCTGACTGCCAACAGGCCACGAAAGCCTTTTTGCGGAGTAAGCCGCCCAGAAGTTATGGCAAATGCCAATCGTTACACCGCGATTGTTCTCCTTGCCTCCCAAATGACCCAGGGCCGTTGCGACGTAGCTACCTGAAAGCTTTCTGCGGCACAGCGCTGGCTTTTCGCTATCAAAACAACCAATTTGCCCCTTTCATAACGAAGTAATCGGAAGCTCATCCGACAACGCGCCAACGTGCGAAGGCCTACGCTATCCCACCAACAGGCCCGGCCGTAGCAATCCGGGCGATGTGTTTATTTTCTCCGCGTTCGCTATGTTACCCCATAGCTCAGCGTACGGGGAAAAAAGCGTTCTATGGCTGTGGCACGAATCCGACTCCAGGCGCCGACTTTTCCCGAGCCTCCGGTCATCCCCCTGCGCTACCCGGTACTGCTGATGCACGGTCTGGGTGCGCTGGCACAACCCTGGCGCAAAAGCCAGTTGCATCCCATTGCCGAACACCTGCGGCAGTACGGCATTCGGGCCTATGCTCCCAACGTAGCCCCCTATGCCCCCATCGCCCAACGGGCTGAGCGATGGCGCCGGTTGCTGCTGGCCGTGCTCCACGAAACGCGCGCCCCCAAAGTCCATCTGATTGCGCACTCCATGGGCGGGTTGGATGCCCGCTACTTGATCTCACGCCTTGACGGCTACCAGCATGTTGCCTCGCTGACCACGATCGCCACCCCCCATCGGGGTACCTCGCTGGCGCAGCTCGTGCTGGAGCGTCCTGCCTTCATGCGGCGCTGGATGGAGCATCTGGCCCGACACCTCAGCCACCTGTTCCTCCCCGACGAGCCGGCTGCCCTGCTGGAAGCCGTTGCCCAGTTGACTCCTGCCTATGTCACCGAAGTATTCAACCCGGAAGTGCCCGATCACCCGAACGTTCCCTGTTTTTCATGGGCCGGCATGGCTGGTCCGGGTACTACGATCCCCATCACCCCCTGTATTGCCCCTCTGGCCCGCTATATCTATCGACACGAAGGCCTCAACGACGGCTATGTATCGGTCCGGAGCGCCCGATGGGGCCACTTTTCGGGCACGCTACCCGTCGATCACCTGCGACAGGTCGGCGTGCACCTGGGGCCAGGTGCACGCTTCGACGAAAAAGCCTTTTTTTTGCACCTGTGCCGCCAGCTACTTCACACCATCGAAGCCATTGCGTTTGTAGATTAAGCAGTCGTCCCAACGAAAAAACACGTTGTAGCGATGATGCAACGAATCAGCGCCGGGCTGATCCTTCTGCTGCTTACTGTCTGCGTCCGGGCACAGTCCGGACGCCCCTGGACCGTCAAAGACATTCTGCGTCAGGAAACGCTCATCGAGTTGGAAATTGCCCCTGAAGGTCAGCGCATCGTCTGGGTACGACGCAAGGCCAACTTCGACAAAGATCGTTTTGAGACCGACCTGTTTCTGACCTACCTGAACCGGAAAGGCGCCGACGGTTTGCCGCTGACCGTGCAGCTCACCCGCAGCGGCAACAACCGCAATCCGCGCTGGAGTCCGGATGGCCGCTATATTGCTTTTCTTTCGTCCCGCAAAACTGGGGACGACGATAGCGCTGTGGGCAATCAGCTCTGGCTGCTCGACACCTTCGGCGGCGAACCCTACCGCCTGACCGAGCTGGACGTTTCGGTGCAGGACTTTGCCTGGTTCGACAGTACGCGGCTGATCTTTGCCGCCCGCGAAACGCCCACCTACGATGAACAGCAGCGCAAAAAACAGAAAGATGACGCACAGGCCATCGAAGACACCACGGAGTTCTATCCGGTTCGCCTTTTCCGCATTGCCCTCGGCTCAAAGAAAATCGAGCGTCTGACAGAAAATGAAGGGGAGATCCTGGAATTTGCTGTTGATCCTACCGGGCGTTACATCGTCTATAGCATTGATCCCCACCCGGTTGATGCCGACGCACGGCATCAGCCCCGCCAGTACTTGCTGGACCTCGAGCGAAACGAAACCGTCGAGATTTTCGCCAAGCAGTATTTTGATCCGGGCCGTTTTATGTGGACACGCGACGGTGCCGGTTTCTACGCAAGTGATGAATTTGCTTCAGATCCAGAAAACGAGGGAGCGGGCATTACAAAGCTTTACTACTTTGACGTCGCCCGGCGCACCTATACCGAGGTACCGCTCGACTGGGAGGCCGGCGTCGGCTATGGGGGCTATCAGGTGGCTGCAGGCGGCCTACACGTGCAGCTTGCGGCCGGCCCCCGCATGGAACCTCGCTTTTACGAAAAGACCGCCAATGGATGGCGTGCTCATTCCGTTTCGGACGAACGACTGCGCCACAGCACCTCAATCCGCATCGGCCCTGACGGCCACACCATGGCTTTTGTGTACTCCCGAGCCGACTCGCTGCCCCAGTACCTGGTCGGAACCTATCAGCGCGGCCGTCTGCATAACGTCCGTCCCTTTGTGCGTCTGAACACCTATCTCAAGGATTACCCTATTCCTCGCGCGGAAGTAATTTACTGGGAAGGCGCTGAGGGTGATACGATCAATGGCATCCTCTACTACCCCTTCAACTACCAACCGGGCCGTCGTCATCCCCTGATGGTGGTCATCCACGGCGGTCCGAGCGGTGTCGATCTGGACGCCTGGCGAGCCGACTGGACCGTCTATCCACCTCTCTGGGCTCAACGCGGCGCCTTTGTGCTACGTCCTAATTATCATGGCAGCGGGCACCACGGCCTGGCTTTCGTCGAGTCCATCAAAGGTCGCTATTACGAGCTGGAGCTGCCCGATATCATCAAAGGCATCGAGTATCTGGTCGATCAGGGGCTGGTGGATCCCGATTCACTGGGAGTCATGGGCTGGTCCAACGGCGCCATTCTGACCATCGCGCTGACCGTCGAATATCCAGAGCGCTTCAAGGTGGCCATGCCAGGCGCAGGTGATGTAAACTGGATCTCGGACTATGGCAACTGCGCTTTTGGGGTGCGCTTCGACGACTCATACTTCGGCGGGCCGCCTTGGGAGCGCCTGGACCATTACATTGCCAAAAGCCCCCTCTTTCGGCTACACCGCGTTGTTACGCCTACGCTGATTCATTTCGGCGATCGGGATACGGCTGTGCCTACCGAACAGGGCTGGCAGCACTATCGGGCACTTCAGCAGCTTGGGAAAGCACCGGTGCGTTTCATTCTGTACCCTGACGAGCCGCACAGCTTTCGACGTCCTTCTCATCAGAAGCGCAAGATGGAAGAAGATCTGGCCTGGGCCGACACCTACCTGTTCGGCCGCACCTCGATGGCCGAGCGCCTGCGCCGGCGCGTGCTTCCCGAAAATGCCCCGCTGGCACTCCAGCTACGGGCCCGTCAGATTGCCCGGACGGCCAACGGCCACTACGGCATTGAGCAGCATGGCCTATTGCTTCCGGAAATGGTACGGGTCAACGACACCCTGCAGGTCAGCCGTTTTGAAATCACGCGGGCACAGTTTCGTGCTTTCAAGCCGGACTACCCTGTACCGCCCGGTACCGAAAACTATCCGGCCAGTGGCATCACGGCTGAGGAAGCGCGTGCTTATGTCGTCTGGCTCCGCCGCCAGACCGGGAAACCCTATCGCCTACCTACCCGAGACGAGCTGGAAATGCTTCAGCAAAAAGCCGGTCCTTCAGAAAATACCCTGGCCTACTGGTTGGGCTACTCGCCAAATCCAGACGAGCGTCGGCAGCTGGCAGACATACTGGCTGACTTTCGACCGGATGAGCTACTGCTACCGGTTGGTTCGCGCCCCCCAGGCAACGCCAGGGACCCGGATGCTCCGTTGCTGTATGATCTGGACGGCAATGTAGCTGAATGGGCGATAGGTAAAGACGGTCGTCTGGCGCCTGCCGGTGCGTCGGCGGTCACGGTGCGTGATCCGAGAACAAAAGCGGTGCCTCCCCCACCACCCGCTTTTATTGGGCTGCGGGTGGTGCTTTCGCACCGCTGATTGTCGAGGTCGTCTGTGGATGACCGTTGCCCGGTGGGCGCCGCGGTGCGCCTTGCAGAAAGGCCGCGATGCGATCATGCTGGCGGCGGGCATCTTCGTAGCCAATCTCCAGGAGCTGGGCGATATAGTCCGGATCGAACAGCATCATACTGAGCGAGTCGGGTGTCTTCGTCTCGGTAGCGCCTAACCCCCAGGTAAGAAAACGCAAGGCGCCTTTAACAGGAGGCCGATAGTTAGCGGCCAGCTTACCCAGGTCCACCGAAGGCCGCAAGATCAGCAGACGAATCGGGCGAAGCCCGTTGCGCCGATGGGGTGGCAGTTTTTCTACAAGCCGATTGATGCGGGTCAACATGGCCGCATCCTGGTCGAGTGTGTCCAGGAAAATCGCATTGAGCATCAAGCCAAGAATCTGCGCAGCCGGTGGATAACCAGCTACGTCGTGCGCATCGCCTTCTTCCTGGCTGCGTTTGTAGCGCGTCGAGATAGCCAGAATAGCGTTGGCGCCCAGGTGAATGGCCGGTGCCAGCGGCGTTAGCAGACTGATCCCGCCATCTCCGTACCAGGCATTGCCCAGTCGGATAGCCGGGAACACCAGCGGCAGGGCCGCCGACGCCAGGATATGCTCAATGGTCAACGCGGTTCGCACACCCCGACGGTCAGGCCGTTCCCAGTCTTCAATATTGCGCCCTTCCACCCAGGTAACCGACTGGCCTGTCGAGTAGTTGGTCGTAGTAACGGCAAAGGCACGCAGCGTGCCTCGTTTCAGGTTGAAGGCCACGCCGTGCAACCGCCCATCGGTCGTCTGCAGGTGCCGTTTTAGAAAAGCCCGCAGCGGTGCGTTATCCACCAGACCACGCAGCGTGTCTTCTGGAAGGGGTTGCTCACCATTCGACCGCGCGCGCCGCAGCAGGGTGCGTAGCACCTTCCAGCGCGACTCCGGCTCCATTACATCCTCAAGACGAACGGCCTGCCAGGTCTGCACCAGGCGTACGGCGGCCTCTGGAAACGTACCGGTATGATTTGCCAGTTGGGCCGCGTTGATAGCTCCGGCTGAAACTCCGGTCAGAATCGTAAAGGCACGGTCCGGAAACGCTTCGGCAATGTACCGCAAGACGCCGGCCTGGTATGCCGAACGCGCTCCGCCCCCACTGAGCACCAGCGCCCAGTCCCCCTGCGATCTGGACCGCTCCTTCCACGAGGACCACCAGCGACGCATAAATGCCATTCTTTCCCGATACATCTTTTTTATTCTGTAACAGATATCGACGATACTGAGAGAAAGTATAAAATAATGGATTGCTTTCCAGACCTTAACCTGTTACTTTCTTAATAGTCTGCCTGTATCGATCCCGTGACGGCCGCTACCCTCTTTGCCCTGGCGATTGCGCGGTTGTCGCCCAACGACTGGGCGACAGGAGGGTGGCTTGTACGCCACATAGATAGTCCTGAAGCCCTTTATGCCTACACTCCAGAGGCCCTTCAGGCCCATCTGGGCAATCGTCCTGAGGTTACGCGTCTGCTGGCTCAGCTCTTCAATGTTTCCTTCATGCGTCAGCTACTCACGCGGACCAGCACCGAACTGACCAGTCTGATCACCAGACGGGTACAGGTGCTGACGCCGCACGACGAAGCATGGCCTGCTTCACTGGAAGCCCTGCCTCCACATCAGCGCCCTTTTCTGCTCTTTGCCTATGGCAATCTGGAGCTCCTGAAACAACCCACTGTGGCACTGCTGGCACGACCGCCTATCTCTGAGGCCGCCTACGAACGAGTCCAGGAGCTAACGCTGCACCTGGTTAAAGCTGGCTGCATCCCGATCACCGGCGCTCTCTCCGGCTTCGACGTAGCTCTACAAAAGCTCTGCCATAACGCGCCTCGTTCTCACCCGGCTATCATGATCGCTCACACCGGCTTGGCCCAACTCCTCCCCCCCATGCGTCCTGTGGCCACTGCCACCTTACGGGCCGGCGGCCTGTTGCTCTCCCCTTTTCTCATGGAACTGCGGCCAAACGAACGCCGAGACCGGCAGCGCGCTTTTATTCAGACAGCCCTGAGCCGGGCAACGGTCTTCATAGAACCTCGTCCGGATACGCCCGAACAGATCGCCCTTGACTGGGCTGTGCAGGCCCACCGGTCGGTCTTTGGCATCAGCACACGCACCATCCCAGAAGTACACCCCATTCGGGAATCGGTCGACTTCGAGTGGGTGGTGGAAGCGGCTCGCCACCCCTCTCCGAGCAACTGAAGCCCATGGTGCTTCCACGCGTGCTGTTCATCTTTCTGGACGGGGTAGGGCTGGGGGAACCGCATCGGCACAATCCGCTGGCAGACGCCTGGTCTGGCCTGGCACAACTCACCTGCGGCCAGTCCTGGACAAGCCAGATCCATTGCTTCTGCAGGCCACACCATGTATTCCGCGCACTGGACACCACCCTGGGCCTACCCGGCCTACCACAGAGCGGCACCGGACAGACCGCTCTGCTGACAGGCTTTAACGCACCACGCATTGCAGGCCGCCACTACGGCCCCTATGCGCATTCCCGGACCCGTTCCGTGTTGGCCCGCTACAACATCTTTCGCCGGCTGAAAGACTACGGTCGTTCCGTAGCACTCGCCAACGCTTACCCACCTCCCTTCTTCGAACAGGCCCGGCAACGCAATCGCTGGAGTGTCACTACCCGTTGCTGTCAGGAGACCGGCGTCCGACTCCGGACGCTGGACGATCTGGCCCGTGGCGAAGCCCTTGCCGCTGATCTGACAGGCCAACGCCTGCACGAAGCCGGCTTTCCGGTTACCCCGCTTGACGAAACCAGCGCTGCCTACAACCTGATCAGACTGGCTCAGCAGTATGACTTTACCTTTTTCGAATACTTTCTGACAGACTATGCCGGTCACAGCCAGGATCTGAACCAGGCCCGGCAGGTACTGGCCTCACTGGATCGATTCTTCACAGAACTGCTTTCGCTGCTCAATCCTGCCCGCTATCTGCTCCTCATCACCAGCGATCACGGCAACCTGGAAGACCTGCGCGTGCGCACGCATACACGCAACCCGGTGCCGCTCATCGCCTATGGACGCGGGGCCATGGCCTTTCGCCATGCCCGTGACCTGCGGGACGTAACCCCCATGATCGTTACCCTGCTGGCCCCCCACGCTACTCCATGTCCCGAGCCATAGCTGTCCCAACGGCCGTGTCTTCAGGTACCAACGCACCGGTCGTCAGCTCTACCACCAGCCGGTCGGCATGGTAAAGGTCGCGCAGCGCTTCAAGCACGCCTCGGCTATCGACGGCCACAGCACGCATTCCACGATCGGGCATGTAGATGTAGGTGCCTGCCAGGCCTTCAATGTTGCTGTCGAAAACCACCCCGACTAATTGCAGATGCTGGTCGATCAACGCCGAACCGGAGCTGCCTCCCGCAATGTCGGTGCTGGCCACCAGATTGAGCGGGGTAGTCCGCTCAAACGCCTTGTCTGGCGTCAACCATCGGGCCGGCAGGGTCCAGCTACTTCGCCCACGAAAGCTGTAAAAACGATCATACATGCCGAAGAATGTGGTGAAGGGTGGCGCCTGCGTTCCGTTGTACGAATAGCCTTCAACACGGCCATCGGCAATGCGAAGCGTGCCGGTGCCATCGGGCGGTACCGTTCGACCGTAAACGGCAAATCGTAGAGCCGCCAGCCGGGCATTCAGAAAGCGCTCGCGGGCTTCAAACTGATCGAGCTGCTGACCGAGCGTAAAGTACAGGGGACCCAGCACTTCGATCACCGGAACCGATGCATCGCCACTGTTCAGATATCCTTCGCGCAGCAACCGCGCAAAGGCTACCGAGTCTTTCAGCGCGGTACGCGCCACCAGATCACGGGCAACGTCAGCAGGTGATCGGTCCCCCAGTAGCCGTTGCACACTCGGATGCTGCGATCCCAGGTAATCGTGCAATTCTTCCAGTCGGGCTGTGATGTAGCCTACCTCGACCGAGTCCGGCCAGTCTCGGATTCTAAGCGCCTCCTGACGCAACCTTTCCAGTCGAGCGCCCACAATTCCGCGCTGACGCATCAGGTCGTGTGCATAGCCAAAAAGGGCACGCAGCAAGATATGTGAGCTCAGGAGGGTGCTTGTACCAAAAAACTGAAAGGCAGCCGTCTGTGGTGCAGCCGCTGCTTTGCTACGCTGCAGCGCTTCGAGTTGCATAAATACGTTACCAAAGGAATTGCGTAGCGAGTCGTTGGCCATCATACGGTCACGCAGCGCCTGCTCGGCCGCCCGCTTACGGGCCAGTAGGTACGGATCCCGCAATCCCTGTAGCTGCCCCTTCGTTGCCTTGATCATGTTTTTCAGGGCAAAGTACACGCTACGCAGCCCGTAGATGTTGGCCGAATCGGGTTGCTGGCGGATGTAGCGCTCCAGAATCTGTGCCCGGCGCTCCAGCAGTCTGAGCCGTTGCGGCAGCGTATAGTCGCGTTCGAATTCGAGCTGGCTCACGGTCAGATGACGCTGGGTAGCACCGGGATTGCCCACAGCAAAGACGAGCTGCCCCCGTCGGGCTCCTTCAGTACTCCAGCGGAAATACCAGGGACTTTTCAGCGGCTGCCCGTCGGCCCCGTAGATGCGCAGGAAGCTGACGTCCAGGCTATAACGTGGATACGTAAAATTATCGAAATCCCCCCCGAAGTAGCCAACACGCAGCTCAGGCGTCATGACCAGGCGCACGTCATGGTAGCGCCGCCAGATATAGGCGGTATAGCGGGCGCCATGATAGAGCGGTACAATTTCCACGTGCAGTGTTGTGTCGCGGTCCCGAACCTCCGCTTCGAGCTGCTGTTTGAGCCGCTCCAGGCGGCGGTTGCGCAGGCGCTCGCGCTCCACATCGTCGCGGATTTCCTCCAGGCCACGCACGATCTGCTCCGTGACGTCGCGTGCTTCCAGGAGCTGCTCAGCATACAGGCCCGGCAAGCGTCGTTCTTCCTGCAGCGAGTCGGCATAGAAACCCTCCTCCAGCAACGCCTCGCCCGGTCGGTCGATCAGGTCCAGGCTTTCCCAGGTACAATGATGATTTGTTACAACCAGGCCATGCGGCGAAACGAAGGCGCCGGAACAACGCCCGCTTTCAAAAACCAGCCGGAGCACTCCTCGCTGCGCATGCACCAACCAGGCTGAATCGGGGCGAAAACCATAGGTCGTTTCCCAGTAGTCCAGGGGCGGATTCTCAAAGGTCCAGAGCCGGCCGGTGTCGAACCGTCCAGCCCGCACGGTGTCAATTGCCGAGCGGAGGGGCAGCGTCGCTGCTTGTCTGACTGCTGTAGTTTCGGCTTCAGTCACAAGCGGCGGCACATCGGCCAGCCGGGCCGTTTCACGCGGTCCGGCACACCGTAGGCTCAGCACCCCCAGCGCCAGGATCCCTCCGGCAATCCAGCGGCAACGTATCATTGTCCGTCTCCCTGGTTCATCAGCGCATCGGCTTCCTCCTCGGAGCGCACCAGCCGGCCCGTTGTCAACTCCAGTACCAGCCGATCAGCGTCATAGATCTCGTCTAACGCTTCCAGAATACCCCGCACATCAACGGCCACGGCCCGCATTCCGCGATCGGGCATATAGATGTAGTCGGCCGGCAGACTTTCGATGTTGCCGTCGAAAATAAGTCCGACCACTTCCAGCTTCGGGTTAATCACTGGCGATCCCGAGTTGCCGCCGATGATATCGGCCGTCGCCACAAAGTTAAGTGGCGTGGCGCGGTCAAACGTTTCCGGCGGATGCAGCCAGCGCTCGGGCAGATCCCAATCGGTGCCTGGTCCAAAGGCATAGTAACGCTCATAAAGACCATAGAAGGTGGTGTACGGCGGGGCCAGCGTGCCATTATACATATACCCTTTTACGACGCCATCGGCAATACGCAGCGAAAAAGTAGCATCGGGTGGCACCGACGTACCGTACACCTCGTAGCGGGCACGCCCGAGCTGGCTGGCAATCTCTTGCTGCTGCGCCGAAATACCCGCCCAGGCACTCTGAAAGGCCTGAAAACGTGGCCAGACGGTCGCCACCAGCTGGACGGCCGGATCCTCCATGGTCAGCGTGCCATCTGCCAGCGCCTGCGCCGTCCGTGATGAATCACTCAGCACAGTATTCTCGATGATATGACGGGCTACTGCCTCCGGCGTGCGCCCCTGCAGGAGCTGGCTGACTAGACGACTGTCTTCGCCCAAATAGCGGATGAAGTCCTCCAGACGCGCCTTCAGGTAGCGCCACTGCACCGGTCTGGGCTGGTCCGCTATCGCAAGGATCTCATCGCGCAGCTCGGCCAGTTGCGCGCCTGAGGCGCCTGCCTGCTGACGATTCAGATAGATATAGGCCAGGATAGCCCGGCGAATCGCCGTGCTGCTGAGGCTACTGTTCGGGTTAAAAGCCAGGAAAGCCTGGAGCTCGGCGGCATATTCCCGTTGCTGTGAGACCAGTTCGGCCATGCGTTCAAAGAGCGGATCGTACGTGCGAGCCAGCGTCGAGTCGCGGCGTAGCGCCTCGCGGAAACGCTGCTCGGCATCCCGGCGGCGGGCAAGGATATAGGGATCACGCAACCCCTTGACCCGCCCGGTATAGAGCTTATCGGCATTGCTGAGCGAAAAGATCTCGTTACGGATCTTCTCACGTTCCGGCCCCTCAGGCAATTCCCTCAGGTAGTCCTGCAGCGCAGCCATACGCGTCTGAATGAGCCGTAGAATAGCAGGTTCAAGTACATCGCGCCGGAATTCGAGCTGCGCAACGGTCTGCAGGCGGCTGGTCGAGCCCGGATTACCGATCACAAACACCACGTCGCCTTCTTCGACCCCTTCCCGACTCCAGCGGAAGTAATGGGGCGTGCGCAGCGGCTCGCCGTTTTCATCATAGATGCGGAAGAACGTCACGTCGAGCGCATAGCGTGGATAGGTGAAGTTGTCCGGATCACCGCCAAAGTAGCCCAGTTGCAGCTCGGGGGCCATCACCAGCCGCATGTCACGGTAGCGCTTGAAGATGTAGGCCGAGTACTTGGCCCCGTTGTAGAGCGAAATCACTTCGACGACGTAGCCGGCTTCTTCGCCCCCTTTTTCCTCCAGCAGTCGTTGCTCAATCGTCTCCATAGCCTGCTGGCGGGCCATAGCCCGTTCGGCGTCCGTCTCAGCCCCCTGCAGCGCGGCGTACACCTCGTCGGTTACATCGCGGATTTCGATGAGTTGGTCGGCATAGTAATCTTCAACGTGGCGTTCTTCTTCGAGGGAGCGCGCATAGAAACCGTTGTCCAGCAGGTTCTCTCCAGGACGACTGACAGCGACCACAGCCTCCCGACCGCAATGGTGGTTCGTCATCACCAACCCATTGGGCGAAACAAACGAAGCCGAGCAGCCCGGAATGCGCAAAGCGCCCAACCGCGCTTCTCGGAACCAGGCCGAATCAGGTCGAAAACCATAGGCTTCCGCAAAATAATCGATCGGCGGATCCTCGAACGTCCACATCTTACCGTTATCAAAACGGCCAGCCCGTACGGTATCCAGTGCCAGGGTCACCTGGGGCGACAGCGGAGCCTCAGGTACCGTAGGTGGAGGCGGCGGTACCGGTACCGGGGACGCCGGCTGCGTTGTCGCAGTAGGCTGACTTGTCGCACATCCAACAAGCAGCACCAGGCTGAAGGGTAACAGGAAGCGTACAACTGACTTCATAGGAGATCGCTGTTGTTTAAAGTCCGTTTCAAAAATAACGACTAACCAGGCTCTACCTGCACGGATGGCTGGAACCTCTCTCTTTTCTGGAATATATTTAATTCCCGAATGGAAAATGTGCGAAAGTGGCGGAACTGGTAGACGCGCGAGACTTAGGATCTCGTGGCCGCAAGGCCGTGGGGGTTCGAGTCCCCCCTTTCGCACAACTGCAAAGCCCCTGCCGTCGACGGCAGGGGCTTTTTCAGTTACACTGCCTCCAGGGCCTGTTCCAGATCCAGGATGAGGTCGGCGGGGTGTTCAATGCCGACAGAGAGACGGATCAGGTTTTCGCGAATGCCGATACGGCGTTGTTCTTCTGGAGGAACGTCGGAATGAGTCATAGTAGCCGGGTGTTCAGCCAGAGATTCGGTGCTTCCCAGGCTCACGGCCAGTTTGATGAGCTGCAGGCTATTCAGAAATCGGAACGCTTCCGCTTCACCACCACGAACCTCGAACGAGATCATTGCGCCTGGACTTTTGCACTGACGTTTGAAGATCTCATACTGTGGATCGTCTTCCTTCAGATGGCCCAGGTAGTAGACGCGCTCCACTTTGGGATGCTCGACCAGAAAGTCGGCCACCCGACGGGCATTGCGGGCCTGCTTTTCCATGCGAATTTTAAGGGTCTCCAGACTTCGCATCAGGAGCCAGCCGGTCCAGGGGCCTGCCATTGATCCCGTAAAGGTACGCGTGGCCTTGATCGCTTTGATGATTTCCTTACTCCCCAGGGCGGCCCCGGCAATAACGTCGCTGTGTCCGCCTATGTACTTTGTCGCTGAATAGAGTACCACATGGGCACCGTGCTTGAGCGGGTGCTGCCAGAGTGGTCCCAGAAACGTATTGTCCACCATGACCAGCACGGGGCGATCCGAACGGCCGTAATCGCGGGCTATGCGCGCACACGCTTCCAGGTCCACCAGTTGGTTCGTGGGGTTAGCCGGCGTTTCCACATAGAGCACGCGCAGCCGATCGCCGATGCCCTTTGTTTCAATCAGCGCCCGCACTTCGTCTTCTGACGTACCGGCCATGAACCCTACCGGCTCAACCCCCCATTCGGGCAAGATGTGCTTCATCAGGTAGTCGGTCCCCCCGTAGATCGGCTCACTGTGCAACACCACGTCGCCCGGTCGAAGAAACGTAAGCAGTGAGACAAAGATCGCCGCCATGCCGCTCTCGAAGACAGCCGCCTCTTCGGCATCATCCCAGAGCGTAAGACGATCTTCCAGAATCTCCAGGTCCGGGTTGTTCAGACGACTATAAATGAGCCCGAGCTGCTCGGCCCGCTCCGGCTCGCGCAAGCCATAGGCCAGCTCGAAGAAGCGTTTGCCTTCTTCGGCTGACTGAAAAACAAAGGTAGAAGTCTGGAAGATGGGACACTTGAGCGCTCCTTCCGACCAGTCGGGCCGGTAGCCATAGCTCATCATCAGGCTTTCTGGATGCAGCCGATGGCCGTTGATCTCAGCTGGCCATTTGGGTTTGGGCTTACGTGCCATAACGTGTATGAAGCTGTTTGCAAGGAACGCTTTTAGGGAAGCATATGCCGTAGATCAACCGTAGAATGCACTACTGCGTGCGCCCACAAAGGGCCGGGATAATGGTCCGCTTCAATTCCGTGAGGCAAATGTTCTGAAAGAATCCCTGCAGCGGGAACGTCTTTAAGTTCGGAAACGCTTTCAGCAAATGCAAAACGTCCAGCAGGTTTTGCACGCATCTTTACGAAGGCGTCACTGCACCATTCGATTATATGCTGACAGATGCGAAGGATCCAGCTCGCTCAGCAGCGCAAAGGCCTCCTGCGCAAGCCGTGATCCTTCAAAAATGGCGGTCAGTTCCTGATATTTGGCCATGAAGAACAGGTCCATCACATAGGGACGCGCCACTTCCTGATGAAGCGCCTCCAGAGCGCGCAGCACGTCGAGCACAACAGCGCGTGCGGCTTCAGGATCCTGTACGAAGTGGTCCAGGCCTTCGAAGTGATATCGGAAATAGGCCTGTCGAATGGCCCGATAGCGGGGGTCAAGCAATTGTGTAATCAGCGCGACACGGCTCCGATCGTCTCCGATCTGATTCCAGCCACTGGCACCGGCTGCCTGTGCCAGCTCGGCAATACGTCGCGCTTGCTCGAAAAACGGGGTACCTCCCAGCTCACTGAACGTGTCGTAGTCGTACCCCAGCATGATGAAGGCATAAAAGTCCAGCACGGACGTCAGCGGATGAAACTGTTCTGGGTTGAAGATCAGCGGGGTGCCCTGTGGATACTCGAACTCCCAGTTTGGATCGCTGAGCTGGAGCACTGTCGTGTACTGCGTAGTGCCATAGATGGGACGGCGCGTAGCCAGCACGAGTCGGGCGCGAAAGCGCGTCAGCGTAACAGCGCTCTCGAAAAAGATCTGTACGGTACAATCGATACGCTCAATCTCCTCAAAGGAGTCGTTTGTCCAGCGCCGTTCGTTCAGGTAGCGCCGGATCTGGTCCTCCAGCTCGCGCAGGTATTCGTACTGGGAGCCCTGGAGCTGCTGATAGTTGACCGAAACGTTACAGTTCAATTCCTGAGCCTGAAGCGGCACCGTAGCAATCAGTGCCAGCCCCAGTCCCAGCAACCATGCACGTGCGCTGTATTGCCTGACTGAAGCCATACCGCTCCATGGTACGGCCACACGTAGCGCCGGTTTCCCATGTCGGTTGCGCCAGTTCGCCCCTGTTTTTCAGCAGCCGATCCGCATCTTGTAGAGATGTCATGTCCGCAGGAAGACATATCGGCCTGCTGAGCATGCTGCTCACGGCCGGGCTGATCGGGGTCGCCCAGAGCCAGTCGTTAGAGGGAGGTGCGCGGGCCGTCGCGCTGGCCGGTGCCACCACAGCCCTGACCGCTGACGTCTGGGCACACGTGAACCCGGCTGCCTGGGCCGGTTGGCGGCAGGCGGCGTTATCGCTCATGGTCAGTCAGGCTTATGGCCTCGAAGCGCTGCGCCTTCGGGCAGCCACTTACGTCCAACCTGTTGCGCGGATGGTGGTGGCGTCAGGGATCCGCACGTTCGGCTTCGACGCCTACCGGGAAACGCACCTGTGGCTCGGCCTGGCCCGCACCCTGCACCCGGCCACCCGCCGTCCACTCCACCTGGGCCTGAGCCTGCGCTACCAACATGTCAGCATCGAACGCTACGGTGCAGCCGGCGCACTTGGCCTCTGGGCCGGGCTACAGGCCGGTGTCTTTCCATGGCTGACAATAGGGATGGCGGCTACTAACCTGAATGCACCCCGACTGGCCGGCCGCGAATCGCTCCCCCGTACGCTACAGTTGGGCCTTGCCTATCATCCAGCGGCGCCGTTCCGGTTACTGGTGGACGTGTACAAAGACCTGCGCTTTCCTCCCGACTTCCGGGCAGGGCTTGAAATAAAGGCACTGTCTGCGTTGACGCTTCGCGCTGGTACGGGCACCTTGCCCGAACGTTTTACAGCAGGCTTCGGGCTGGCGATCGGTCCCCTGCAAACGGACGTCGCCGTCGAATACCATGCGGTACTGGGCTGGTCTCCCGCGCTTTCGCTGACGATCGTCCGATAAGGTGCCATGCATCTACGCGTGATCCTGCTGCTTCTTTCGGTGCCGGCATTGGCTCAGCCAGCCCGGCAGGACACGCTCCTGACATCCTTCGCCCTTGAAGCCGCCCTGGAGGGGCTGACAATCGATCCCGAAGCCATAGAGGAGCTGGCAGCCTGGCTGGACGAGCGGCGACAGGACCCGCTGGATTTGAATACGGCCTCGGCCAAAGAACTGGCACGCTTACCCGGGCTCTCCCTGCAACTGGCCCACCGCATCGTGCAGTACCGTCAGCAGCATGGTCCTTTCACCTCACCCGGGGCGCTACTACAGGTACAGGGTTTCTCTGAAGCGCTGTTGCGCCGGCTACGTCCGTTCGTAAGCGTTCGTCCGTCTCGCCGTCCTGTTCACCTTGGTGGCTACGTGCTGCAGCGCCTCGACTACTACCGGTTAGCCTCGTCTGATCGCGATCCTGGCCCACCCATCCGGTTGCAGACGCGCCTGCGGCTGCACTACGGTCGGCTCAAAACAGCCCTTACGCTTGAGAATGACCCTGGTGAGCCGTTCCGATGGGATCCTGATACGCGCACGTATGGCTTTGATCATCAAGCGGGCTTCGTGGCCTGGCATGGCACCGGAAAGCTTCGGCAGCTCATCCTGGGTGACTTCAGTGCCCGCTTCGGCGCTGGCCTGATCCTCTGGTCGCTCCCGGCCATCGACAGCTATCAGGCACCTACCGACGCTCCCTTGCGTCTGGGGACAGGCCTGACCCCGTACAGCGGCACCGATGAAATCCGCTACTTTCGGGGCCTGGCCCTGACGGTCATGCCCGCTCCAACTCTGACAGTTGCTCTTTTTGCTTCACGGCGTCGGCTGGATGCCCGACTCGACACGCTTCCCACCACTCGTCAGGCTGGCGTAGTCAGCCTGCCCGCCACGGGTCTGCATCGCACCGAAGCCGAACGAAGTCGCAAAGGCGTCCTCCGCGCCAATATGCTTGGTGGCGCGCTGACGCTCGAGCACAGTCGGGGAGCGCTGGGCCTGGTGGGCTACGTGGTTCGTTTCAGCCATCCATTACAGCCAACGGAAGCGCTCCACAACCGACAGGCCTGGCGCGGCCGCACAGCCCGTACCCTGGGATTCTTCGGTCGGCTCCTGATCGGTCAGACATTGCTCCAGGCTGAGCTTGGCGGCACCCTTGGCCGCCCACCAGGTCTGGTGGCAGCGCTGTCCGGTCCGCTGGGCCGCTTTGCCCGGGGTACACTGGCGTTTCGTCATCTACCTGCACGCTTCGTCAGTCTGTATGGCGACCCCTTCGACACCCGAAGCGGCTCGCCTGCCGGTGAAACCGGCAGCTATGCTGGCCTGGAGCTCATGCCAGCACCGGACTGGAAGCTGCAAGCAGCCATCGATCAGCATCGGCTGAACTGGCCTCGATACGGACAGTTCTGGCCCACTACCGGCCGCGCACACTGGATCCGACTTACCGTACATCCACGCCCCTGGCTGGAGACTTATCTGCAGTTCCGATACGACCGTGCCGAGCAACGCACGGAGGTGCTGGGTCCGGCTGCCGCCACCTTTGAAACCACAGCTCCCGAACACTACTTCGCCATCCGCTGGCATGGTCTCTATGCTTTCAGTACCACGCTGCATCTGGAAGCTCGCCTGGAGCACGTTCGACGCCTCCGCAATAAACGGCGTACCATTGGCTGGCTTCTCTACCAGGGCATCCGCTGGCGGCCACTCGCCGGGCTTCAGCTCGACGCCCGCCTGACATTCTTCGACAGCGACATGGGCCTGCTACTCTATGTCCCCGAACCCGGCCTGCGCTACAGCATGGGACTGGCTGCCCTGAGTAACCAGGGCCAACGCACCCTGCTACGGCTGCAACTGCGCCCCTTTGCGCGCCTGCTGCTTCAGATTCGGTATACCACCACCCTGACAGCAACAGCGGTCCGAAACCTCCGACGCACCTGGCAATTTTTGCTATTGTGGCAAATTAATTAGCCTAAGTAGATTATATTAAGTACCACTCCAAAGTGCCGATTTCTCTGGTAGTACATACAGAATTTTTATAAAGAACCATGTCCAGGCCTTCCAAGCCACGGCTGCTGGCCGTCGAAGACAATCCCGAGACGCGCCTCCTGCTGCGCTATTTTCTACAGCAGCACTTCGACCTGTTGCTGGCCGCCTCGTTCGACGAAGCGCTGGCGCTTGCCCGTCAGGAACATGCCGAAGTGCTGCTGCTCGACATCAACCTGGGCGAACAGCGCACCGGCGTGGACCTGCTCCGTGAACTCCGGGAGCGCCTCTCCTATCGCGACACGCCAGCTATTGCCTTCACAGCCTACGCACGCCCGGAAGATCGGGAGCGCTTTCTACAGGAGGGCTTCGACGAATACCTGACCAAACCCTTCACCCGCCAGCAGTTGCTTCAGGCTATCGAGTCAGCCCGAAACCGTCGTTCCTGAGTTTTTGGCAAACGCAGATCCCACAACTCACTGTGACGTATCCGGTGAAAAGCCGGAACGAACTCCACACTATGACCATGCCTCGTCTGTTCTTACTTATCGTCCTGCTGCTCTGGACGGGCTGCCGATTCTCCCGCACCTACGACGTCCGCGGTCGCGTGGTCGGCTTTGGGGACGACCCGCACACGCTGTTCATCCAGCATGAAGCGATCCCCGGCTACATGCCGACCATGACCATGCCGTTTCGCACGCCAGACACAGTGGCCGTCGCGCAGCTCAGGCTGGGAGATC
>JALSJJ010000169.1 GCA_026989375.1 Rhodothermus sp.
ACAAGGGGGAGCAAACTTCTGGTTTCTGGACCGCTGGCAGATCGGGCGCGGCCGCTGAAAAACAGGCATGCAGGTATAAGTCCCCCTCCCCTCCGGGGAGGGGGACAGGGAGAGGGCCAACTAACTTATGCCGCCGATCCGGTCGCCGGCTGGTTTTTGGCGCAGTGCTGCTCCCAACAAGCCCCCCTCAGTCGCTTCGCGATAGCTCCCCTTTCCAAGGGGAGCAAGTTTTTTGATTGCTATGGTAGTATGTCGACGCAGCGTAGCGCTTAGCTTCAGCGCAATGCTGGCTGTAGCAGTGGCAGACGGGGCTAACAGCAACATCACGGTTAGAAACCAGCTAAGACTTTCTACAACAAGTTCCCCCTCCCCAGTGGGGAGGGGGACAGGGGGAGGGGCTCAAACCCTCCACCAACGCTATTTTCTCAGAGGCCGATGCTTTGATTTGGCGAAGCACCCCCTCAGTCCTTCGGACAGCTCCCCCTACCAGGGGGAGCGGATTTTCTGGTTTACTGGTTCAGCACGTAACGCTTACTCCGGCGTGTTTGCCAGCTTGGGCATGTCGGTGCTCGAATCTGGCCCGGCAAGTGTGACGCGTATTTCGATGTGTTTGCCAGCTTACTGCAGAGCTTTTTTCTTTGCGTTCCCCCTCCCCTATGGGGAGAGGGACAGGAGGAGGAGCCATGACTCCATTCTTATCGCCTCTATCCCATGCGCTGGTGTCCTTATCCGAAAGGAAAGCACCCCCTCAGTCCTTCGGACAGCTCCCCCTACCAGGGGGAGCGGATTTTCTGGATCAGCATGTACCACTTACTGCGGCGTGGTTGCCAGATTTCTGGCAATGCTTTTTTCCTTGCCTTCCCCCTCTGGGGAGAGGGACAGGAGGAGGGGCCTCAATACCTTCATGGCCACATCTCAGACAACGGTACCTTTGACAGGCGAATAATTCCCCTCAGTCTTTCGAACAGCTCCTCCTGCAAGAGGGAGCAGATCTCCTGGTTTAGAACGCAACGCTTACTTCAACACACCTGCCAGATCCCCGGCAAAGCTTTTTCCTATTCCCCTATAGGGAGGCTCCTGCCTCAACCTGTGCTTACGGAGATACCTTCGGCCAGGTGGAGCTGCTTTTACCTTCTCCCCCACTTTAAAGCCGTGGGTCTCCCTTTCGGAAACGATGGGATAGATAAGCGGTGCACCTTTACGCCACCAATGCCTTCCTGCCAACTCCTTCAAAGCGGGCGCTGAAGCCACATCATAGATTTTAGTCTGCAGATTTCCTATAAAGCACATTGAACTGATGTTGTGCCTCGACCAGTGCCGACCGCATCAGATCCTCAGCTCGGGCCGTTTCCCGCCGGCTCAGCAGATCCAGCAACTCCGACACGTCGAGCGTTTGAGCAGCATAGCGACAGGCTTCCCAGCTCAGAATGCTACGCACTACCCGATCGATTGCCTGGTCCTCATCGTCATAGGGGCGCGGCTGCATATCGTGTCCGAGCCATCGGCTATAGCCATCCTGCGCCAGCAACGCGGCCAGCGTGATGTTTATGCCGTTGACACGCACGCCGTGGTCAATATCGTAGCGTCCCGGGCCGCCCAGAATAATGCCGTCGTTGTAGCCCTGGCTGTTCAGGTGGAAATGAACCATGGCCTGCTCCTCAAGCTGCTCCACCACGTCGTACACAACGTCAAGCCCGATCATTTCCGAATGCCCGATTTCCATGTTGACCCCTTTTTTTGAGAGATCGATGCCATACTCATCGGCAAGCTGGCGCCAGAGAAGCAGCGCACTGGCCACCGTTGGCAACAGCATGGCCGGATGCCCTTCATTCGGCTTGGGCTCGATACCAATGTACAACGCCCCGCCTTTTTCCTGTTCGAACCGGCAGAGTCGCACCAGGCTTTCCTTCAGGTTGCGATACATCTGCCGCACTCCCACCGTGGCCAGATCGTAGCCGAAAGAACCGTTCCAGATCACCAGTGTGGGCGCCTTTTCAGGATCCGGATGCCAGGCAGAACGCAGGGGACCATAGGCCAGCTCTACCGTGCGCCGTCCCAGTTCTTCGGCAGCAGCCCGCTCCTTCGGATCAAGCGAGCAAATGCCCCCATAAGCAAAGTGGATATGAGCCCCCGGCGTAATCATCGCCAGATACAGTCCCGTATCGGTCAACGCCCTCGCGACCGCCTCAGCATTTTGTTCATTGATTTCGTTGTCGTAATGTAGCTCAACGCCCAGTGTAACGGTGTCGGGCAGGCGCGGCGCAATCTTTTCTTTAACCAGATACACAAAATCGACCGTACTGAAACGATCGGTCGCCCAGGCTGGCCGCATATTGGCCGGGACAAATCCTCCCTTACCTGCATGGAACGTCCAGCGGCAGATGCTGTGGTAGGTCTGCGCGTTTGCCATTGGTACGTTCAGGTTTGAAGTTGACGGGCGAGGATTTCACGCCAGTGCCGGTAGGCCTCCATATAAGCGTCCTGCCAGGCCGGTTCAGGCTCAATCGTCGTCACCGGTCGCACTCCCTGAAAAGCCGCCCTGGGAGAGGAATACACACCGAGGCCGACACCTGCTCCCCGTGCGGCGCCAGCCGCTCCATCCGTATCATACAGTTCTACGACTGTACGATTGACGGTCGCGTAGATCCGGCCGAAAAGAGCGCTCCGAAACAGGTTGGTGCGACCGGCCCTCACCTTTTCGACGGCCAACCCCATGCTGCGGATCACCTCGAGCCCATAGGCCAGCGCGAAGACAATGCCCTCTTTGACAGCCCGCAGCAGATGCGCTCGACCATGGCGATTGAAGTCGAGGCCGTGCACCGAAGCCCCCAGGTTCCGGTTGCGAAGCAGGCGCTCGGCTCCATTGCCGAAAGGGAGCACGCGCACGCCATCGGATCCAACCGGTGCCCGGGCAGCCTGTTCATTCATCGCTTCGTAGCGCAGCACACCCGCCAGTATCTCTTGCCGCAGCCAGCGATAGAGGATTCCTGTACCGTTCAGGCACAGCAGTATGCCATAACGTCGCTGCTGAGGTGTGTGATTGACGTGCACGAACGTATTGACGCGCGTCTGCGGATCGTAGCGTGGCGTGTCATCCACCGCATAAATGACCCCCGAGGTGCCGGCTGTTGTGGCCACCTCGCCCGGACACAGCACCCCCAGCGAAAAGGCATTGTTCGGCTGATCCCCAGCCCGGTAAGTGACGGGCGTGCCAGGCCGTAGCCCCAACGCTTCGGCCGCTTTCCGGGTTAGCGCGCCCTGCCATCCAAAGGTAGGCACCAGACGCGGCATCAGCTCCTGATCGATCTCCAGATGCTCCAGCAGCCAATAGGCTGGTGCTTCTTCCAGAAAGTCCCAGCAGATTCCCTCGGAAAGCCCCGAAATGGTCGTTGTGGGCACACCGGTCATGCGAAAGGCCACGTAGTCGCCCGGGAGCAACCACTTGTAGGCCTGCCGATAGCAATCCGGTTCGTGCTCGCGCACCCAGCGAAGTTTGGCAGCCGTAAAGTTGCCCGGACTGTTGAGCAGATGGCGCAGGCAGCGCTCCGGTCCCAGCTCCTGAAAAACGCGCTCCCCAACCGAAACGGCTCGGCTGTCGCACCAGATGATGGCCGGACGCAACACGCGTCCTCGCCGATCAATCAGCACCAGACCATGCATCTGGTAAGAGATGCCGATGCCCCCAATCGCTTCAGGATCGAACGGACAATGTTGTCGCAGCGCCGCCACTGCCTGTTGTACACACTGCCACCACAGCGCTGGATCTTGCTCAGCCCAACCAGGGCGGATCGATTCAATCTCTAACTCCTGTTCTGGCACCGTTACCGACGCCAGTACGCGACCGGTTGCCGCCTCAACCAGGGCCCCTTTGATAAAAGAACTGCCTACATCAAAGCCCAGCAGTAACATGATGGGACGAATCGCGCCGCCTGCTCTCTGGCTGTAAGCATACGTGATCTTTTACGTAAGATCAACAGAACCTAATGCGTTAAAGCAAAGAAATGCTTCTTTTTTCCATCAGCCGGGCACTACGGCCCACACCAGCAGCAACAGCATTAGCCACAGGAGCTGCGTAAGGGCCGGCCGAAGAAAAGGCCGATGCGTCATGAGCTGCAACAGATCCTCCCCCATAAACCAGGCTATGAACAGCGCCAGGGGAAGTGTCCAGATGGCCACCAGCAAGCTATCAATTGCCGGCAGATCACTGCCCACCCACCAACTTAAAAACATCACGAGCCCGGTTACCACCCCAAGATGTAATCCAAGCAACAATCCGACAACCTGACCCCGGCGCATGGGTGTAAATAGCTGGTACAACAAGTTTCAATAGTAGATTAGACACGCATGACTACAAGCCATAGCAGCTTTCTCGCACAGACTATGGCATCTTTGGCGCATGTTTTGAGGCACTTCTGGATATATCACGGGGACTCGCTTTTAAACACCCGCTACGCTATATTTGGGAAGTGTAGACCTCACCAAGCCCGGCAGGATCATCCTCTGATTGCTACGGCTGTAACGTTCGGACACTCCAGGCAAGCAAACGTACTGATGAAGACATGGCGACTCCTGCCGGTGTTCTTGCTCTTCTTGATCCCCCCAGTCCAGGCACAGGATGCGTTGCTGGGTGGTTTTGCGTTTCTGCGTCTGGCGTTCTCGGCGCGCGTAGCGGCCCTGGGCGAAACGCCAGCGGCTGTTTCCGATGACGACGTGGCATTGTTCCTGTTAAACCCGGCTGCACTCCGGCCGGAGCAACATCGCCATATGCAAATAGCCTATTTGAACCACGTAGCTGATATCCGGGCTGGCATGGCTGCCTATGCCTGGTATCGAGAAGGCCTGGGTACCTTTGGACTGGCCCTGCGCTTTCTGGACTGGGGGACCATTGACCGGGCTGATCTCGAAGGAAACCGGGACGGCGTGTTTCGCCCGGTAGATCTGGCACTGACCGTGGGTCTGGGACGCACCCGGGGGAACGCTCTCCATTACGGCGCCAGCTTCCATCTAATTCATTCTTCTCTGGCCGGTCGGCAGGCCACAGCGCTGGCGCTGGACGCCGGCCTTCGTTATGAATTGCCCGATCAATTGCTGACGCTCAGTGGCAGTCTGAACTACCTGGGTATTACACTGCAAACGCTGGGCACTACGCCCGACCGCCTGCCTTTTGATGTGCGCCTGAGCCTGCGCAAACGGCTGCGCTACCTTCCGCTCCAGCTTACCCTTACGTTCTACGATCTGCCCAATCTTGGCAGGTGGCCAGCAAATCAGACCTGGCTCGGCCGCCTGTTCTATTACCTCAACTTTGGAGCAGAAATAGGTGCCAGCCGGTCGTTTCAACTGCGCTTCGGATACAGCTATCGCCGCCATGAAATGCTTAAAATACGGCCACGCCTGGACCTGGCCGGCTTCAACGCGGGCTTCGGCCTGCGCCTCGTCGGTCTGCACTTCGACTACGCCTTCAGCTCCTGGTCCTCGTTGGGCCTACTTCACTACTTAACCGTTCAGACGCGACTATAATCCAGATCAACCATGTGCGCTGCGGCTTCTGTCCTGTAACAATGGGAAAAGTCGGCGCGTTTATGCTACGCCAGTAAGCCCACTGTCTTGACGAATCCACCGAAATGCCTTATTGTGAGTCCTGCGCCTCACCCCCGGGACGTGCTTCCTGCCCCGGCGATTACCCCCCGAAATCGCCGGGGTTCTTTATGTACGTAACCCTAAAAAAACGGGGGCCCCCTCCGGAGCCCCCGGCCCACCTCCCAGCTTCAGAAGTCGATCTGTACAGCCGCACGCAGATTGAGCACGTTCTGCCGTTTAATCGTCTCCATGCCGATCTCCTCGGGGTGGTCCGTCAGCACATAGACCCCCATCCCCTCCTCCACAGCCACCGGCACGTCCAGCAGCAAACTACCGTCCAGAATGATCCGGACATTCTTCTGCAGCCGGTAGATCAGCATGGGCGTCACCTCGTGGATCGGATCGTTGCCCACGGCATCGCTCCCCAGCTTATCGAGCTGCACGAGCGCATAGCGCAGCCCGAAGGCGACAGTCTCCAGACGATAGGTAGCCTGGGCACGAACGGCCGTCACGGCCACCTTCCCGAAATCGTTCTCGTACTGCCCATAGGTAACCTGTCCTTCCAGCCAGAGCGCTCCCTGCGCGGTTGGATAGCCCAGCGCGATGTCGCCCCCGCCGATGAACAGCGTACCGGCTTTCAGGCGACCAGCTTCCCGCTGGTCAATATAGGGATTCCAGCCGCTTTGCAGCAGAATGGGCTTCTCCTTGTTCCAAACGCGCAGCGCTGTCGAATGGCCGGCCAGCACGTCTTTGTAGTAGGTCACATTGGCCCCCAGGCGGACTTCCACGGCCTTCCCGGACGGGCTCGGCTTCAACCGAAACAGATCGTGCCCTTCGTTAGGCCCAAACTGCACCCGAGCCGTCACCATCGGAAAGCCAAACACTTCGGGCAGGTATCGATTGGGGATACTCCGGCCCAGACCGGTCTGCACGGCCAGTGCCAGCGAGACGTTTTCGCTCGGATAGGCGTGCAGCGCAGCACCATAGTCCCGCAGCAGTCCCACGAACTTCTGCACGATCGACCGCTCCACGAAGGGCAAGTAGGCTGAATAGGTCAACCCTTCCGCGCCGGCCGGCACCTTGAATTGCCCCAGCCGCACATAGACGTTTTCTGTGCCCGGAAAAGGCACATCCGCATAGAAGTCCTGCACGATCTGGGGCATGCCCCAGAAACCTACGCGCGAGACCGGAATTTCGGCTTCCGGGCCCGTCAACCCCAGCTCGACCCGATAGCGCACGCCCTCATAGGTGCCTCTCAGGTAAATGCGGGTCCGTGTCAGAAAGTGATACGCCCGCCAATCGTCACGGAAAGGATCATCCACGTTCTGAAGGACCCAGTCCGGGCGCAGAAAGCCGTGCACCACGGGTCCTTCGTTTTCTGGCTTTTCCTGCTCCTGGCCTGTAGCTGGAATGCTCCAGAGCAGCAGCGCAAGCAGCGCCAGGATGCCCTTGGTTAATTGTGTACGCATGGCTGTTTCCTCCGGTTTGGTTGGGTGTTCGGGGGGAGTTCAGTGAATCCGCCACGGCCTCCGCGCATCGCCGCCACACCACGGGCTGCATGGTCAGATCAAAGTGCACCGTGATCTGATCGTATACCCGGATCAACCCAAACAGCGCGGAAGGTGGCTTCACGTCGAAGTCGGTCAGTTTCAGAGGAAGCAAACCCATCAGACGTGCACGCCCGTCCACCAGCAACTGACCGCTTGCGACAAAACGCACCGTGCGCGTCGCGCCGGCAATCGTCAGCCTCCCGGTTATGTCCAGCCGAGCCGAGTCAACTGCCGGCACTTCCAACACAGCTACCTCTCCCAGCTCGTATCGGATCTCCGGAAAGCGATCGGCCTGGAGCGCTTTCTGCAGGTCCCGGTTCATGGACTGGCTGCCGCAGTCAAAAGCCTGCACCGCTACGACAAGTTGTCCCTGTACGGCTCCACCAGCTTCAACCACGCCGTAGCCTTCCACCTGTGTGGCCGTACAGGTAAAGCGCTTCAGCGTCGAGCGCCCTTCAATCCAGATCCGGCTGCGCGCCGGGTCCGGCGCATAACAGGCGCCTTCACTCCCTCGAAAACCCAGCGTCAGCAGCAGCGCGCCTATCAGGCCGATCCCACGCATCATCTCCCTCGTTGCGCTTTATGGGATACCGGAAACCGGACGGGCCACCACATCGAAGCGTACCACCACCTCGTCTCCCGTCCGTAACATCCCCAGCATCGCTGTGGGCGGTTTGATGCCAAAGGCTTTCATGGACAGCGGCAAGGCGCCCTGAAAGCGCCACCCTCCATTTTCCAGGCGAGCCAGCACCTGCATCTGCACCGGCCGGGTCTCCCCCGCAACCATCAGCCGCCCCTGCACCTGCAGCCGGTATCCTGCTGCCACTGCTGCTACCGAGTCGACCCGCTCCAACTCAAACCGGATCTCCGGATAGGCTTCGGCCTTTAGCGCTTTCCGCAGCTTGCGGTCCATGGTGCCGTTTCCGCACGCAATCGCTCGTACAGGCACCACGACTTCTGTCGCCTGTAGTGAGGCCGGCTCGTCTGCCTGCTTTAGCACCACCGTTCCCTGCCAGTCTGTCACCGCGCAGGTCCAGTCGTGCAACGTCGAGGTACCGCTGACTTCAAAGGTGCTCTCTTTTGGCTGGAAGGCCAGCGTAACGGCCTGCGCTCGGACCCATCCCCTCTCCATCCCCAGCAGCCCCCACACCAGCACGATTCCAAGCCTTCGTATCCAGCCGCCCCATGGTCTGCCTGTCATGGTCATCTCCCGATGCTTCTGGGGTGCACCTTTAAGCAACGAGACCGGTCGCTTGCAGGACGAGAGCAAAGCCTGACCAAAGATGTAGGTAGAGGTCACTACGCCCTGCCCGGCATTTTCTCAGCGTACTGTCAGGGAAGTGCCTACATAGTGATGCATAACGGACATTCAGATTTCACATACACCCAGAGATTGTGGAAAACTCTTTTGCCTGAAGATGTATAACGGAAATACAATTCAGATTTCTTCCACAGCCCTTGTCCCTGCCGATCCGACGTGCTATACTTGCAGCCACAGGCCCTGCCACTTCCGGGGCTGTGCTGTCGTGGCACGGCGGCCGGTCTGACCCGTCTCGGACCGGCGTCACGGGGGAAGCCGGTGGAATTCCGGCGCTGTCGCGCAACGGTAAAAGCCCGAATGCCCGCCCGGAAGTGCGATCACAGCCGGCGTCCGTAAGGGTTGCCGGCACACCCTGCGCGTCACAGGGTGGTGATCGGCTGCAAGTGGCTGCTGCGTTCAGGTGCTGACCTTTCAGGCGACACCCGTCGCCGTTCGCATCGGCTGCTGCTGCCCTTCTCCACCTTCTGGCCGCGGGGGACCTCGACCTCAGATGTCTCACCAAACCCGAGGGACCGCCATGGCCACCCTGCAAACGTTTACAACCGACACGCTCCCCACTGTTGTCAAACGCGATGGCCGGCGCGTGGCGTTCGACGCCGACCGCATCCGGCGCGCGCTCGAAAAGGCTTTTCGCGCCACACACAACCTACCGGCCGACACGCCGCTCACGGCCGAACTGGCCGAAGAGATCGAAGCACTGACCGGCGCCGTCGTCCGCTGGTGCCAGCACCGCCCGGAGGTGTCGGTGGAAGAAATCCAGGACGAAGTGGAACGCACGCTCATGCGGGCCGGACGCTACAACGTCGCCCGCCGCTACATTCTCTACCGCGAAGCCCGGGCCGAAGCACGCCGCCGCCAGCAACTCACCTATCGCCGCGCTGATGGCACCGAGGCCCCTTTCCCACATGAGGCACTCCGAAACCGCATCGAAGCCGCCTGTGCCGACCTGGAAGGCGTGGATCCGGACTGCGTTCAGGAAGAGTTGCTGCGCACGGTCTATCCAGGCATCCCGGAAGATGAATTAGACCGGGCGCTGATCCTGGCAGCCCGCACCCACATTGAACGGGAACCCAACTACACGTACGTAGCCGCCCGCCTCCTGCTGGATGCTCTCTACCGGGAAGTGTTCGGACGCCCGGTAGCGCCCGACGAACAGGCCGAAGCCTGCTGCACCGGTTTTTACGCCTACCTGACGCACGGCGTGCGCCTGGAACGGCTCGACGAGCGCCTGCTGCAGACGTTCGACCTCGAACGTCTGGCCCGGACCCTCCAGCCTGAACGCGATCGCCAGTTTACCTACCTCGGACTGCAGACGCTCTACGACCGCTACCTGCTCCACGAACCCGACGGCCGCCGCTTTGAACTGCCTCAGTACCTCTGGATGCGGGTGGCCATGGGACTGGCGCTCCACGAAGACGATCCTACCGCCCGAGCCATCCAGTTCTACGAACTGCTCTCCAGCTTCCGCTTCATGAACTCCACCCCCACGCTGTTCAATGCGGGCACGCCCCACCCGCAGCTTTCTTCCTGCTACCTGACCACCGTGCCCGACGACCTGGGCGCCATCTTCAAAGCCATCCGAGACAACGCGCTGCTCTCGAAATGGGCCGGCGGCCTGGGCAACGACTGGACGCCCGTCCGCGCTCTGGGCGCCCACATCCGGGGCACCAACGGCCGCAGCCAGGGCGTCATCCCCTTCCTGAAGATTGTCAACGACACGGCCGTTGCCGTCAACCAGGGCGGCAAACGCAAAGGAGCCGTATGCGCCTATCTGGAAGTGTGGCACCTGGACATCGAAGAGTTTTTGGAACTGCGTCGCAACACGGGCGACGAACGTCGCCGCACGCACGACATGAACACGGCCTGCTGGATCCCTGATCTGTTCATGCAACGCGTGCGCCAGCGCGCACACTGGACGCTCTTCTCTCCGGACGAAGTGCCCGATCTGCACGACCTCTACGGCCGAGCCTTCCGGGAACGCTACGAGCACTACGAGCGCGAGGCCGAAGCCGGACGCATCCGCAACTGGCGCCGCGTCGATGCCCTGACGCTCTGGCGCAAAATGCTTTCCATGCTCTTTGAAACCGGCCATCCCTGGCTCACCTTCAAAGATCCCTGCAACATCCGCTCGCCCCAGGATCACGTAGGCGTCGTCCATTCCTCGAATCTCTGCACCGAAATCACGCTCAACACCTCGCCCGAGGAAGTAGCCGTCTGCAACCTGGGCTCGATCAACCTGGTGGCGCACGTGAACGACCGGGGCGAACTGGACCGGGAAAAACTGCGCGAAACGATCCGAACAGCCGTCCGCATGCTCGACAATGTGATCGACCTCAACTTCTACCCGATCCCGGAAGCCCGCACCGCCAACCTGCGCCACCGCCCGATCGGGCTGGGCCTGATGGGCTTTCAGGACATCCTCTATCGCCGGGGGCTCTCCTATGCCAGCGAGGCAGCCGTGGAGCTGGCCGACGAACTCATGGAGTTCATTGCCTATTGCGCTTATGAGGCTTCCTCCGACCTGGCCGCCGAACGCGGTGCCTACCCGACCTTCAAGGGCTCCAAATGGGATCGCGGCCTGTTGCCCCTCGATACACTCGACCTGCTCGAAGCCGAACGAGGCGAGCCGATCCCGGTACCTCGCACCGCCCGACTCGACTGGGATGCGCTACGCGAAAAGATCCGCCGCCAGGGCATGCGCAACTCCAATGTGCTGGCCATCGCCCCTACTGCCACCATCGCCAACATCTGCGGCGTCAGTCCTTCGATCGAACCCACCTACAAAAACCTGTACGTCAAAAGCAATCTCTCCGGCGAATTTACCCAGCTCAATCCCTACCTGGTGCGCGACCTGAAAACCCGGGGCCTCTGGGATGAAGCCATGCTGGACGACCTGAAATACTACGACGGGTCGGTGCAGGAAATTGACCGCGTCCCTCCTGAGCTCAAGGAACGCTACCGCACGGCCTTCGAAATCGAACCCTACTGGCTCCTCGCATGCGCCGCCCGGCGGCAGAAATGGATTGATCAGAGCCAGTCGCTCAATCTATACCTGGCCGAGCCCAGCGGCCGCAAGCTCAGCGAGATGTATCTGCTGGCCTGGCAACTCGGCCTGAAAACCACCTACTACCTGCGGGCGCTGGCAGCCACCCAGATCGAAAAATCCACGCTCGACATCAACCGACGAGGCATTCAACCCCGCTGGATGAAGAGCCGCTCGCCTTCGAGCGACATCGTCGTCCGCCGCGATGGTCCTGCCTGCTCGCCGGACGACGAAAGCTGCGAAGCCTGTCAATAATCCCTGCTTTGCCCGGTTTTTCTGTTCACCCACAAACCCGGAAACGCCATGATGGAGCTTCCTGCCTTTGGATCACGCCGCATCCGCGTCGAAGACAAACGCCTGATCAACTGCCACGAAGTGGATGTCAATCAGCTCATGCCCATCAAGTACGCCTGGGCCTGGGAGCATTACCTCAACGGCTGCAAGAATCACTGGATGCCCAGTGAAATCCCCATGGCTCGCGACATCGAGCTGTGGCGCTCCAACAAACTGACCGACGATGAACGCCTGGTCATCCTGCGCAACCTGGGCTTTTTCGCCACGGCCGAAAGCCTGGTGGGCAACAACATCGTGCTGGCCATCTTCCGCCACGTTACCAATCCGGAATGCCGCCAGTATCTGCTGCGCCAGGCCTTCGAAGAAGCGATCCACACCCATGCTTTCCTGTACATTGTCGAAAGCCTTGGCCTCGACGAAGGCGAAGTCTTCAACATGTACCGCGAGATCCCGGCCGTGGCCCGCAAGGACGAATTTGAAATGGAGCTGACGCGCGAGGTGCTGCGACCCGACTTCACCACGGCTACCGTCGAAGGGGCCCAGGCTTTTTTGAAAAACCTGATCGGCTACTATGTGATCATGGAGGGGATCTTCTTCTACAGCGGCTTTGCCATGATCCTCTCCTTCCACCGCCAGAACAAAATGACCGGCATTGGCGAGCAATTCCAGTACATCCTGCGCGACGAGACGATCCACCTGAACTTTGGCATCGACCTGATCAACGGTATCAAAGCCGAAAATCCGGAGCTGTGGACGCCCGACTTTCAGCGCGAAGTGCAGCAGCTCATCGAAGAGGCCGTCGAACTGGAAGTGGCCTACGCCTACGATTGCCTGCCGCGTGGTGTGCTGGGCCTGACGGCCCCCATGTTTCGGGAGTACGTACAGTACATTGCCGACCGACGCCTGGAACGCATCGGCCTGAAGGCCCGCTACGGCTCGGAAAACCCGTTCCCGTGGATGAGCGAGACGATCGATCTGCTCAAAGAAAAGAACTTTTTTGAAACGCGGGTTACCGAATACCAGCAGGCCGCGGCCCTGTCGTGGGATGAGTAAAGCGAAACGGCATCCACTCCAGAAAACAACAAAGATGTCATGGTTCAAGCAACAAACCTCGGTTTTCCCCGCATTGGACTGGCCCGTGAATTGAAATGGGCCGTCGAAGGATACTGGGCCGGCCGCATCTCGGAAGCCGACCTGATGGCCACGGCCCGGCAGCTACGTGCCCGCCACTGGCAATGGCAACAGGAAGCCGGGCTGGATCAGATTCCGTCGAACGACTTCTCGCTCTATGACCACGTGCTCGATACGATAGCGCTTGTGGGGGCCGTGCCCGAACGCTTTGGCGGGCCGGGTGATACCGTGGACCTGGCTACCTACTTCGCCATGGCCCGGGGCGTTCAGGAAAAGGATCTGGAAGTGCACGGCCTGGAGAGAGCCGGCCTGCCGCCCCTGGAGATGACCAAGTGGTTCGATACGAACTACCACTACCTGGTGCCCGAATTCCATCCCGAGCAGACCTTCCGGCTCGCCACAACCAAACCCATTGATGAATACCTGGAGGCCAAAGCTCTGGGCATAGAAACGCGGCCGGTGCTGCTGGGACCGGTTTCGTTCTTGCTGCTGGGTAAGCCGACGGTACGCAACTTCAATCCGCTGACGCTGCTCGACCGCCTGCTGCCCGTCTATGCCGAGGTGTTGCGTCGGCTGAAGGCGGCCGGTGC
>JALSJJ010000170.1 GCA_026989375.1 Rhodothermus sp.
GGCGCAACGCAACAAAAGGTGGCGCGAACAGGTCGGCCCGCTCTGCTGCGGGCGTGCTTTCCACATCAGGTTGCGCCAGTGCGTACTCGGTCGCCTCCCGCACCTCGCTTTCCAGTTCGGAGCGAATGGTGGCCCGTTCCGCTTCCGACAGGACGCCTTCACGCTCCAGATACGCCTCGAAGCGGTCGATCGGGTCTTTTTTTCGCCAGTGTTCGAATAGTTCTCTGGGCACGTATTTCGTACCCGAGGCTTCTTCGTGGCCGCGCATGCGGAAGGTCTTCATCTCCAGCAGCGTGGGTCCCTCCCCGGCACGAGCGCGCTCGGCCGCCCGACGTACCGCCTCGACCACAGCCAGCACGTCGTTGCCATCCACTACTTCGCCTGGCATCCCGTAACCGACAGCGGCATCGGCCACGTCTTCTACCGGAATTGCCTCATGTGCGGGCGTCGAAAGTCCATAACCGTTGTTTTCCACCACAAAGATCACGGGCAGCTTCCAGACGGCTGCCAGGTTCAGCGCCTCGTGGAAGTCTCCTTCGCGCGTGCCACCTTCACCGGTAAAAGCCAACACGACGAAGTCCTCCCGCTTCAGGCGGGCAGCCAGCCCGAGCCCACAGGCTACGGGCAACATGGCGGCCATATGCGAGATCATGCCAATGATGCGGCGCTCGGGCAATCCGAAGTGAAAGGTGCGGTCGCGCCCTTTCGTAAAGCCACCAGCCCGGCCCATGAGCTGACAGAAAAGCGGCCGCAGCGGCACGCCCCGCGTGGTCCACACCCCCAGATTGCGATGCATGGGCAGGATGTAATCACGCACTTCCAGCGCCCAGGTGCATCCCACAGCAATAGCTTCCTGTCCGTAGCCGCTGAACCACTTGGAGATGCGCCCCTGACGAATCAGCCGCAGCATGCGCTCCTCGATCACCCGGGGCAACAGCAAAGCTCGATAAAGGGCTTTGAGCTCCAGCGCGGTTGTTGTCTCCATAGCATTAGCGCTCCCTCTGCATAGCACAGTAAAAATACAGCACGCGCTGAAGTTCTGGGAGCGCAAGCAGGCGCTTTCATCTGGAGCTCATATGAACAGCTCAATGCGAGGCGTAGTGTCATCTTCTGACTGGTGGCCCAGCGTAGTCCGATGGACTGCTCGCTGTCCGGCTGAAACGTATTGCTGATAAAGACGCTCCGGATCGATCAGTTCAGGAGGAGAGGACTCAGGATGCTGTTGGTAGCGTACCGCCGCTTCCAGGAAGTCGGACAGTCGCCTCAGTGCCGTTTTCACCAGATCAATCTTCTGGCGCAGCACGTCCTGAAATTGAATGCGTCCCAGCAAGTCGGCCAGCGAACGGCTGAGCCGCTCATCGTTGAGCTGCCTGACCTGCGCAACCGTGTCGGACGTAACCTGCACGATCTGGTGCAAGCGTTCATTCAGTATCGTGTTGGCAGTGCGCATCTGACTTAGCTGATCCAGCTCTACCTGCAACTGGTCTTTGATGTGTTCGCTTTCTTCCTGGATGCGCTCACAGACCGTCTGAATCTGGCGTCCCATCCGATCGGCCAGAGACGACGCCTGCATGGCCAGTTGCCGGACGGCATCGGCTACGACAGCAAATCCTTTGCCTTCTTCTCCCAGGCGCGCTGCTTCAATGGCCGCATTCAGTGCCAGCAGGTTCGTCCGTCGGGCAATATCGGCCATATCATCGACCAGCGGCTCTAATTGCCCGACCTCAGCAGCCATACGACTGATGCGTTGCAGACTTTCCTCAACCCGTACCTGATACTGATCGACAAAGTCGTTCATCTGCTGACCAGTCTCCCGGATTGAACGCGCCTGCTGGGTGTTGTGCTGCGACATATGCTCCATCGAGGCAGCCAGTTGCTGGATCTGGGTAATCTGGAGCTGAGCCGCTTTGTGTAACTGCTGCAGCTCTGCGACAATTTCCAGCGCCGCCTGCTCGGTCTCCTG
>JALSJJ010000171.1 GCA_026989375.1 Rhodothermus sp.
GGTCAGACGGTGGCACGCACGGCGGCGTTCTGGGTGGAGGGGGCGCAGGCACTGGGCTTTCAAGTGGTGGGGATTCTGGAAGACCGGAGCCGGGCGCTGGCGTGGCGCTATGCGGTTGCTGTTAGCCGACTATCTTCGTGATAAAGCCTGATGGCCTTCTTGTACCCCAAAACAAAAATAAAAGGAGGTGTTTTATGAAGTACTGGAAGAATGTGCTCCTTATCTCAGCGATGTTAATCGCCGGATTGCTGGGTAATTCTGGATGTAGCGACGCCGTCTTGTCTGTGGAGGAATATTGGGAAAATCCGTATACTGATGCATAATATGGTGCTTGGATAGGGTATGCATTAGCACTTGGTGGAGTTTCAGCTGGAACCACTGCTTTGGTGGGATTTGCAATAGGAGTGATCGGAGCGGTAGTATGTTCTCAGGCATAACACATTTAAAACAAACATAAGATAACAATGAATACAAAAAAACATTTACTTCACGTAACCATATTTGTTCTATCCGCAAGTGCATTTATGACCTATGTTGTGTGGAATATAGTTCCAGAAGTGATAATCCTTGCACTATCTCCATTAATAGGATGGTTGGTGTATTTATTGGGCCGTAAAGTGCGGGGCGATATTCGTCCTCGTCCGCTATCTCTACCTATCTTTCTTATGGCGGAGACGCTTGCATTAGCAATATTTGTCTTCGCCTTGCGTGTGCTTGCGGTACATGATTTCCCTGTATGGTCTTATATCTTGCTGATGGTGTTGTTCATAGATCTAAGCTATATCCTCTTTAAAGAGTATAGGGCAGGGCTTCCGCCAGCAAAGCGTTCCGACGTCACTGCTCCTATATAAACCAGGCAGATAAGCTGTAAAATCCATTTGATAATTGATGGCGCGGAGTATTACTAAGGGGCTCTGGTGGCTGTGGGTTGTGGCCATCGGGGCCCTTCTGTGTGGATGCGGCGTGGAAAAGCCCGCCGAGCTCCGGGCCGAGCTGGTGCTGGTTGACACGATTCGGCTCCAGGAGCCGGATACGCTGTTTCTGGGGGAGTTCCTATGGGTTGAAGTGGAAGGGCAGCCGTTCCGATTGTATGTGCCTGATCTCCGGTTACGGATGGTGGTGGTCTTTGACAGTCTGGGACGTCCGGTGCAGGTTATCGGCCGGCCGGGTACGGAGGAGCCGGGCACGCTTTACCGGGTCGCTCAGGTGCTGGTCCATGGTGATCTGGTCTATGTGCAGCAGGAGTACAGTCAGGTCAGTCGCTTTACCCGGGCAGGACATTTTATAGATCGTCCCCAACTGCCGGAGGGATACTGGCTCAATTCGGGGTTTCGTTCATTAGATGCAGCACACATTGTAATACCCTCCGGGGCTATTGATGAGCCGTGCTCGTCATGGTTTGAGCCGGCTTGTCCGGAAACCCGTGCTTTTTCGGTGGTCGACACGGGGTTGACGCGCGTTGTTTATCGGTTTGGAGAATATCCTCAGATCTACCAGGAGGGCAACTATGTGCCGCGCCGTGCCGCGGTGGATGTCCTGCTATCGCAGCGGTTGGCCGCAGTGGTCTACGATCTGGCGCCAGAGTTGCAACTATACATTCTAAGAGAGCGGGAGGGACAATTGATCCGGCGGATCGCGCTGCAACATCCTGCCTGGCGAACTCCTCCGGAAGCGATGCGGGCGGAGCTGGCAGTAAACGACCGGGAGCGGTTCAACGACCTGATGTTACAGAGTTCATTCATGAAGCGCGTGTTTTTTGTAGGGGACACGCTGGTGCTGGCGCATTTTTTCAACTTGAGGCCGCTTTATTTTGAGATGCGGGGCTGGGACGACCGGAAAGTGGAGCCGTATGGTGTTGTTGTTGCCACTTCAGGTCAATGGCAGCAACCTTTAGCGTTGCCTGGATTGGTGTTGGGACGGGACGAGGCGTTTCATCTTTACATACGGTTGTCGGACGAGCCGGGTCGTCGGTTGATCGGGCGCTACCGGGTGGAAGTGCGGCAATAGCGGGTTGTTCTGCCCCGCTGCAAGGCACCGGCTTTTGCGAACGGCCCGTCCTGTCCGAACGCCGCTTTCTTTTTCTGGCCGGACTCGCACCCCGCGCCAGAGCATCTGCTTCAGAACGACCGACGGATTCATGAAACCTCGGAAGCATAACGGCTTCCGGAGGAAGTACCGAGACGGGGATCCCGCTGCACTTTCTGGTTGCTTTCTCGGCATCCGACAGCCCGACGTGGTTATTCTCCCTGCTCCCACCAGGGCCGATCTTCATCGAAAGCGACGGAGACCGTAACCTGTGGCGGGTGAGCAGCCAACGGGGGAGGTGATACCGAGGGGACAGGTGCCTGCTCCTGCGTGGGCAGCGTCTGCAACCGAAGCAGGTAGGCCAGATAATGGACGAACGTCAAGGAAGGGAGCCCTTTCAATCGCTGCGCCACCTGCGCCCGCTCGGTCTGCTGCACCTGAATGCGCTCAAGCAATCGCTGACGCTCTTCGTCGAAGCGGGCCAGCCGCTGCTTCACGTAACGCTCCAGGCGTAATGCTTCGGCGGGCGACAACCGATCGGGAAGTTCATGCTGGTAACGCGCCACCAGTCCAGCCCGCCAGAGATGGACGCGGGCGCGCGTCTCGTCGCTGAGCTGGCGAGCGCGGGCTACCCGCTCGGGCGTGGCCTGGTAGGCATTGCGAATGCCGGCCGCCTTGAGCCGAATGACCACTTTGTGCGACAGCCCTTCAAACTGGGCCGCTTCGTCGATGAAATGGTACTTCAGACGATCCCGCAGGGCCTCCTCACGCAGTTCCTCCAGCCTGCGGGCCTGCAGCGCACGTTGCTGTTCCAGAAAGGCACGGCGTTCTGCATCCAGCTGCGCAACCTGGCGCTCAAGCCGTTCCAGTAATTGATCGAAGAAGGCCAGCTCGCGCCGGAGTCGCCGCCTGCGCCGGACAAGGGGCAGCCGTCGATAATGCACCAGCGCCAGCCCGGAGGCGATAGCCACACCACCCCCCAGCATCGCCACCCCCGCGCCCACTCCTGCTCCGAGCATCAGGCCTACCGCAAGGACGCCGATTCCCAGTAGCCCCGGCGCAAACGCCCGCTCGAAGCCGGTCCGTGCGTGCTGCTGCACACGCCGAGGCCGACGCGTCCGGCGCCGCGCAGGCAATGCGCCTACGGTTCCCTGGTGCACATCGGCCAGCGACGGCACCTGGGTCGGCTCCAGATGACAGGCCTGCCGGAGCAGCGCCACCAGCGGTCGAACAGGCGCGATGGTCTCCAGCTCCTGAAACAGCGGTGAGCGCTCAGGCGCATACAGATCGCCTGCGCGAAACAGCAGGGCTTCATCGAGCGGATAGCGACGCCCCAGCTCCGGCCGGTGCCGTAATGCCTGCAGAGCCGTGTAGATGACCAGCGCCGGAAAGCGATCGATCCAGGGACCGAAGTCGGCCTCGCTACGGTCCGGATGCTGGTAGTTTCGGTGGCCCAGCTCCGGACTTCGGCGGCTGCGCAGCGCCGGCACATAGACCGCGTCGTAATCGACCAGGGTCAGCTTCAGGCGATCTTCCTCCCGGGCGACGAGCACGTTCCCGTGCTGCAGATCTCCATGGGCCATGCCGGCGGCCTCCAGTTGCGCCACGAGGGCCACCCAGGCTTCGATTAGCTGCGCAAGCACCGCAGGCTGCTCCAGATGCTCGGCCACGAACCGATTGAGCGGTACGCCTTCGACCCAGTCCATTTTCAGCAGGGGCCAGGTCTGCGCGTCCACCCGGATCCCGGCCGGTTGAAAGTCGAAGGCGACCAGCGGCAGCGTTGGATGCTGCCCCAGATGTCGGGCCAGCGCCCGGTAACGTTCGGCCAGATCGGGCACCGGCGCGTGGAAGCAGCGCACGGCCCACCGACGCGTGCGCCCCTGCAACACGAATACAGTCGCAAAAGCACCGCTGATGGCCCGTGGCAGCCCCAGGGCATCCACTTCAGGTGTGGCCTGCTGTAGCTCCGGATCGGTAAAGGCCGCCTCTGGAAACTGCACGGCCTCCCGATACTGGCTGGGCGTGGGAAACGCGGGCATGGCCTTCAGGGCAACTGTCCGCTTCGCACCGCTTCGAGCAACGCCTCCAGCGCCGCCTCCCGTTCCCGCTGGGCCTCCTGTGCCCGGTACACCTCGGGCTCGGCGGCTCGTTCGGCACAGTTGGTCAGTGGGCAGCGTTCACAGGTCAGGTTGACTTCCAGATCCGGCAGCGCTGGATCCGCGGCAAACTGCACCTGCTGACGGAAGCGCTCGTCCATCAAAAAGCCGATCGCCACGCAGGCATTCTGCTCCGGCGTCAACACCAGCGGACGCGCCAGCGCCACCGTAAAGAAGGTGGCATCTTCGTTCAGAAAATGCATGCGGGCTGCCGCTACCAGCGGATCGCCGGCAGGATCCGGCGGCGGCGTCTGCGTGGCCAGATGACGCAACAGTTGAACGGCCGGCCAGCGGCGACAGTAATGCTCCCCCAGCCCGATCCCGTGCGGCACGGGCACACGCGACAGGTTAAACACCTTGGTGAGCTGAAAACGATCGGTTCCCGGCCGATGGAACAGCCGCAGGAAAAAAATTTCTCGCAGGCCAAAGTGTTGCGGGACGAGCTCGGTCAACCGGTAGCAGAGCATTTCGGGCGTGGCCCCATAGCGCTTCAAAAACGCCCGCAACACGGCGCTGTCCCAGTGCGCATATGCGAGAAACGTCCGTAAATCGGCACAGAGCGTCGCTTCGTCCAGGAGCAGTGCCCCGGCAAAGTACGACGCCCGGAAGTTGTTGAGCACCTGGTCGAACGACTCGACGCGCAGCCAAGACGACGTGATGGCCCGTTCTTTCAGGTGCAGGAACCGGTAGCCCAGTTCGCGGGCCAGAATGAACGCCTGCTGTGCCGGTAGCAATCGTCCGTTGACAAAAAGCACTGGCTGTGGCCCTTCAGCAAAAACAGAGCGGAAGCTGTGGAGCACGGGATGGCGCGGTAGTGTCTCGGTATCAATTCGATAGCCATAGGTCTCTTCCAGAATGCGCCGTAGCCGTTCGGGCGGAATCGGTTCGCCAGCCGGCAGGTCGTGCTGTGCCCGGAAGTTCTGGGCGGCCTCTTCCAGCTCGGGAAAGTAGTTGTTGTGGAGCTGCTGATAGGAACGCAGGGCCGCAAACAGAAAGTGCTCCACCTGCACATCGTACATTTTGCCGATTTCCAGAAAGGTGCGTACCAGCGCTCCGGCTTTGGTGGGGTGATCCGTAAAGAGCTGGAAGAGGTCTTCCGGTGTCAGCCCGAACAATTCAAAAGGAAACTCCTGCACGAAGGCCGAGGAGAAGACGGCCGCCAGCGGGTCGAGCCGTTCGTCGAGGCGCGGAGAGATCAACTCCTCGTAGGAGACCGAAAAGACGGCGGCCAGGTCAATGAGCTTATCTGGTTTAGGAAATTTTTTGCCCTTTTCGATTTCGCTCAGGTAGGAAACCGAAAGGCCGGCCTTAGCGGCCACGTCCTGGAGCGTCAGGCCGCGCTGCTGACGCAGCGCTTTGAGTTTGAGCCCGAGGACAAAGCGTACCAGGTCGGCGTTGAGTTCCATGCGACAGCAGGCATGCGTTAGGGAGACCGGGCCAATTAACGAACAAGAGAACCGAAAGTCCCGTTTGTGAAATTTTTGTTTTGGCGAAATTTCGCTATTGACATATTATTTCGCTTATCGTATGGTTGCTGCAACACGCTTCCACGCACTAACCAACCCGTAGTCGCCATGCGCCAACCCATTGCAGCAGCCAAAGCGGCTCGTCTGGAAACCGAATGGCGGACGAATCCCCGCTGGCAGGGTATCCAGCGCCCCTACTCCGCCGAAGACGTGCTGCGCCTGCGCGGCTCGGTCGAAATTGCCTACACGCTGGCCGACCGCGGCGCCCGACGCCTCTGGGAACTGTTGCACACCGAACCCTACGTAGCCGCCCTGGGCGCCCTGACCGGCAATCAGGCCATGCAGCAGGTCAAGGCCGGCCTCAAAGCCATCTACGTCAGCGGCTGGCAGGTCGCCGCCGATGCCAACCTGGCCGGCCAGATGTACCCGGACCAGAGCCTCTACCCTTCCAACAGCGTTCCGTCCCTCGTTCGCCGCATTAACAACACACTACTCCGGGCCGACCAGATTCATCACGCCGAAGGGGACGATTCGATCGACTGGCTGGTGCCCATCGTGGCCGATGCGGAAGCCGGCTTCGGCGGCCCCCTGCATGCCTTCGAACTGACCAAGGCGCTCATTGAAGCCGGCGCCGCCGGCATCCACTTCGAAGATCAGCTTGCCGCCGAAAAGAAATGCGGCCATCTCGGGGGCAAGGTGCTTGTCCCCACCGGGCAGTTCATCCAGACACTGGTGGCCGCCCGTCTGGCAGCCGACGTCATGGGCGTTCCCACTATTATCATTGCCCGTACCGACGCCAACGCTGCCACGCTGCTGACCAGCGACATCGACGAACGCGACCATCCCTTCCTCACCGGCGAACGCACGCCCGAAGGCTTTTTCCGCGTCCGGGCCGGCCTCGATCAGGCGATCGCCCGCGCGCTGGCCTACGCACCGTATGCCGACCTGATCTGGTGCGAAACCTCGACGCCTGATCTGGACGAAGCCCGGCGCTTTGCCGAAGCCATCCACCGGGAATATCCCGGCAAACTGCTGGCCTACAACTGCTCGCCCTCGTTCAACTGGAAAAAGCACCTTGACGGAGCCACCATTGCCCGCTTTCAACGAGAGCTGGCGGCCATGGGCTACAAGTTCCAGTTCATCACGCTGGCCGGCTTCCACACGCTCAACTATGCCATGTTTGAGCTGGCCTACGACTACGCCCGGGAAGGCATGCCGGCCTACGTACGCCTCCAGGAGAAGGAATTCGCTGCCATGGAGAAAGGCTTTACGGCCGTGCGCCATCAGCGCGAAGTGGGCACCGGCTACTTCGACGCCGTGCGCATGGTGATCACTGGCGAACAGGCCAGCACAGTGGCCCTGGCCGGCTCCACCGAGGCGCAGCAGTTCCACTGAAGCTCCCGCTATGGCGGGCAGTGTACCACCACGGCGGCCACGTCGTCGTTGCGCAACGTGCGACGGCGGCGGGCCGCCGTAACATGCGCGGCCAACCCCTCGGGGGGCAGGCGGAGCGGCAGGGCCGGATCGGTAGCCAGCAGCCAGGCGCCCAGTGCATCGGTGGCCAGCACGAATGCATCGCCCGGCCTCCATTCGCCCCTCCATCCTTCTACCTCAGGCAATGCTGCTTCCACCCGACTGCTGATCAAAGCCGGACGATGGTGAAACTGCGCCGGATCGTCAAGCGGCCAGGCCTGCAGCAGGCGTTTGCCACGCAGGTGCAGCAGCACCGCATCCCCGACCGCTACGGCCTGCCAGGTGCCATCTGAGTGGAGCACCAGCCCCAGTAGCGCCGCGTGCGCTCCTTCCTCCAGCTTGGCGGCCACATACCAGGGCGACGTAGCGCCCAGCCTGTCCGGTTGCCAGGCAGCACGCCAGTGCACAAGCTGGTCCTGCAGCGCCGCCGGCGTGGCAGGTAGATCCCGGCAGAAATGCTGTACCAGATGTCGCGCCCAGGCGCCGGCAAAGGCCGACTCGGTGGCCCCATCGGCCACGGCGGCTGCAAAAGGCCATCCGGGCCGCACCGCAAAGGCATCTTCGCAGGCATCCGGTGATGCCCCGGCGCGTGGTAGCCAGAATGTACGTACCAGCGGGGCGTCCATGGCCACTCAACGCAGCGTGCTGGGGCGCGTACCGATCTCCAGAAAGCGCACCAGCGCCACCGGATCGGCATTGAACACGAAGCCCCGCGTATCCATCGTCACCCGGTAGCCCTCCTGCTCGGCAGCCGCCCGCATGGTGAAAGGCAGCACGCTCGACATCTGGAACAGCAACACGGCATACTCATCGCGCGGCAGCTCCTCGACGCTGGCCGGTAGCTCGACGGCCGGCTCCTCGGACGAAGAGAGGTGCACATTGAAAAGAAGCGTTTCCCCGTCGTCGGTCGCAAAACTCCGAAGCTGTTGCGCATAGCGCAGCGGATCGCCGTCGGTTGCCTCCCCATCGGTAATGTTGATCACGATAGGCGGAAACGAGTGAGGATGCAGGTCGATCCAGGTACGCACCATCGAAGCGGCCAGGTCGAGCGCCTGGCACATCGGCGTGCCATTCTTAGCGTGCGGGTCAAACCATACCGGAAATTTGACGCGGCGTTCTATGAAGCCGCCCTGGCCGTCTGGTACTTTTTTGAGCCGCTCCTCCAGACGCAGCGGCCGTTCGGCCAGGTGGCTGATCGGCACCAGATCGCCGGCCACCCGATATTCCTCGACCGGACGAATCAGCGGCTGCACGCGCTCACCGTAGCCAATCACGCCCACGTAGAAGTAATCGCGGACGCCGTCTTCTTTGGCGCAGCGCAGGATCAGGTTCTGCAGCAGCCGATTGACCACGTCGGCCAGCACCCGTGCCTTGCTGGGCGCGGCATCGCCCCGCTGCTCAGCCCCGCCAAAGGGTTCCTGCATGGAAGCCGATTGGTCCAGCAAAAACAGGATGGCTGTCGGTGAAGTCCGACTGATCTCTGCAGAGTACGCCATCTATGATCTCAAATATCTGATTTTCCGTTTGCCCATACGGCGATACAAGAACGGCCCGGGACGGGAAGAGTTCAGCGGATGCGGGCCAGAAGACGACGGGCATCTTCCTGATAGGTTGAATCATTTGGTTCGACAGGTGGCAGTGCGAGCGCCTGCTCCAGTTCCCGGATGGCCCCCTCCCGATCGCCCAGGCGTAGCAGCGTGCGTCCCAGCTCCAGATGATGCACGATGCGTTCGCGGAGGGCCAGCGCCCGTCGAAAGTCGGCGGCCGCTGCTTCCAGCGAAGCATCCGGCAACCCTCCGTAGATCACGCGTACCAGGGTGCGCTCAAAGAAGCTAAGCGTGGCTACTTCGTAGTGCCAGCGTCCACGCACGTGATAGGCGATATCGTCGTTCGGATTGAGCGCCAGGGCCCGATCGATGTAGCCGCGAATCTGGCGGGCATACGCCACCTTGTCCCGGGGACTGGAGACCAGCGCCAGGCGGCCTGCCGCAATGGCCGCTGCCACGTAGGCCCGGCTGTTGAGCGAGTCGGCCGCGATAGCGGCCTGTGCGTCTGCCAGCGCCTGTCGGTACAGGGCGCGTTGTTGCCCTTTCTCAGGCGCCCGCATCCCCAGCTCGACGCGCACGCGCGACCGACGCCAGAGCAAATCGGCCGCCCCCGGATTGTGTTGGAGCCCGTTGTTCAGCAACGCCAGCGCCTCCTCAAAAGCGCCCCGCTGCCACAGGCTGTCCACATGCGCCAGCCAGGCACCATTCTGGGCCTGTCCAGCCGCCACGACAAGCAGCAAAGGCACCAGATACACCAGTCCTGTTTTGCTCCCGAACACTGCCTGCTTACGCCTGGTTTGAACTTGCCTGCGGACGAAGATAGGGCTGCACCTCCTCAAGTGCCAGATCTTCCCAGCTTCCGTCTTCGTATTGAATCCAGACGCGCCGTTTGAAGATGTCCAGCTTCTGGACGGTCCCGCGCCCGCGCTCGGTCTCGACCGGCGTATCGACCGGCGGAAAATCTTTCAGCGCGGCCATGTACTGCTCCAGTTCATAGTTCAAACAGCACTTCAGCCGGCCACACTGGCCACTCAGACGCGCCGGGTTAAGGGGCAGATTTTGAATTTTAGCGGTCTGCGTGGCGACCGGCTTGAATTCCTGCAGCCAGGTGGCGCAACACAGTTCGCGTCCGCAAGAGCCAATTCCTCCGATGCGAGCTGCTTCGTCACGGGCGCCGATCTGGCGCAACTCGACCCGCGTGCGAAACGTGCGGGCCAGGTCGCGCACCAGTTGCCGGAAGTCCACCCGATGATCGGCCGTAAAGTAAAAGGTGATCTTTTTGTGATCGAACTGCCATTCCGCATCGACCAGCTTCATGGGCAGGCCCAGCCGTTCGATCGCTTTTCGGGCGATATAGAACGCCTCGATTTCCTGCTGTTTGTTCGCTTCCCAGCGGTCGATGTCGTCGAGCGTGGCCAGGCGCACGATGCGGGGAAATTCGGCCTCGTCGTCAAGCCCTTTGGCCCGCACGCGCAGGCGGACGAGCTCGCCGGTCAGATGGACGATGCCGAAATGCACGCCCCGATCTGCTTCCACGATCACGTAGTCGCCTGTCTGCAATTCCAGCCGATCGGCGTTGCGATACAGTCCTTTGCGGCGCCCCTTGAAGCGGACTTCCACAATGTCGTAGGTCGGATAGGGGCCGCTGAGGTGGCCCAGCCAATCGAACACGTGCAGCGAGGGGCAACCGTTGCCGGAGGCGCATCCGCCGCCGCAGCCCCCTCCCTGCACGCACGCGCTACCACAGGCCATGGTCTATGAACAGGCAAATTTTTCGGTTCCAGCGTGTCAGTGATAGGCCCGCCTGGTCGTCAGGTTCCGCTTCAGGCCAGGCCCAGCACCAGCGGGTCGTCCAGCGCTGGCGCAAGGCGCTCGGGGGCCTGTCCGTGCATGGCGTCCCGCAGCGCTGCTGCCAGCACGCTCAGCACCAGCAAAGGGTGGACGTTACGTTCGATGAGCGCACGTGCTTCTTCCAGTAAACGCACCATGCCCTCCAGGTCGGCATCGGGCAAATTCTGACAGAAGCGTCGGATGGCTTCCTGCTGATCCAGGTTGACCAGTGGGGCCTGCTCCCCGATCGTCCGGAACAGGACCAGGTCGCGCACCCATCCCAGCATCAACTGCAACAATCCCTTGAGCCGTTCGCGCCCCAGCGTGCTCAGTTGCTCCACCAGGTCGATCAGGGCTTCGCTGTGGAAGCGGTAGGCCTGGCGCAGAAAGGTCAGTGCCTGCTCCCGATCGGCCTGGAGCACATCGTTTTCGAGCAGGTCGAGCGCCCGACTGTAGGAGCCGTCGGCCATCCGGGCCAGTACCGTAGCCCGCGCTTCCTCCACCCCCTCCCGCGTGACAAGCGCCTGCGCAATGGCCTCGGCCGGTAGCGGATCAAAGCGCAGGGGCTGGCAGCGCGAGCGAACCGTCGGCAGCAGGTGATCGGGGCGTGCGGTGGTCAGGATGAAGACCGTCTGGGGCCCGGGTTCTTCCAGCAACTTGAGAAAGGCATTGGCCGCTTCGACCCGCATTCGATCGGCATCGATCAGGATTGCTACCTTGTAGCGTCCCTCCAGCGGTTTGAAGCTGACGCTACGCCGCAACGACTCGTTGATGCGGGCGACCGAGTAAAACGCCTGCTTGTTCGAGGCCCGGGTCGGATCGTCCAGCACCGGCCGACGCACATAGTCCACCGTGGCGTAGGGCTGGGCGGCCAACCGTTGCAGGCGTTCGTAGAGGTCGTCCGGATCGGCATCGCTGGGGTGTGGCAGCATTACCTGCACGTCCGGGTGAATCAGCCGCTGCACCTTGGTGCAGGGAAGGCAGTGACCACAGGGGTCGCTTCCGCCGGCTTCGCACTGCAGCGCCTGGGCCAACGCCAGGGCAGCCGCCCGTTTTCCCGTACCATCGGGGCCGTAGAACAGATAGGCGTGCGCCACGCGTTGCTGCGCCAGCGCCCGACGCAAGGCTTCGACTACGCGCTCCTGCCCAATGATGCGATCCCAGCCCATGGCGCTCCTCGTTTTGCACGCTATTAACGGGACTGGCCGAAACAAAGTGCCCGCCTTGCTCATTGGTAAGGCGCTTGCGGGAACGTCGCGGCCCCTTGTAATTTCAAGATGACGCTGGCGCGGTAGCTCAGTCGGTTAGAGCGTCGGATTCATAACCCGGAGGTCGAGGGTTCGAATCCCTCCCGCGCCACCTGAAAAAAAGCGCCCTGACGTTGAACCGGGGCGCTTTTTTGTTGCCGCTCCCTTACCAGGTGCAGGGCACATCCCACGGATTGCCCTCCATCGCCTGGCCCTCAAAGCGGCCCTGCACCCAGAGCGTATCAAACGAATTCAGACGACTCCGTGGGGCAAACTCCGGCAACGGACTGGTCCGCCGCACCAGCTCGGCCCGAAACCACCCGGCATACCAGGCCCGCGCCGAGTCAATCTGCGTAAAGTGCACCTGGTTCCAAGTGGTATCGGCACTCAGCACAAACTGCGCAAGCCGATACGGAGCATCGTACTCTTCCAACGTAAGCCGGGCATAGCCCGGCCGCAACGGATGGCTACCCACCTGCACGCTCAGCGGATCGACTTGCAGCGTCAGCAGCACGTAATAGCGGCGCGCCAGCGAATCAGGATCGCAGGTGGCAGCCCGGAGTACGAAGGTGCGGTAAAAGGGCACGTTGACCAGTCCGATGCGGGCGCCTTCGATCGGAAAGGGCCGACCGTTGAGCGTCAGTTGTAGCTGGGCGGTGGGCGCTGAAGGGGGTGAGGGCGGCGCCAAGACGAAGGGTTCGTCGGCCTCGAGCAGTCGGCAGCCGCTCAGGAGGGCTGGCAGGCAGCAGGCGGCCAGCAACAGGTAACGTGCTCGCATGGCTGTTGTCAGAACGGTTGCACCTCTACGCGCAGGCAATCTGTGCCCTCCCGCCAGCACCGGTACACCGTCTCCCACAAAACAACCGGCACCCGAAACCGCCCCTGAAAATGCAACTTCGCGTTCGGATACCGACTCCAACCCGGATCCCAACTATTGGGCGAAAGCACCACCTCGAACCGCCCCTCGTAGAACATCAACAAAAACGGCTCGGTCTGCACCGTGTCGATCCGACTGAAACGCACCCAGCTCCGCAACGAATCCTCCCGCGCAATTTGGTACAAGCTTATCGCTACATCCCCTTCCGATTCGATGAGCGCGCCCATATCTCCCAAAAAAACGCTGGTGCTCTTCCCTGCGCCACCAGTTCTCTTATCCCAGGATCCGTGTTGAACAGGTAGTAGGTTGTGTCTGCGCGCGGCGGCCTTGCCCAGACGTCAAGACTCAGTTTGGCCTTATAGAACGGCAGCGCTGGCGTTGGATCGCGCAGCACAAACACTAACATGAGGTAAGGGGGCGGGAGGGTTCCAGGACCGAAAGCTTCCGGCGGTCGCAGCTCGATCGTCCCAAGGGCCGAATCTGGCCGCCAGGGCTGGCCGTTGAGCGTGATCGCAACATAGGCCTCCACCTCCAACGGCACCTCTCGTCGCCCATCTTTTACCCCCAGCAGCCCACAGCCCACCAAAAACAGCAAACCCAAACAATACCAGCGCATCGCTTCCTCCAACGGTTGATGCAACTCCGGCCAAACCAGACGCGGAGGGGCCGGAGTGGGCCCCTCCGCACAACCTACACTTACCAGACCCGCGTGATCGTCCGCGTCAACGTACGTTCGCCAACCCGAAGCACCACCACATAACGACCCGACGACCAGGCGCCCGTCGCCAGCTCCACCCGATGCCACCCCGCTGCCACACGACCCAGCCGCCGACGCAC
>JALSJJ010000172.1 GCA_026989375.1 Rhodothermus sp.
GCAACGCTGCCTTTTACACACACCCCCTCAGGCCCTTCGGGCCAGCTCCCCCTCGAGGGGGAGCAAAACTTCTGGGACTCTACGGCGGGGCATACCCCAGCACCCACGCCAGACATGCAGCAAAGCGTCTTTTTCCTGACTTCCCCCTCCCCTCCGGGGAGGGGGACAGGGGGAGGGGCCAATCATCACACCACGCTCATCCAAACGCCGAGCCGCTTCTGCTGGCAACGCTGGCTTCCAACAGCCCCCCCTCAGTCCTCCGGACAGCTCCCCCTACAAGAGAAAGCAAGGCTTCTGGGCTCTCCATGGCAAAGCAAACGCCTACGCCACAGCTCCAGCAAAGCTCATTTCCTTGAATCCTCCCTCCGGGGAAGGGCCCAAAGCGCCTTTTTTACGTTGCCCATCGCTTTCACCAGAAACTGCCCAGTCGGCCACAGAAACAACAGCCTCAGCCTGCTTGCAGGAGTGCAAGTTTTGTTGGATTTTGTGTATTAGTGGGAAACTTCACCAGGGAGCTATCCATGCCGACCGAAGACGCTCACCAGCGTATCAGCATCATCCTGGAACGCCTCCGGGAAGCCTATCCGGAGGCCACCACCGAACTGCGCTGGTCCAATCCTTTTGAACTGCTCATTGTAACCGTACTCTCGGCCCAGACCACTGACAAAAAGGTCAATGAAATCTCGCCGGAGCTTTTCCGGCGCTATCCAACAGCCGAAGCGCTGGCACAGGCCCATCCCGAAGAGCTCGAACCCCTGCTGCGCCCCCTGGGCTATTACCGACAGAAAGCCCGAACCCTCGTCAGCCTGGCCCGTCAACTGGTTGAACGTCATGGAGGCGAGGTCCCGCGCAGCATGGAGGCCCTGACGTCGCTTTCGGGCGTGGGACGTAAGACAGCTTCCATCGTACTGGGCACGGCTTTCGGGATGCGCGAAGGGATTGCTGTGGATACACATGTCAGCCGCGTGGCACAGCGGCTGGGCCTGACCCGTCACAAAACGCCAGAAAAGATCGAGCAAGACCTGATGAAGCTCGTTCCCCGGGAGGAGTGGACGTGGTTCGGGCACGCCATGGTGCTGCACGGCCGGTACGTATGCCTGGCCCGTCGCCCCCAATGCAGCCAGTGTATTCTGGCCGATGTGTGTCCACGTCTTGGCGTAACTGTGGCTGCTTGAGCGGTCTTAGCCCGCCCAGAAGGCATCTTTGAAATGTCGAATCTCTGGCTTCTGGCCATCCCGCAACACGACAGCAATCACATCAAAACGGCAACGTGCCCGCTGAAGATGATGTTCGTACAGATAAGCATGGGCCGCTCGAATCAGGTGACGCTGTTTTTCCGGTGTAACAGCATCTTCCGGCTGCCCAAAGTCCAGTCCACGCCGCGTCTTCACTTCCACAAAAACGATCTCTCCTCCATCTTCGGGACGGGGCGCCGGATCAAAGCAAACCAGGTCGATCTCTGCCCGCTCGAAGCGATACTGCCGTGCCAGAATGCGATAGCCCTGCCGCTCCAGATAGGCGGCCGCCAGCTCTTCTCCCCGGGTACCAATCGCGCGCGAGTCCATTATGCGATGCTTTATGAGCACGAAGCATGAACGAAAACAGGCGGGATCTCGTTTCCCACGCACGCATTCGATGCATGCTATTCGTAGTTTAGGCAGCACCCTAACGACTCGGTAACGGCATGGCCATCCGACCACAACCCTTGATCACCCTGACCACGGACTTCGGCACCCGGGATGCCTATGTGGCGGCCATGAAGGGCGTACTGCTCGGCCTGGCCCCGCAGGCGCGCCTGGTGGACATCACGCACGAAATTCGACCGCAAGACGTCATGGAGGCCGCTTTTGTGCTCCGCGAAGCCGTGCCGTATTTTCCACCCGGTACCATTCATCTGGTTGTTGTGGATCCGGGTGTGGGTACTGAGCGGCGCGCCGTGGCACTCCGGCACCAT
>JALSJJ010000173.1 GCA_026989375.1 Rhodothermus sp.
GTTTCGGGCCGAGCTGGTGCGGCGGACCAGTCCGTTGCCGGAGTTTGCTCCACGGAGTCGTCTAAATTCGTTTGATACGCTCTGGGTGCAGGGCCGCTTTGAGGGCCAGGCGATGGAGGGCAATCCGTGGAATGTGCCCTGCACCTGGTGAAGCAACCGCTTGTCCGATGCCTGCCCATTCCCCTCAGAATCCCCGCTTCCCTTTAAGCTTGCTGCAACCGGACTCTAACCGGGCAACGCTGGCGTTGCAGGCCACCCTGTTCTCCCACCGTAAATTAACCGGGCGGGCTTTTCGGCACGACCTGCTGTCCTCAGAGAGGTCTGCGTCCTACTCAGGTTTCCAGCGTTTTCTCCCGGGTGGCGACCTGGCGGATCAGTTCGCGGGCGCTTTCCAGCGCGGCTTCGGTTACTTCCGCACCGCTCATCAGCGCCGCTACCTGGCGGGCCCGTTCTTCGTCCGACAGTCGCCGAATGCGCGTCTTGGCCCGGCCCTCCTCGACCACTTTCTCCACCAAGAAATGCACATCGCCAAAGGCAGCGATCTGGGGCAGATGCGTAATGGCAATGATCTGGTGATAATTGGCCAGATCGTGGAGTCGTTCGCCGACTTGGTGCGCGATGGCTCCCGAAATGCCGGTATCGATCTCGTCAAAGACCAGAATCGGCAGGCGGTCGCTCTTGGCCAGGATCGTTTTGAGCGCCAGCATGATGCGGCTGACCTCCCCCCCCGAAGCCACCCGCGCAAGTGGCCGTAGCGGTTCACCCGGGTTGGTCGTAATGTAGAATTCTACCTGATCCATGCCCGTCGTAAAGGCCGCGTAGCGCTCAGGCTCCCGACCGGGCACGGGCATCACAATCCATCCTTCAGGATCAGGCCGATGGGTAAAGCGCACCTCAAAACGGCTGTCTGGCATGCCCAGCACGGCCAGCTCACCCACAATGGCCTGCTCGATCCGCTCGGCCACCTCACGTCGTTTGGCCGACAGGCGCTGCGCTGCTGTCGAGAGTGCCTGCAGGGCCCGCGTTAGCTGGTGGTCCAGCCGTTCCAGGGCCCCTTCAAAGTCTACGGCCAATTCGTATTTGCGCCCGATTTCGGCACGATGTGCCAGCACTGCTTCCAGGGTACCGCCATATTTGCGCTTGAGCAATTCCAGTTCGACCAGACGCGCCCGGATTTCCTCCAGGCGCTCCGGGTTGAACTCGATGCGCGCATTGTAATCCTGCAGAAACTTGGCAATTTCCGCCACGCTGATCTGCGCCGAGCGAATTTCCTGGAGCGCCTCTTCAAAGCTGGGATCGATGCGCGCCAGATCCTGCAGTTCGTTACGGGCCAGCACAAGCTGGTCGTGCACGGCGTTTTCCGACTCATAGAGCAGTTCGTAGAGCCGCGCTGTTGCTTCGTAGAGTTGTTCGGCGTGCTCAAGAATGCGCAGTTCGGCTTCGAGCGCTTCCTCTTCGCCTTCCTGTGGATTGACCCGGTCAATCTCTTCGATTTCAAAGGCGTAGCGTTCTTTTTCCTCCTGCAGTTCGCGTCGGCGGGCCACAAGCGCCTCACGCTCGCGCATCAGGCGCGCCACCTCTTCATAGTGGCGGCGGTAAGTGTCGCGCAGTCCCCCCAGGCTGCCGAAGTTGTCGAGCAGTTCCAGGTGCGTTTCGGTGCGGAGCAGGCTCTGGTGTTCGTGCTGGCCGTGCAGGTCGATCAGGTGGGCGGCCACCTCACGCAGCAGTTGCACGGTGGCCGGGGTGTCGTTGATGAAGGCGCGGCTCTGGCCGGCCATGATTTCGCGGCGGACGATGAGTTGTGGCAGAGGATCGATAGCGTTGGCCTCGAGCAGCGCCCGAATGCGGGGGGTATCGGCCTCGTCGAAGATTCCTTCGATAATCGCTTTGCGGGCTCCGCTGCGGATCATATCCGTGTCGGCCCGCTCACCCAGGATCATCTTGAGCGCGCCGATCAGGATAGACTTCCCTGCGCCGGTTTCGCCGGTCAGAATGTTGAGTCCGCTGCCGAATTCAACTTCCAGCTCTTCGATCAGCGCATAGTCTCGGATGTAGAGCGTCCGCAGCATAGTCCACGCTGCCCCGTGTCGGTCCGATCAGCGGTTGCGTCCGCAGCAGTGCTTGTACTTTTTGCCGCTGCCGCAGGGGCAGGGATCGTTACGGCCGATCTTAGTACCCACTACGACGGGCTGTTCTTTGACGGTAGGGTCACGTCGCGCTGCGGTATCGCGGGGCGTATGGCTACGTACGCGCACGCCGTAGGAGTCCACGCTTTCGTGCTGCACCCGCGCCCGCGAGGGATCCAGGCGGCGACGCGGCGCAGCAACCGACGGGGCCGGTCGGGTCTCCACCAGCGGTCCTGCTCGGAAGATGAACGAAATGGCGTCGCGGTTGATTTTGTCGAGCGTCTGCTGAAAGAGCCGAAAGCCTTCGACCTTGTACTCGACCAGGGGATCGCGCTGGCCAAACGCCCGCAGGTTGATCCCTTCCTTGAGTTCGTCCAGCTCGCGCAGGTGCTCGGTCCAGTGCTCGTCGATGAAGTGCAGTAGCGCGGCCCGTTCCAGCGCGTTGTTGATTTCCTGACCGCGCGTGCGGAGTGCTTCGTCCACGCGGGCGACGGCCCGAAGGATGCGGCGGCCGTCGGTGAAGTCCACTACCACGCGCTCCGGCTTCTGCTCCAGGCCGTCCTGATTCAGAAAGGCTTGTAGCCGTTCATAAAACGGTTCGGCCAGCATTTCGCGTTTGCGTTGGTAGAAGTCGAGCGCCGCCTGATAGAGCCGGTCGAACACCCCGTCTTCGCCCAGGCGGGCAAATTCGTCCAGGCTCATTTCAAAGTCGAACGCAAAGGTGCGCAGCACCTCTTCGCGCAGCCCCTCCAGCTCGCCTTCTTTGTAGTAGCGTTCGACGATCCGGCCCAGCACGTCGCGCAGCATTTCCAGCACGTCGTGGCTGATGCGTTCGCCGGTGAGCGCATGGCGACGACGGCTGTAGATGACGCGGCGCTGCGCATCGAGCACGTCGTCAAACTCAAGCTGCCGTTTGCGAATGGCGAAGTTGTTCTGCTCAACCTTTTTCTGGGCCCGTTCGATGCTCTTGGTCACCCACGGATGCGTGATGACCTCGCCCTCTTCCATCTTGAGCCGGTCCATGATGCGGGCGATGCGCTCGGAGCCGAACAGGCGCATCAGGTCGTCTTCGAGCGAGACGTAGAACTGGCTTTCGCCGGGGTCTCCCTGGCGGCCAGCGCGACCGCGGAGCTGCAGGTCGATGCGTCGGCTTTCGTGGCGTTCGGTACCGATGATGGCCAGGCCTCCCAGCTCTTTGACGCCCGGGCCGAGTTTGATGTCGGTACCGCGCCCGGCCATGTTCGTGGCAATGGTTACGGCGCCTTTCTGGCCGGCCTGCGCGATGATCAGGGCCTCCTGCTTGGCCCGGTCCCGGCGGGCGTTCAGCACGTTGTGCGGGATGCCCTCCCGCTTGAGCATGCGGCTGAGCATCTCCGAGACCTCGACCGAGGTGGTCCCCACCAGCACCGGCTGTCCCTTCTTGTGATATTCTTTGATTTTCTGAATGACGGCCTGATACTTCTCCCGCTTGGTGCGAAAGACCAGGTCTTCGTGATCGACGCGGATGACCGGCTTGTGCGTGGGGATGACAATAACGTCGAGGCCGTAGATTTTGTAGAACTCTTCCGCTTCGGTAATAGCCGTGCCGGTCATGCCGGCCAGTTTGTGGTACATGCGGAAGTAGTTCTGCAGCGTGATCGTGGCGTAGGTCTGCGTGGCCGCCTGCACCTTGACCCCTTCTTTGGCTTCGATGGCCTGGTGCAGGCCGTCGGAGTAGCGGCGGCCGGGCAGGACGCGTCCGGTGTGCTCGTCAACGATCAGGACCTTGCCGTCCTGCACGATGTACTCGACGTCCCGCTCGTAGAGCGTGTAGGCCCGCAGAAGCTGCTCGACGGCGTGCAGCCGCTCGGCACGTTCAGCATAGCGATTGTACAGTTCCCGCTTTTTCTCCTCCAGTTCTTTGCGCAGGAGCCGCCGATCGTTCTCCAGCTTGTTGCGGCGCTTTTCTTCGGAAAGGTCGGTACGGCGAGCCAGCTCTTCTTCCAGTTGCCGGAGTTTTTCCTGATATTCCTGTTCGAGCCGGGCCGTCTCTTCGCCGAGGTCCGGCAGCACGAACATGTCACGGTCCTGGCCGGCGATGCGGGCGATCTCGTCGAGCCCTTTTTCGGTCAGCTCAATGGTATGGTTTTTTTCGTCAAGGGCGAAGTAGAGCACTTCGTCCACGAAGGGCATATTCTTGGCATTCTCCTGCAGGTAGAAGGCTTCGGTGCGCTGCAGGAGCGTCTCCACACCTGGCTCGGTCTTGAGCTTCATGAAGCGCTTGTTGCGGGGGAAGCCCCGAGCTGCTCGGAGCAACGCCAGCCCGGCCTCCTCTTCCAGCTCGCTGGCCCGTTTGCGATCGCCCGCTTCCAGGGCCCTGTCGCGTTCTTTCAGTTTGCGTTCTGCTTCGGCTACGAGCTGCGCCACCAGTCGCTGCTGCAGATAGACGAGCTTTTCAATGACCGGTTTGAGCTCCGTAAAGCGCTCATCGCCCGACTGCGGCACCGGCCCGGAAATGATCAGCGGCGTGCGGGCCTCGTCGATCAGCACCGAATCGACTTCGTCCACGATGGCATAGTGGTGCCCGCGCTGCACGAGCTGATCAGGATCGATCACAAAGGAGTGGTCGCGCAGGTAGTCGAAGCCGAACTCGTTGTTGGTGCCATAGGTGATATCGGCCTGATAGGCGCGGCGGCGGCCTTCGGAGTGCGGTTCATATTTATCGATTACATCGACGGTCAGTCCCAGGAACTCATAGATAGGGCCCATCCATTCGGCGTCGCGCTGCGCCAGGTAGGGGTTGACCGTGACCACGTGCACCCCGCGACCGGCCAAGGCGTTCAGGTAGACCGGCATGACCGCCACCAGGGTCTTCCCTTCGCCCGTCTTCATTTCGGCGATTTTGCCCTGGTGCAGCACGATGCCGCCGAGGATCTGCACGTCGTAGGGGACCATGTCCCAGACGATCTTCTGCCCGCCGGCCATCCATTCCTTCCCCAGCATACGCCGGCAGGCCTCTTTCACCACGGCAAAGGCTTCGGGCAGCAGCTCATCCAGCGTGCGCTCGACGCGCTCCAGCCATTCTTCTTCCAGCTCGTCCAGCTCTTCGTAGAGGCGCTCCCGTTCTTCCGGGGACAGTTCTTCGACCGGGGCGTGGCCGTTGCCGCTGATGTCGGGGGCCTCTCCCTTCAGACGTGCTTCGATCTCCGCCTTACGCGCCTCAATGTCGGCAACTGCCTCCTTGATCCGCTGCTTGAACTCGTCGGTCTTGGCGCGCAGCGCTTCGTCGCTGAGCGCCTGGAACTGCTCGGCGTATTCGTTGACTTTATGAACAATCGGCCAGAGTTTCTTCAGCTCGCGCTCGTTGCGATCGCCAAACAGCCGCTTCAGAAAATCAAACATGGCAACGCTTACTCCGGATATTTACACGCAAGAACCGCGGCATCGCCACCGACACCGCGGGAACCGGTCCCTTAAAGCAGGTACCGGCACTCTCACGCTGCCCGGAGCGGTCCGTTCCCGCTCACAGTCTCAGGAGACCGCCATTGGTGCACCACCTACCAGCGAGGATGCTCCTCAATGGGCATCGTGCTATACATCAGGTGGAGCAGCAGGCTGGACAGGTCCCAGTAGTTGGCCCGTTGCTCTTCGACAGTAGAACGGAAGCGCCAGTCGTCAAACGTGTCGTCGCACAGGTAGTCGATCGCCCGTACAAAGGTGGGACGCCCATCCACATAAAGCCCCACCTTGCGGTGTAACGTGACTTCCCGAAAGGTGCAGAGCCCCTTGTCGCTCCGCATCTGACGCACCGTTACTTCACCCCAGGGCGTATCACTTTGCCACACCTTCAGGCCATTTTCCGACTCCTGCGCTTTACGCGACCCGACGCATCCGCCGAGCAGCAGCGCCAGCCCGACAATCACCCACCGCATGCGTTTACCCGTTTTGCTCGAGGATCTCTGTTTTTATGAAGTTATTCGCAAATAGGTCCCGCACGCGGTGGTTCGATCATTTACTCTTCCAGCGGATGAAACCGGATGGCTGTGCCGCCGCCAGGAGCCAGCCGCAGGGTCAACACCGTAGAGGCATCGACGATCTGGCGGGTGATTTCGATCGCCAGCGGATTCGTACGCCAGTCGGCGTCGGGGGCATCGCGATAGATCTCGGCCACATACTTGCGGCCGGGTTCCAGAAAGGACAGCGGCGCTCGTAGCGTACGCCCGTACTCGTCGGTAATACTGCCCAGATACCAGTCGTCACTGTGACGGTCCTTGCGGACGATCGTCACGTAGTCGCCGATGCGGGCATGGAGCACGCGGGTATCCTCCCAATCGACCGGCACGTCCTTGATGAACTGGAAAGCGTCGGGCCGTGCCTCATAATGCTCCGGCAGATCGGCGGCCATCTGGAGCGGGCTGTAGATGACCACGTAAAGTGCCAGTTGCTTGGCAAGCGTCGTATTGACCCGGTTGTTAGGCCGGTCCTCGATCAGAATGTCAAAGATACCCGGCGTAAAGTCCATGGGACCCGCCAGCAACCGCGTAAACGGCAGAATCGTCGTATGCTCGGGCGGATTGCCGCCGTCCTCGCTCCAGGCGTTGTACTCCTGCCCCCGGGCACCTTCGCGGCTGACCATGTTCGGGTAGGTGCGGCGCTCGCCCGTGTCTTTGACGGGCTCGTGCGCATTGATCGCAATCTGGTAGCGGGCGGCCGTCTCCAGTACCCGCCGGTGGTGGCGCACCATGAACTGGCCATGGTGCCACTCGCGATGCTCCCGCCCCTGCTCGTCGATCCAGATACAGTTGCGGCCATGCGCTACGTAACCGGTCTTCACCATGCGGATCCCCAACCGCTGATAAAAGGCAAACGCGTCTTCCATCTGGCGCTCGTAGTTCGTGATGTGACAGGCCGTCTCATGGTGGCCGATGAGCTGAACGCCTTTCTCGCGGGCGTAGCGAGCCACTTCCTCAATATCGAAGTCGGGGTAGGGCTCGGTAAACCGGAACTTGTCGCCATTCTGCGTCCAGTCGCCGTCCCAGCCGACGTTCCAGCCTTCGATGAGCACGGCATCGAAACCGTGCCGCGCGGCAAAATCGATGTAGCGCTTGGCATTTTCGGTGGTGGCCCCGTGACGCGGTCCGGAGCCCCAGGTAGCACGCCCGATGTGCATCGCCCACCAGATGCCCACGTACTTGGCCGGGCGCACCCAGGAAACGTCGTCCAACCGGCTGGGCGGATTCAGGTTCAGGATCGTATAGTTCGTAATCAGTTCGCCGGCGGTGTCGCCCACCAGCAGCACGCGCCAGGGGGAGCGGAAGGGCGTCTGGGCCTTAACCCGAGTGCCGTCGGACCAGGGCACCAGATCCACCTCCAGCGTGAGCGAATCGGTGGGTGCCAGCGTCATGGTGGCATAGTCTTCCACGTCCGCCTCGTGAAAACTCAGAAACCAGCCATCGGCCGTTTCCATGGTGAGGGGCGTGTGGACCGTGTCGAGCTGACTGACAGGCGTGTGGCGATAAAGGTACTCGTAGCGATTCGGATGATAGGCCGGGATCCACCAGGCCCTGTGGTTGCCGGCCAGCCGAAATTCTGTGAGCTCGTCCATGATCACAAACCGATCCAGATGCGGCTGCACCGGCCATTCGTAGCGAAAGCCCACCCCCTCATCGAAGACCCGGAAGACGATGTCCATGCGGCGGGGGCGCTCGCTTAGCTCTTCGAGCTGCAACCGGAGCTCGTGGTAATGGCTGCGGATGTCCTTCTTTTCGCCCCAGGGCTGGGTCCAGACCGTATCGACCGTGTCGCGAACGACACCTACCAGCCGAAACGGTCCCGTAAGCGGCGGTTGTTCTTTGAGCACAAAACCCATACGCGACGGACGGATAAGGGGCAGGCCGAAGCGATCCACCTGATAGACCGGCCGCCCCTCTTCAAGCATGAAGGTCACCGTCAACGAACCGTCGGGCGAGGCCACCGCAACTGTCTGCGCCCGAACTTCCATCCAAAAACTTCCAGTCAGCAGCAAAACAAGAAGAACCGGTCGCATTGCCCTTTATGTTAGCGCTTACACTGCCCTCCAATATACTTGCTTTTCGGCGGCACGTCAATGGCAGGTATGTGTCTCAACAATTTGCCTTGAGGCCTTCGCTGTCATTAAGTTCGAAAGCGCCAGAGGTCTCTGCGACTCCGGTTATCGCATGTTTTTATTCTGGGCAAGGCATGCCTCCTTTTGCCAGAGCCGGGCCTGGTGATTGGCAGCCGTTGGGCGCCGGACCGGTCCGTCTATCGGTCTATTCCTGCTCGACAGCCTGGAGGTACTCAGACAGGATCGGTCGTTGGAGCGGTGGCAGCATCGCACCGGCAGCGGGCGCTATCTGTGTGCCACCCGGACTTGCGACAACATTGGATGCCGTGGTTGTCGAGAACTGCCGGAGTCTCCAGGCAATCCGACGAATCGTCTCCTGCCGAGTCCATGCCCTTAATCCGGCTGGCCTGGCTACTTGTTTCGTCGGGCATACCGCACGCATGTTATCCTCCTACTCAATGGAGCGTCCCACAGGTGATGGACTGGTCTACGAGCGCCCCCGTGATGAAGCAGGAAGGAATCCGGGAATAATAGATTCCAGAACAGTACAACAGGCTGAAACAGCATGGTGGATCCGCTGATTGGTCCACGGCCGCTCTCAGCATGGGGGCCTATCTTTGAAGCCCTGCTCCGTCAGACCTGGGCCGACTGCACCGACCCCGCTCACGATCTGTCTCATGTGCAGCGCGTTGTCCAATGGGCACAGCGCCTGGCCCTGTCCGAAGGGGCAGACCTGGCCATCGTCCTACCAGCCGCCTGGTTACACGATTGTGTGCTTGTGCCCAAAGATCATCCGGATCGCTCCCACGCCTCCCGCCAAGCCGCCGATCGAGCCGTCCTCCTACTTCGCGAGGTCGGCTATCCGGAAAACTTACTCCCAGCCATCCATCATGCCATCGAGGCACATAGTTTCTCAGCAGGCATTTCCCCTCGTACTCTGGAGGCACGCGTCGTGCAGGATGCCGACCGGCTCGATGCGCTGGGCGCCATTGGTCTGGCCCGCATGCTGATGCTCGGCGGCGCTACTGGTCGTCCACTCTATGATCCGACAGAGCCCTTCCCTCATCAACGTTCTCCTGACGACCATCGCTACGTACTGGACCATCTGTTTACCAAACTGCTCCATCTGGCCGATCGGATGCAGACCGATGCCGGCCGCCGTGAAGCCCGGCGTCGCACCGAATTTCTACAGATGTTTCTCAACGAATTACAACGAGAGCTGGATCAGTACAATACTCCACCATCCCGTACCCCAACCTGACCGGCTTCGCCATCGGACAGGGAAGTCGTAACAGGATTAAGTTGCAAATATACCTGTCTCCTCAATCACCCTGTGCCACAGGTGTACGCTGCCATCCACAGGGATGTGCCACAGTCCCCAGCCCCTCAATCCGCTCATCCCGTCTACGCCTTACCGAAGCCTCTTCAGCAGGAGCCATCGCTATGGCTGCAGCATGAACTTCCAGCTCGTTGCCCATTCAGCATAGGCCGCACCGGTCTCCCGCTCCTGTGAATCACCAGCAACCAGGGCAATTCATAACCTTATGTTTTCCAAGTCAAAGGATTCTCCGAGGCATAGCTTACATCCTGCCAGCCATATTAAAACGCCGCACGCCCTTCTATCCCGGGTATCCAGGGCTCTATCCACGGGATTCCCGCGTTGTGACCGATTTCCCTCGTTGTATACCACCGCCTAAAGCTTTCGGGCTGTGCGACAGACGATGTTCCCGTTCCGCGAAAATGCGCTGGACTATTTACGGGAAAGTGCTCACTGCTCCCGTTTGCTTCTCAGGACTCAGTCGCAGCATGTGCCGAATGGATTATTTAGCATATAACTTCTGGATTATAACTGATGTCACTTATGACGCAATATGTGAAAATTTCTTGATACAATCGGTTTATTTGCCTATTCTATTTGTAGCTGCTTCTCTTTGTAGGAAAGCAGCTGAGCATTTCCTGAGAAGCAGATTGGTGTACCATCGGGTGTACCTCTATGGCAAATGCTACGCTGGCTCGCATGGAGCTGGGCCGTGATCTTCACGATAGTGCCTGGGAATGCGCGTTTGCAGCCCGTTCGCATTAATGGGAGCTTCTCGGTCTATAGTGAAGCTTACGGCCAGCAGGGATTACGGTTTAATCGTCGCCCGGGGCAGCAGCTCGGGGCACAGGGCCAGCTCACCCTGATCATTGGCGGGCAGTTGACGCTGCCATTTTCTTTTTATCTCTCCACGGACGACGTCGGCTACCAGCTTCCGTTCAATCAATTCGGTGTCAGCCCTCGCTGGCGGTGGGTGCAGCTCCATGCCGGATATTTTTCTACTCGGCTGACCGAGCTGACGCTGCGGGATGCCCGCCTGCTGGGCGGTGGCTTTGCGCTGACGCCCGGACCGTTCCGACTGGCGTTCGTGCAGGGGTTGACGCAGCGGGCTGTGCCGGCTGATACGCTGCGCGACCAGCCGCCTCTGCTGCGCCAGACGCTCACGGCGCTCCAGATCGGGGTGGGGCAGGAAGAAGGCTGGCACTTCTGGTTGACCGGACTGCGCGCCAAGGATACCCCCGACCTGGAAGCCTATGAAACCTATGGGTTAGCCCCGCAGGACAACCTGGTCCTCTCCACTGCCTTTGGCTTGGCGCCGCTGCCCGGACGCCTGCAGCTCAAGACCGAAGTGGCAGCCTCAGTGTACACGCCCGACGTGCTGGCCGGTGCGCTGGACTTCAACCGGGCCTTTCAGCAGTTGCAGGATCTTTTCGGATCGCTGGTGGCGCTCCGGGTCGGCTCACGCGTAGACGTAGCAGTGTCCTCCGCATTGATTATCCGACCGGCTCGGAGCTTTCAACTGCAACTGCAGAGTCGATACGTGGGACCAGGCTTCCGGTCGCTGGGAGCGATTCAATTGGAGAACGATATTCTGGACCTGCTGGTCGCGCCGCGCATCCTGACGCGATCGGTTCAGGTGGCCGCTCGCTTTGGCGTGCGCCGCAATAACCTGGCTGGTAGTCGCCTCAGCACGCGTCGGCGCGGACTGGCCGCCATCAATGCCACGTTTCTGTTCAGTTCGGCCTTCTCGGTAGCGGCCGAGTTCACCAACTTTGGCGTGCGCCTTGCCCGCCGCATCGACACCTTGACTGTTTCGAATATTTCGCGGCAATTCGGGCTGACCCCCACGCTTCGTCTGCAATCCGGCGCCTGGCTGCACACGATCACGCTGAGCGCGCGCTACCAGCAAGCAAACGAACGCTACGTCGGGCTGGCGCAAAGTCGCCTGACGCGCAACCAGGACCTGATGGTCTCACACAGCCTGACGTTCCCTCAGCGCCATACGCTGACCTCCAGCCTGAGCTGGAACCGCAGTCTTTTCGACAGCCTGCAAACGACTGTTTTAAACTGGAACGAATCCCTTACCCTTCAGTGGGGCCGTACCCGCGCCACCCTGTCTGTGGGGCTCCAACGTTCCCAGGCGCAGTTTGCCGACACGGGCTTCATCGGCCGATTCAATCTTTCCATTCCCGCAGGCTCCGGCGGCCAATTTCAACTCCGGCTGAACCTGCGGTCCTATCGATATGGGCAGGTGCGCCTGGATTCCCGGGGCTACACCGAGGGCACGGCCTACCTTGGCTACAGCTACCGATTTTAACTGACCAACGAATGCCATGAAGCGCGTTTCGCTGGTGCTATTCGGGCTATGGCTGGGTCTGCTCCCCGCACAGGCCCAGGAGAATCTGGTCCAGATAAACATCCTGATTCGCCGTCCAGCGGCCATGCCCCGCTCGCTGGATAGCTGGCAGCGGGATCCTTCGCTGATTCAGATTCAAGTACGCAATACGAGCTCCCGCCCCTTTGCTGACCTGCGCTTCTCGTTTGTGATCCGAGAAAGCAGCCGCGGCGAAATCCTGCGCTCTCGGGACGGCCACCCGGCCCAGCCCGCTTTCACGCTGGGTCCTTTCGAGTCCCGCACGTTCACCTGGGACCAGCTCATTGCCGAAGCGGCGGTCCAGATTGCCCGGCCCTTTCGGGAAGAAGTCGTACGTGACGGCATCCCGGAAGGCGACTATGAATTCTGCGCCACCATCCTGGATTTCAGTGTCGCACCTCCGGAGGAAGTCGGTTCTACCGGCGAACTCTGCGCGATCTTTCAGGTAGTGGAGCCCGACCCGCCTGAACTGATCTCTCCCCCCGACGGAGAAACGCTCACCACCGACTATCCTGTCTTCTCCTGGGCCTTCACGCCCCCCTCCGGCGTCAGCGGGGTTACCTATCGGCTGACGATCTGGCCTATCTACGCCGGGCAAACGCCGGTCGATGCCTCGCGCCATAATCGCAAGCTGTTCGAGACCGATCTGACCACTACCACCTATCGCTATGGACCCGGGGACCCTGCCCTGCTTACCGACCGCCTGGATCCCCGGGCGATTGGCTACGTCTGGCAGGTGCAGAGCTTCCTTGAGGGACAACCTTACGGCCGCAATCAGGGACGTGGACGCGGCGTCAGCCAACTGGCCACAATCTGGTTGCCTGAGCGCGCCACCGCCCCAGAAACACCGCTGGTCGTCCGCACGCTCACGCCCGAAGTACTGCTAACGCCTGCTTCGAGACGCCAGCCTGTCCGCTTCCTGCTGGAAAACATCGGTGGCCAGCCCATCACGGTCCATCGCTTCCGCACGCGCTGGCAGACCCCAGCCGGAGACCGTTCTCCGGAAGCCCCCGAAGGCGATCCACTTCCCGAAGGTCCGGTTCGTCTGACGCCCGGCGAACGCTATACCGTGCAGTTCACGCTGCGTCCCCCGGAAGATCCAGCTTACTTCGAAGACGTGGTAACCCGCTTTGGGGACGGCACGTCGCTGACGTTCCCTGTTGCTTTCACCTTCTTTGCGGAACAAGAGGAGCGGTCTTTTCAGGCCGAAGCAGATCGGCCCATCCAGCTGACCTACCGCATTCGCCCGACTGTGCCTCTGCGAGCGCAACTGCTCACTCCAATTATTCGGCTGACGCCGGAAGCCCCCCGGCAACTGGTGGAACTGCGACTGGAAAACCTGAGTGATCAACCAGTTACGGTTACGCGCTTTCGCACCACCTGGTACCCGCCAGTCGATCGGCCACCGGAATCACCGGAAGGCGAAGACGGAGATCCGCTGCCCGAAGGGGACGTTAC
>JALSJJ010000174.1 GCA_026989375.1 Rhodothermus sp.
TTATCCATCTGTCAAGGACTCATGAATAAAACAGGAGCGACCAACCGTTTCTGAAACCCTGTAGTTAACTACAGGGCGTAAGGAGCCGCGTTCATTCTGGAGTGGATCCATGATGACCCGTGGCGAACTGGCCCGGCGGACCGGCGTGCATGCTGAAACGATCCGCTACTATGAGCAGCGCGGATTGCTGCCACCGCCGCGGCGGACGGCTGCTGGATACCGCACCTATACCGAAACAGACGTAGATCGGCTGCGCTTTATCAAACGGGCGCAGGAGCTGGGCTTTTCGCTGCGGGAAATCGAAGAACTGCTCACGCTGGAAGCCACGCCGGGGGCCAGCAGCGGGCTGGTTCGCCAGCGGGCGCTGGCCAAGATCGCCGAGATCGAAGCACGGATTCGGGATCTGACCCGCATCCGCGATACGCTGCGTCGGCTGGTGGCCGCCTGCGACGGCCGGGCTCCCATTGAACACTGCCCGATCCTGCATGCGCTGCACGACGACCATGGAACGTACACCGACACCGGAACCGTTGACAGCCCAGACCACGCCTGAAACCGAAACGGCATGGCGCCTGCCTGTCGAAGGCATGGAGTGCGCCGCCTGCGCCGTTCGCATCGAACGGCGCCTGCGCAACGTACCGGGCGTGCGCGAAGCGGCGGTCAACTACGCTACCGGTGAAGCGGCTGTAGCAATTGATCCCGAGGCCGTCAGTCTGGACCGACTCGTGGCGGCCGTCGAGGAGGCCGGTTATGGGGTTCGTACCGAAACGCTGCGCCTACCCCTGCAGCGCAGGCCTTCGGCAGACGAACTGGACCGGCTCTTTGGTCGCACTAATGGCGTGCTGACCTGGGAGGTACTTGAAGAAAACGGAACTGCTCTGCTGCACCTGCGCTACGTGCCCGTTGTCGCCGATCCTTCAGCTCTCCAGCAGCAACTCGTAGCGGCCGGTCTGCTGGCAGCGAGCGAACGTCGGTCGGTACCCGCCGACCGTGAAGCCCTGCGCCGGGAACGTGAAGCGCATTACCGGGATGCCCGGCAGCGTTTCTGGATTGCGGCAGTGCTCAGTTTGCCCGTGGTCGTGCTGGCCATGTGGCCGGGCGCCCATGAGCTGCCTGGCGCCCCCTGGATCCAGTGGTTGCTGACTACCCCTGTGGTCTTCTGGTCGGGCCGTCCGTTCTTTACCGGAGCCTGGCGTGCCTTCCGGCACCATGCGGCTGATATGAACACACTGGTGGCCATTGGGGTGGGCTCGGCCTATGTGTACAGCACCGTGGCCACCTTTCTACCCGGCCTTTTTGAGGCGGCTGGCCGCGAGCCAGACCTCTACTTTGAAGCGGCTGCCGTCATCGTGACGCTGATTCTACTGGGCCGCTTGCTTGAAACGCGGGCCCGTGCCCGCACCAGCGCCGCCATCGAAAAGCTGCTGGATCTACAACCTCCTCGGGCCCGTGTGGAACGCAACGGACGCCTGGAGGAGGTGCCCATCGAAGCCGTCCGCGTAGGCGACCGGGTGATTGTTCGTCCCGGCGAAAAAATTCCGGTGGACGGGGTTATTGAAGAAGGCACAGCGGCCGTCGATGAAAGCATGATCACGGGCGAATCGATTCCGGTCGATAAAAAGCCCGGCGATCCCGTCATCGGCGGCACGGTGAATCAGAGCGGGGCCCTGGTCATTCGCGTTACCCGGGTCGGGCGCGACACGGTGCTCCAGCAGATCGTTCGCCTCGTCGAAGAAGCCCAGGCCCGTAAGGCGCCCATTCAGCGCCTGGCCGATCGTGTCTCAGGCATCTTTGTACCGGTGGTGCTGCTGGTGGCGATTGCCACGTTCGTGCTCTGGTTCGACTTCGGTCCGGAGCCACGTCTGACGCACGCGCTGCTCACCTTTGTTTCGGTACTGA
>JALSJJ010000175.1 GCA_026989375.1 Rhodothermus sp.
GCTTCTGCCCAGCGAATAACCCCCTCAGTCCTTTGGCGGACAGCCCCCCCTACAAGGGGGAGCAAAATTTTCTGAAGCAGCACGTAACGCTTATTCCGGCGTGATTGTCAGATTTCTGGCAGAGCTGCTTCCTTGCATCCCTTCAGGGAGGGTCCCCCAGCCCCCGTCACTCCTCCTGATACGCGGCGAGACGTCCGTTTTGCAGTCCTTCGGAGGGTGCCCTCAACGCCCCGTTACTCCTCCCCCAGTTCGAGAGCCATCAGGGCGTCCTGCAATTCGGCCAGGCTTTTCACATCTCCTGTCCGACGCGCCATCTCAATCCCCTGTTGGTAGGTACGCCGCGCATCGTCCGTTCGTCCCAGCTCCCGGTAGAGGCGGGCCAGATGGTAGTAAGTGCCCACGTAGTCGGGATGGTCACGCACCAGGCCTTCAAAGAAGTGCAGCGCCTGCGCTGTATCGCCTCGTTTCCAGTATTCCTGCGCCAGCGCAAAGCGCGTGAATGCGTCGTCTGGATCTTCCTGATAGAACTGCAGTAGCTGCTCCAGCCGATCCATCGTCTCTTGTCTTTTACCAACTACCGCCAGCGCCTCCACCTCCAAAGCTTCCACCTCCTCCCGAGAAACCACCAAAACCGCCGCCACTCCACCCACCTCCGCCACTGGAGCCACTGCCCCAGATAATGACCGGAGGAAGCCCATGCGTTCGGTGATAAACGCGGTAGGGATAGCGGGCCGATTTACGGCCACGGGGAGGCCCACCGCTGCTTCGGGCAGCCGACAGGAAAAACAGGAACACGACCAGCAGCACAAACAGGGTAGCCAGGTTGCTCCATCCTCCGCGACCATCGGCAGCGCGTGCAGGCGGCTGGAATTCGCCCTGAGCAGCCGCAATGATCGCATCGACCGCAGCCGAAAGCCCACCGTAAAAATCCCCCTGCCGAAAACGCGGCACTATGATATCCCGTACGATCCGGCCGGCCAGTACGTCAGGTATCGCCCCCTCAAGTCCATAGCCGGTAGCGATGAACACCTCGCGCTCTTTGCGTGCTACGAGAATCACGATCCCGTTGTCATACTCCTGCTGGCCCACGCCCCATCGGCGCCCCAGCTCCACCGCATAATCGGCAGCCGGAATACCATTGAGGGTAGGGAGCGTTACAATTACGATCTGTGTCGAGGTCGTATCAGCATAGGCGGCCAGCTTCCGGCTCAGCATCTGCTCTTCGGATGGCGTCAGTAGGTCCGCCAGATCCGTCACCCATTTCCCGCTGGGCGGAATGACCTCAATCTGTTGGGCCAGCGCTCCCAGGGGCAACAATAGCCCCAGCGTCCAGCCCAGCCATCGGCTTCGTCGTCGCATGGTTCAGAGACTAAATTCTACCTGAGGCGCTGTCTGGGCCCCTGCTGCCGCTTCAAACGGCTGTTTGGGCGCAAAACCCGTCAGACTTGCCACCAGCACCGTTGGAAAGCGCCGGACCAGTGTGTTGTAGCGCCGGACAGCCTCGTTGTAGTCACGTCGAGCAATCGTGATGCGGTTTTCGGTACCTTCCAGTTGCACCAGCAGGTCGCGGAATGCCCCGGTGGTCTGCAATTGCGGATAGTTTTCGGCCACGGCCAGCAATCGGGCCAGCGCACTGGAGAGCTGTGCCTGGGCCTCCTGAAACTGCCGGACCTTTTCCGGGTCGCTCAGGTCCTCGGCACGCAAGGTAATCGAAGTAGCCCGGGCACGGGCACGGGTAACGGCCTCCAGAGTTTCCCGTTCAAAGGTAGCCGAGGCCTGGACGGTACGTACCAAGTTAGGAATCAGATCGGCCCGGCGCTGATATTGGGCCTGCAGATCGGCCCAGGCACGCGCAACCATTTCGTCAGCTTCAACCAGACGATTATAGGTACTGCAGCCGGCACAGCCGGCCATGCCGAGCAGGAGCACTACGACAACAAGGGCCAGCAATCCTTTGCTTCGCATAGAGGCTCTCTCCGGTTTGAACAGGCGTTCGGCCGGCCTACGCCGGCACAAACGGCCGGGTTTCAACAAAAAGCAACCGGTTCGCAACAATCCGTATGTTTAACCATTTAGATTAATCCGGCGTACGTTTTGCTGTGAACTGGTTGTATCTTTATTCAAAAGAGCCAAGCCATTGGGTTCACGATGAAAAAGTCGCTGCGCTACACACTTCCGTCGATTCTGCTGCTGGTACTGGGCATTGTACTGGGATGGAACCTACAGCAGGCGGTCTCCAACACCGACACGCTGGCCAGTCTTCGCAAGCTTGAGGAGGCTTTTCTCACCATCACCCAGCGGTATGTGGATCCGGTCGAGCCGGAGCCCCTGGCCGAAGAGGCTATCCGGGCTATGCTGACCGAACTGGATCCGCATTCGGTGTACATCACGGCCGAGGAGATGAAGGAGCTACGAGAAAGCTACCAGGGCTCCTTTGGAGGTATCGGCATCTGGTTCGAGATGGTAGAAGATACGGCTCGCGTGGTGGCCACCATCAGCGGCGGACCCAGCGAAGCGGTCGGCCTGCAACCCGGTGACCGGATCATTGCGATTGAGGACTCCAGCGCGGTTGGCCTCTCTTCCACCGAGATCCAGAAGCGTCTCAAGGGACCCGAAGGGACCAAGGTCAAAGTAACCATTCGCCGACTGGGCGTCAGAGAGCCGCTGGAATTCGTCATTACCCGTGGCCGCATTCCGCTTTACACGGTCGTTGCTGCGTACATGCTGGACGATCGAACCGGCTATATTCGCATCAGCCGGTTTGCCATGACCACGTATGATGAATTTCTGGATCATCTGGACCGGCTCAAACGGCAGGGAATGGATCGGCTGGTCCTGGATCTGCGCGGCAACCCGGGCGGCATCATGGAAGCCGCGGTCGAGCTGGTTGACGAGCTGCTGCCCGAAGGTTATACGATCGTGTACACACGCGGTCGGATTGCGCAGGCCGAAATGACGCGACGCTCCAGCTCGGGTGGCCGCTTTGAAACCCAGCCTGTGATTGTTCTGGTCGATCGCCATTCGGCCTCGGCCAGTGAAATTGTGGCCGGAGCCCTGCAGGATAACGACCGGGCCCTGATTGTTGGCCTGCGCACCTTTGGCAAAGGACTGGTGCAGAATCAGTTTCCGCTCTCCGATGGCAGTGTCATCCAGCTCACCGTGGCTCGTTACTACACCCCCTCTGGTCGGCTGATTCAAACGCCCTATCACGGTGGGGATATCGAGGACTATTACCGGCAGAAATTTGCCGACTATGAAACCACGGTCTTCCATCCCGAAGACTACATTCACGAGATCCCGGACTCGCTGAAATTCCAGACCGTGCACGGCCGCACCGTCTTTGGCGGTGGCGGCATCCTGCCGGACATTGTCGTGCCGCCCGACACGAATTCGATCCTGATGGAAATCAGCCGCCGCAACCTGGCGTCCACCTTCATCCGCACGTGGTTCAATCAGCATGAACAAGCCATCCGCCAGCAGTGGAACAACCGGCGGGACGCCTTTATGGCATCCTTCACTGTCGATGACTCGATGTGGCAGGCTTTTCTGGACTATGCGCGCCAGCAAGGTCTTTTTTCGGATGCCACACACCCCTTCACGATCGCACAGGCTGAAGCACACCGGGAAACGCTCAGCATCCTGCTCAAGGCCTACCTGGCCTGGCAACTGTTTGGTCGTGATGCGTCGATTCCGTTGTTCAATCAGATCGACCCGGTTGTTCAGGAAGCGCTCAAGCACTGGGACCGGGCCGAAGCGCTGGCCGCCCACTTTGCCTCCCAGGCAGACAACCCGTTGCGCAAAGGACGTTAGTCAAACTGACAGCCCGACGCTGTCAGCCTGACCCATCTGGCAAACGGCATGCGTACAGGCATGCCGTTTGTCTTTTATAGCGGGTGGTTGGTCGGATGCGACAGGATGTCCGACCGGCCAGGTCGGTTGGCGTATTGCGTAACCCTCAAAACCAAACCGGAGGAAGAGCCATGGCTGAGGTGATGCGCTATACGTCGCCGACGTCGCTGCTGTCGGAGCTGCAGCGGGAAGTGGACCGGTTGTTTGAGAACTTCTTCGGTAACTGGCTGCGGCCTGAGGTCGAGTCGGCGGTCTGGACACCCACGGTAGACCTGGTAGAGACAGACGACGCCTACCTTATCTACATGGACCTGCCCGGTCTGAAGCGGGACGAGGTCACGATCACGTTTGAGAACGGCACGCTGCAGGTAAGCGGCGAACGGCCACAACCGGAACACAAAGAGGCCCAGTATCACCGGATGGAGCGGTGGTATGGCCGCTTCTTCCGGTCGTTCAACCTGGGCCAGAACGTCAACCCGGACAAGATCAAAGCCCACTTCGAAAACGGTGTCCTCGTGATCGAGGCGCCGAAGACGGAGGAGAGCAAACCGGTACGGATTAAGATCTCGTAAGCGGCCGATAAACCGCGGCACCGGCTTGCTCGGTGCCGTTGTTTGCCCTTGCGTGAAAGCCCCGCTGACGAGCGGGGCTTTGTTGTTTTTTTCAGGAGTGTTGATCGCCCTCCTGCGCCTGCGGCTCCCGGAGCTTGCGATGCCGGATATCTACGCCTTCGATCAGAAAGACCACGCTTTCGGCAATGTTCTTGGCATGATCCGAAATCCGCTCCAGCGCCTTACTGGCGGTAATCAGATGGGCCACGGCTTCGATATGCTCTGGATGCTGCTGCCCGAAACGCACCAACTGTTCGAAGTTTTCCCGGTGCAGCCGATCGATCTGCAGATCCTGCGCCAGTACCTGACGGGCCAGCAGGCGGTCTCGTTTCAGGAAGGCTTCCTGCACCTGGCGCAGCATGGCCCGCGAGGCATCGGCCATTTCTTCGATGCGCGTCTGGGCCAGGGCTTCGGGCGCCTGCACCACATGGGGCGTATGCTTAGCCAGGTTTTTACAATGATCTCCGATGCGCTCCAGGTCGGTATTTACCTTCACCGCGGTAATGATCATGCGTAACTCGGCCGCCACTGGATGGTGCAGTGCCAGAATGCGCTCACACTGCCGATCGATTTTTAGCTCATACGCATCCACTTCATCATCCCGGGCCCGCACCTGTGCGGCCAGTTCCAGATCACGCCGCAGTAGCGCATCAATGGCATTGGCCATCTGTTCGTCGACCAGATTGGCCATTTCGAACAGCAGCCGCTGCAATACCAGCAGTTCGTCGTCGATATGTCTATGTACCATGTCGGTCGGAAGCTTAGCCAAACCGTCCGGTGATATAATCTTCTGTACGTTTTTCGCGAGGACGCGTGAAAAGTTCGTCGGTCCGGTTCATCTCAATCAGCTCGCCCATGTAGAAGAAAGCGGTCGTATCGCTGATGCGCGAGGCCTGGTGCATGTTATGCGTAACGATAACGATCGTGTAGGATTTTTTGAGCTCCAGGATGGTCTCTTCAAGCTTTGCGGTCGCGATCGGATCCAAGGCACTGGCCGGTTCGTCCATCAGCAAAACCTCAGGCTCCACGGCCAGCGCCCGTGCGATGCAGAGCCGCTGTTGCTGTCCCCCACTGAGCCCATAGGCGTTGTCGTGCAACCGATCTTTGACCTCATCCCAGAGGGCAGCCAGGCGCAGGCAACGCTCGACCAGCTCATCCATATCGCCGCGGTAGCCGTTGATACGGGCGCCCCAGGCTACGTTCTGGTAGATCGACTTCGGAAACGGATTGGGCTTCTGGAAAACCATGCCTACCCGACGCCGCACTACCACAGGATCCATTGCGCGATAGATATCGCGACCATCCAGCAGCACAGTCCCCTCCAGCCGCGTGTTCGGGATGAGTTCGTTCATGCGATTGAGGCAGCGCAGCAACGTACTTTTGCCACAGCCCGAAGGCCCAATAAAGGCGGTCACCTCGTTGGGCAAAATCTGTAGCGAAATATCCTTCAACGCCAGCTTGTCCCCATACCAGAAGTAGAGGTTACGCACCTCCATCTTGGGTCGCATGCGCTGCGCCTCGCGGTCGCGATGCAGCTCGGAATATGCCGTTGTCGGCACTCCTTCGGCGGGCGAAACGTGATCGGCCATAGGTTCAATGTGGACGATGACGTTCGTAGTAGTTTCGCAGCAGGATGGCACTCAGGTTCATCAAAAACAGAAAGACCATGAGCACGATGATGGCGGCCGCCGCCAGCGCACGGAAATCCTCCTGAGGACGGGCCGTCCAGTTGAAAATCTGAATGGGCAAGACCGTAAAAGGATCCAATAGGTTGGCCGGTAGAAAGGCCACAAACGTCAGCGCTCCGATCATGACCAGGGGCGCTGTCTCTCCAACGGCCCGACTCAGCGCCAGAATGATGCCGGTCAGAATGCCCGGCGCTGCAATAGGCAACAGATGACTGGAGACGACCTGCCAGCGCGTGGCGCCCAGCGCATAGGCACTCTCCCGAATGCCCTGCGGCACGGCCCGCAACGCCTCCTGCGTACTGATCACAATAATGGGGAGGACCAGCAGGCTCATCGTCAACGCCCCGGCCAGCAGACTGCGTCCCAGCGCAAAAAAGCGTACAAAGAGCCCCAATCCCAGAATGCCATAGATCACGGAAGGAATGCCGGCCAGATTGGCAATGTTCAGTTGAATGAGCCGCAGGAACCAGCCGCGCGGGGCGTATTCCTCCAGATAGATGGCCGCGCCTACGCCGACCGGAACGGCAAACATGGCCGTTAGCACCATAAGCCAGAACGATCCCACAATCGCTGACTTGATCCCGGCCGCTTCTGGCTTACGAGAGGGATAGGACGTAAGAAATTGCCAGTCCAACCAGGGGGTCCCCTCCCGTATCACCTCGACCAGAAGCGCTGTCAACACCAGCAACCCGAACACCGTCGCCAGAAACAATATCACCGCCAGAATCTGTCCCAGCCGCCGTCGCCGCTCCAGCCGCAGGTCGAATCGGGCAACCACCGCCTGCTGCACTTCGGTCATCTCGCTCAGTAGGTTTCTTTAAAGCGCAGGATTATACGATTGGCCAGCAGGTTCATGCCCAACGTCAGGATAAACAGCACCAGGCCCACGGCAAACAGGCTCTGGTACACGACCGTTCCCTGGGGCGTGTCTCCCAGACTGACCTGAACGATGTAGGCCGTCATGGTCTGAATGGACTCCAGTGGGTTGAGCGTCAGGCGCGGCGTGGCTCCGGCTGCCAGCGTGACGATCATGGTCTCACCAATCGCCCGGCTCAACGCCAGGATAAAGCTGGCCATAATGCCGCTCAACGCGGCCGGGACCACCACCCGCAGCACGACCTCATACTTCGTGGCGCCCAGCGCATAGGCTCCTTCGGCCAGCGAACGTGGCACGGCCCGCAACGCATCCTCGCTCAAAGACGCCACCATCGGGATGATCATGATCCCGACTACGATCCCAGCGCTGAGCGCATTGTACACCTGCATCTGTGGCAGGACGCGCTGCAATAGCGGGGTCACGAACGTCAGCGCAAAGTAGCCATAAACGACCGTCGGTACTCCCGCCAGCAGTTCCAGCGAAGGCTTCAGCCAGCGCCGCACCCGATCGGGCGCGTACTGCGAAATGTAAATGGCCGCGGCCAGCCCGATCGGGATCGCCACCAGCGCCGCAATCACGGTGATCATCAACGTGCCGGCCAGCAACGGCCAGATGCCAAAGTGCTGCTCGGCAAACTGGGGCGTCCACCTTGTATCTCCCAGAAACTCGGCCAGCGATACCTGGCGAAAGAACGCCACCGACTCCCCGATCAAAATGGCCGCAATGCCCAGCGTGGTGCAGACCGTCACCAGTGCACAGAGCCCAAGGAGTACCTGAATCAACCGCTCCCTGGGCCCCCGCGACAGGTTAGCCTCTGGCGTCAGATCTGGAAATCCCTGCCGATGCCAGCGTACCCGTTCACCTGTCCCTTCGCGCATACCAACTGCCTACTCTGCAGTCTCTGCGGCTTCCTGTTGCTGCTCCAACTGGAGCAGGTCTTCAAGCTTAATCCCTACCTGCGAACCGCCGCCTCCAAAGATACTACCCGTGACCCGGTTCCGAAAGCGTTCCAGCGCCAGCTCATAGGCCTCAGCCGACAGCGGCACATAGCCTACTTCCAGAGCCAGCGCGCCTGCATGCTGCAGATAAAACTCGACGAACGCTTCGACCGCCGGATCGTCGGCTCGCTCTGCATTCACATAAATGAAGACTGGCCGCGAAAGCGGCTGATAGGTCCCGTTGCCAACGGTTTCGGTGCTGGGGAGGATGCACCCTTCCCCATTGTCCGGATTGCCATCGTCGATCGCCACGGCCTTCAACTTGTCCATGTTCTCCTCATAGTAAGCCAGCGGGATGAACCCCAGGGCATTGGGATCTCCACTGACCCCCTGGACGAGTACGTTGTCGTCTTCACTGGCCGTGAAGTCCGATCGGCTGGCATGCTCCTCTCCCACGATGGCCGCGGTGAAGTAGTCATAGGTACCGCTGTCGGTCCCGGCCCCATACAGGTTCAAGGGCCGATCCGGAAAAGACGCCCGCACCTGATTCCAGCGCGTGATCGTGCTGTTTGGCTCCCAGATGCGCCGCAGCTCTTCCACCGTCATGCACTCCACCCAGTCGTTCCCGGGATTGACCACCACCGCAATACCATCATAGGCCACCGGCAACTCAATGTATTCGATGCCGTTTTGCCGGGCCAGCGAATCTTCGACCGGACGAATGGGCCGTGAAGCATCGTTGATGTCCGTCTCCTTGCGGAAGAACCGGGAAAAACCCCCACCCGTCCCGCTGATGCCCACCGTCACCCGCACCCCGGGATACTGTTTCATGAACTCTTCGGCCACGGCCTCGGTCAGCGGATAGACCGTACTGGAACCGTCAATCTGCACCGAGCCGGTTAGCTGTCCGCTCTGCGGGCCCTGCCCACAACCGGCCAGCATTCCGAACAGGAGCAGGGTTGCAGGAAGAAGCGTTCGTTGTCCCATGGCACTATGCTGGTTGTTGGCGCCGTCTTTTAGCATGTTGTTGTAATCTAAAAAACCTTCTGTCAACGCACGGTAAATCGTGCAGGCTCCGGTATTATCAAATCGTTAACTTTGATACCGGAAAAGATGGCAGAAATGCCAGCCGTCGTCTATATTCCAGACAATCACAGAACCAACCCGCCTGTTGTTATGCGCCCTGTTCTGCTGTTCCTGGTTGGCGTGCTGTTCGGGATGGGATGCGCTGCTTCACGTCCCACGGAACAAACCCCGGCTGCGCCGTCTTTTCGTCCAGAGCGTCCACTCCCAGCCCCCCTGACCTTACCGCCATCGTTTGCTCGGGCCATCGAACAGGGCACGCGCACATTAGACGGCCGTCCGGGCCCGAACTACTGGCAACAGCATGCCCGCTATGACCTGACCGCCCGCATCGACACCGCCACACGCCGCCTGGATGGCCAGGGACGCATCATCTATTTCAATCGCTCACCCGACACGCTCCCGCAGCTCTTTCTGGAACTACCCCTGAACGTCCATGCCGAAGGGGTCGTGCGCAACGAGTCGGTCGAGGTAACCGGCGGCGTCACACTGCACTACGTAGGGGTCGCCGGTCAGGAAGCCTACCCACCAGCCGAGGCGCCCGAAGGCGCCCCGCGCTATGTCGTCAACGGCACCCGCTTGATCATTTTTCCGCCACATCCGCTGGCACCGAACGATTCCGTGCAGCTCGACTTCCGCTGGTCCTTCACCATTCCCAAACGAGGCGCCGGTGGCCGCATGGGTTACGACGAGAACCTTTTCTTCCTGGCCTACTGGTATCCCCACATGTCTGTCTATGACGACGTGATCGGCTGGTTTACCGACTCGTTTCTGAGCCGTGCTGAGTTCTACTTCGGCTACGGAGACTACAAGGTCACGATCGACGCACCGGCCGGATGGCTCGTGATGGCCACTGGCACGTTCGAAAATCCCGAAGACGTGCTGGCACCCGACGTGCTGGCTCGCATGCGCCAGGCCTATGCCAGCGATACGCCGGTACGCATCGCCGAACCGGATACCGATCCGGTTACCCTGCCAGGTACCGATGGCCGCCTGCAATGGCGGTTCCGGGCGACGAACGTGCGCGACGTGGCCTTCAGCCTGGTACGTAAGGCCTACTGGGAAGGCGCCCGCACCCCGGTGGGCGACCGCGACGGTGACGGCCAGACGGACTACGCGCAGATCAATACGTTCTGGCGACCGACCGCTCCCCGATGGGCCAACGTTACGCGCTATCAGCAACACGCCCTCAGCTATCTCTCGAACCTGACAGGATTTCCCTATCCCTGGCCCCACATGACGGCCGTAGAGGGTGGCGGCATCATCGGCGGCGGCATGGAATTCCCTATGATGACCCTCATCGGCGACTACAATGCCGCCGGCGACAGCGCCCTCTACTACGTGACGGCACACGAACTGGCCCACATGTGGATTCCCATGATCGTGGGCACTAACGAGCGTCGCTATAGCTGTATAGACGAAGGCAGCACCACGTTTGCCGAAAACCATGCCCGCACCGACTTCTTCCCCGGGACCCAACCCCGTCTGGGCGAACAGGAAAGCTATCTCATGCTGGCTCGCATGGGCGCTGAAGGAGAAATCATGCGCCGCTCCGATTACCACTACTCCAACTTTGCATTCGGCATCGCCTCCTACAGTAAGCCTGCCACGCTACTGGAAGCACTCCGCGGACTGCTGGGTGAAGAGGTTTTCTGGCGTGCCTACCGCACCTTCATCCACGAGTGGGCCTTCAAGCATCCGTACCCCTACGACCTGTTCCATACCTTCGAACGGATCAGCGGTCGGGACCTCGACTGGTTCTGGCATGCCTGGTATTTTGAGACGTGGACACTCGACCAGGCTATCGCAGCCGTCGAGCCCATCGAAGGCGGCGTGCGCATCACGGTCGAAGACCTCGGAAACGCGCCGATGCCCGTCTATCTGACGCTCACGCTGGCCGACGGATCGCAAGTGCAGGACACTATCGACGTGAACATATGGCTGGAAGGGCGTCGTCAGGTGACTGTTACGGTACCGACCGATGCCGCCGTCACCCGGGTCGAAATCGATCCGGAACGCTGGTTTCCCGACATCGACCGCACCAATAACGTCTGGCGGGCACCGGCCGGCACCGGACAATAAGCTTATTCGCTCGGGGTTGCCGCTTCACGTACCGGCACACGTACGCGCAGCCGCCCCTGCCGGGCCAAGCTCAGGTCCACCAGCACCATCTGTCCCGGCTCGATCGCCTGCTGCAAATTACGCAGGACCAACTGTACCGCCACCCGTGAACGTGCCGGAATCACGATCGAGGAGACCGAACGGGTAGTCTGCACCGTATCGTCCACCACCTCGCGCAACACAACATCGCGCGTCACAGCCGGCGCCTCGGCCCCTACCAGCGTGTCGGCCTCGACCGTACCGTTAGCGATACGCAGCGACACAATCGCACTATCACCAGCAGCCGTGGCATAAAGCACCGGCTCCTCCACAGCCAGCCGTCCCTCTGGCAGTGGCGGCTCGGCCGGTGCCTCCGGCTGCTCGGCCGGTTGCTGTCGACATCCAGCAAGCAAAAACAGCCCCAGCAAGACCGTGGACAGATACCGCATGGCGTTTTTTCTTTTTTTGGTGAGAAAGACGCTCTCGGACAAAGGTAAGCTCTTAAAAATATAAAATGCCGTTTTTCATGCAACATCCTGACGGTTACGCGGCTGCCACATCTCCCAGAGGATTCGCCCGATCATTACGTAAAGACAGACGAACGTAGAACCGCCGGCTACCAGCATTACCCAGGCCGCCGGCCATGCCCAGCTTTCCGGGAGAAAACGCACGGCCGCCATACCACCAAACAACACCAGGGTAGCGGCAAACGGCTCCAGCGCCAGGATGGCCTTCCATCGCTCCGAGACGGACGTGCCCATGAACAAACCTCCCACCGCCAGAAAGATGAGCGCAAACGAGGTAATATGAGCATGCAAAATGTTAAGCATCTCATAGGGGCTCTTGGGATACTTGATCTCCTGCACCTCCTCCAGCGGCACGTCTTCATTCCCCCGAAACTGATGCACAACGCCCCGGGGTGTATTGTGCGTGGTATGCCGAACGAATACGATGCCGGTCAGGTAACCGACGCCTAACACAATAAGAAACCAGGTAATCAGCCAGCGAGCAGTGCCATGCAGGGAACGAAGCGAAAACGACATCATCGATGCGGTCGGTAGGTCAACACAGGCGGATGCTTCCGATAATACGTGGTCACAAAATACAGCACCTTCTTGACGCCCCGGTTCAGCGAATTAACCGAAATGGTAGCCCCACTGATGTTTACAATATCGCGATAGGTCTGAATCGGATCGCGTAGCGTCTTACCCCGATACTGATAAAGAAAACGCGGCAGCCGCACCTGTCCCCCATGCGACTCCCGGTAAACCATAACCGCCACCTTTTCAACCGAAAAATCAGGACGCACGCCCACGATGAACGTGATGGGCCGGTACTTGCCCAGCTCCTCGGTGATCACGGCATACCCCAGAAATTTGCCGTCCCGACCGTAAACGCGCGTCACAACCAGCACTGAATCGAGGGGCTCGGCACGACGCAGAGCCTGCCGGGCCTGCCGCACCTCTTCCGAAGAGAAGCGCAGCGTGTCCTGCTGATAATAACGCCCGTTGGGAAACACCTCTGCACGGGCTTCTTCTGGCGTCAGGAAAATCTGATCCTGAGCCTGGACGGTAGCCCCCAGGCCCCATCCCAGTACCACCAGTACCAGCACAAACAACCTTGCGTCGCGCCCCATAGTACATGCCGGAAAAAATGCCGGGCCGACGCGCTTCGAGCGCCAGCCCGGCTGCTCCATCTACTCAGAAGCCAAAGACAACGCCAAAGATAAACGCGCGGGCCACATCCTCATCTCCTTCGGCGACCAGATAGTTCGTCACATCGCCCAGGCTACGCCCTCCGTTCGTCCAAGTCAGCTCGTAGGCCAACTGAAAGC
>JALSJJ010000176.1 GCA_026989375.1 Rhodothermus sp.
CTGAGCGCGGGCCAGTTCCGGCTGCGCGGCTCGTTCATTGGCGGCACGAGCCAGCACGACTACAGCTTCGGCGGTCGGGTCGAGGGCTTCTGTCTTTTGCCTGCGGAATGGATCAAGCAGGTAGGTGGGGCCAGGCTGAAAGTAGCCGGTAGCTTCCAGGATGCGTCGGTAGAGATAATGCTCGGCAAAAAACCAGGGCGCTGAAGCCCAGGTTTCGCCCAGGTAGGGAGCTATCCACTCGTCCCAGAGCAGTAGGTCCGGCGCTTCCGGATCCTGGAGCGGCCGGATAGGACCATCCGGGAGCTCCCGGTGCAATGCACGAAGGCGTTCGTTAACAGCTTCGGGAAAGTCGTTTTCCTGGATCGTTCGGGCAACGATCCGAGGCCAGCGTTCTCGAACCGTGCGCTCGGCAAAGGAATGCGGATCAGTGCCTCGAAGTGGTGGAGGTACAGCAATAGCTGGGGCCATCGTGTGTAGCTGCGTTGATCGGACGTTTCGAAAAAATCTACTTTACCGTAGTTTTTGGACCGGGTGCCAACCAAGATCTGAAGAATCCGCCAAACCCGAACTTGAACGAACACCTGGACATTTACGGGACGGAATACGACTGAAGTAAACGCAACGCCATGGGTATCGACTTGTCCTTTACCGATCGGTTTGTGGACCGGCATATTGGCCCTTCGCCGGCTGAGATTCAGGAGATGCTCCAGACGCTGGGGCTTTCCTCGCTGGAGGAACTCGTGGCCGAGACAATACCGGCTTCTATTCGGACAAAGCGGCCGCTGGCGCTTCCACCGGCTCTTAGTGAGGCCGCGTTGCTGGCGCGCCTGCAGGAACTGGCGGCGAAGAATGCCCCGTTTCGCTCGTTTATTGGGATGGGCTATTACGATACAATTACGCCGCCGGTGATTCAGCGGAACGTGCTGGAGAATCCGGCCTGGTACACGGCCTATACGCCCTATCAGGCGGAGATTGCGCAGGGTCGGCTGGAAGCGCTTTTGAATTTCCAGACCATGGTCATTGAGCTGACCGGGCTGGAACTGGCCAATGCGTCGCTGCTCGACGAAGCAACGGCCGCGGCTGAGGCCATGATGATGCTGCGCCGCATCTCCCGAGACCCTGCACGAAACACATTTTTCGTATCGGAAGCCTGCCATCCGCAAACGATTGCGGTGGTCGAGACGCGCGCCGAGCCGCTGGGCATTCGGGTGATCGTGGGAGATCATCGGACATTTGAGCCCGGACCTGATCTGTTCGGGGCGCTGGTGCAGTATCCGGCTACCGATGGTGCCATTTACGACTACCGAGACTTCTGCGCGCGTGTGCACGAAGCCGGTGCTTATGTGGCCGTGGCGGCCGATCTGCTGAGCCTGACGCTGCTGGTGCCTCCGGGCGAGTTTGGCGCCGACGTGGCGGTGGGCAGCACGCAGCGTTTTGGCATTCCGATGGGCTACGGAGGACCGCACGCAGCCTACTTTGCGACGCGGGAGGCGTTTAAACGCCAGGTGCCCGGACGAATCATTGGCGTTTCGCGCGACGCCGACGGCAATCCGGCGCTGCGCATGGCGCTGCAGACGCGGGAGCAGCACATCCGCCGGGAGAAGGCCACGTCGAACATCTGCACGGCGCAGGTGCTGCTGGCGGTCATGGCCGGCTTCTATGCTGTCTATCATGGGCCGGACGGCCTGCGCCGCATTGCCGAACGGATTCACAACCTGACGCGCGTGCTGGCGGCCGGATTGGAACGACTGGGCTATCGGCTGCGCCACACGCATTTTTTCGATACGCTGCGGATCGAAACTACGCCCGAGGAAGCCGCTCGCATTCGGGAAGCGGCGCTGGCCCGGCGCATTAACCTGCGCTATTACGAAGAC
>JALSJJ010000177.1 GCA_026989375.1 Rhodothermus sp.
CCCATACCCCTCCGGCAAATACTGCCACCGAATAAACCGACCATCCCGCCTGAAGAGCGCAAAACGATCCTGCGTCTCCTGAATGTAAAGCCGATCGCCATGCACCAGCACATAAAAGGGACGACGCAACGTCCCCGGCTCGTCAAAGCCCGGCCGGCCAATGACCTGTAAGGGTCGCCCCAGGCTGTCATAGACCACCACCCGGTGCAACCGACGGTCCGGCACATAGAGCCGAAACGGATCCAGCGTGACCGTCACCGTCAGAAACTCCCCCAGAAACAGCGTATCTGGCTCCTCAAGCCGGATCGTATCGACCAGCACCAGCTCGGCCCGAAAGCCTGCTTGATCTGACGCCTCGCCACACCCCCACCCCAACACCAACAAAACAAGCAGCCATCTCCTACGACCTGCCATACCCGGAGTAGCTGACCCGAAGTTGCCCGAACTACGACCAATTTAGTAAAAACAGCCCTGGCCGACAAGGCCTCACCGCTGCACTTCCACCCGGTAGCGCCCGATCAACCGACGACCCGGCTCGTCCGACAACCGTATGTAAAGATGAAACGCCTCGTCCCGCCCCAACACCGGACCCGGAAGCTCCAGCGCCTGCTGCCACACGCCCGAAAGACCCACAACCACCCCATAGGGCTCTATATCCCCGTCATCCCAACCCGGACGTTCAAAAAAAGAGGGCTTCATATTGAAAAAATAAGCCAGCACCAACGTGTCCCCCACCAAATACACCCCCTCCATGCTGGAACTCTGCAGCAACAGCTCGTTGAACCGAGCCCGATCATTCACCAGCAAATCCGCCGGCATCTCCTGTGGCGGATCCCGCCAGGCCGGATGGCGCAATGCCACCCGCCCCCGTAGCTGAGCCGACGTGTCGCCCAGCGCGTAAAATTGCAACTCCAAAGACTGCGCATACACCACCGCGGCAATCCGACGCTGCTCCGTTACATCTACCGCTACAAAACGCCAGATATAGCTTCCTTCCAGGTACATACGGGGATACTGCCCAAAGCGATACAGCACCCTACTCAAACTGGTATCCATGACCGAAAGCGACCGCGTTTCAGCACAGGCTGGCTTGAACCAGTCCGAACAGGGTTCGGCCAGCGCAATCGACGGCACCACCAGACGACTCCCATCCAGCCGACGCAAGCCAAATTGCACAAGATATCCTTCTGGAAAGCGTGGACGATCCAAGAAACGGCCCCCTATTGTAAAACGGCTGATTCTACTTCCAGACTCTTCCACGTAGAGAATGGTATCATGCAAAAGCACACGGACAGGCCGACGTAAGGCGTCGGGTTCCTCAAACCCTGGCCGGCCGATGACCTGTAAGGGTCGCCCCAGGCTGTCGTAGACCACCACCCGTCCCAGCCGAAAATCCGGCACATACAGCCGAAACGGTTGCAGGGCAACTTCCACCGAGCGAAACTCCCCCAGAAACAGCGTATCTGGCTCCTCAAGCCGGATCGTATCGACCAGCACCAGCTCGGCCCGGAGCTCGGCGGGCTTTTCCACGCCGCATCCACACAGAAGGGCCCCGATGACCACAACCCACAGCCACCGGAGCCCTTCTCTAACGACCGGAAAGATCATTGCTGTGGCTTAATGACAATATCACAGAAGCAATTAGCAGGTGGTGAAGTACAGATGCCATCACCATACCGATCAATCCAACAAATATAATCCGGTGGATCTGCTACCACTTCTTTGGGCTTGTGCATCCACGGCAGCAGGCTCAGACCTACCGCCACCACCAGAAACAACGTCGCCAACCAATCCTTCCAACGTCTCATGACTCACCTCCTTGTGTTTGGTTTGTGAAAAGATACAGGAAGCTCTATTGCTCATCACGAAGAAAGTCGGCCAACAGCAACCGCACCGATTCAACCCCCCGCACCGTGCGCAACACCTCCGGACCCAGTTCCCCCACCACCCAACCCTCCCAACGAACCACCGCCCGCGGCAACAACGCCGTCCCATAATGCCGCCCGTACCATCCCAGCGAATCCCACCACACCGCAAACGGAAAGGCCATCCCCGACGCATAGCGCCACGCCAGCGCCCGGCTCCGGTCTTCCAGAATCCCTACCACTTGAAAGCCCAGTGCCTGCGCCCCCTCGACCCAGAACGCTGCCGTGCGTGCCACCGTCTGACCGCATTCGTCCGGACTGAAAAACAACAGCACCTCGCCCCGGCGGTTGGTCGGTGCTGCGGCTTCGGCCGGGGTCCAGACAGGCACGAACGCTTCGGAGGGGAAGGGCACCTGTGGCGGGCGCTCATGCACGCGCCAGGCATACAGGCTCCAGCTCAGCGTTAGGAGCAACAGGCCCAGGCCGATTTTCCAGGCTGCCGACATGGCCGAAAGGTTTCAACCGCGAACCGTACCTCGCTTTTGAGAAGCTGCCGTTAAGATACACACACACAGGATTTGTCAAGCGCCAGGGCCGGTGTAAAATGTAACTTTTTATTTCAACATATTTGAACAAACAACAATGCAGATGACGAGCACGCTTTGCTGAAGCGCGAAAGCCTGGAGACCCTGTCCTCCAGGGATTCGTTACGTTTATCGTCATATATCTTGCTTCATTTCTGGGTCTGCATGCAAAAAACGGACGCGCCGGACAGACGGTATGAAAACATTGCGTTGAAAGCGCCGACCGTTTCCTTGCAGACTGGACGTCCGTATCTTGAGCAGCGATCTGTCGGGTAGCGAGGGTCCGTTATGCTCTGGCTGTTTGCCCTGCTGGCTACGCTATTTGCGGGATGGCGTGCGACGCGCCGCCTGCTGTTTTTCCTGCACCTGTTCCAGCTCGAAGGATACAAACCGGGTCGCTTTGTGCACTGGCTGCGCACGCACCCCGACGTGCTGTTGCGCCGCTCACATGCCGCAGGTGCCCTTTTGCTGGGGGCGGGTGTGCTGGCCTTGCCTTTTCTGGGCGCATTCTGGACGCCGGCCCTGGTGCTGCTGGGATGGTGCGTCGCCTTTGCGTCGTCGCGTCGCTACCGTCGCGACCGTCCCAAAAAGCCGCTGGCGTTTACACCGCGCATGCGCCGTCTGTTGAGCGTCGCCGCGCTGCTCACGCTGGCGGGTCCCGTCGCGGGTGGCCTGCTGGGTCGGAGCGAAGGGGCCGCAGGCTGGCTGTACTATCTGGGAGGCTGGCTTGTGGCAGACCTCGGCGCGCCGCTCTGGGTACTGCTGGCCGGATGGCTGCTGCTGCCCGTCGAGCGGGCTATTCAGAAAGGCTTCAAGCGGAAAGCCCGCCGCAAGCTGGCCGCGCACCCGGACCTGACCATCATCGGCATTACCGGCTCCTATGGTAAGACCAGCACAAAATTCATCATCGCCGAAGTACTGCGCCTACGCTATCAGGTGCTGGCCACGCCGGGCTCCTACAACACCCCCATGGGCATCTGCAAAGTGATCAACGAGCAGCTCCGGCCCGAACACCAGGTGCTGGTGCTGGAGATGGGCATCCGCCATCCCGGCGACATCCGCGAGCTGTGTGCCATTGCCCGACCGGACATCGGTGTGGTGACGGCCGTCGGCCCCATGCACCTGGAAACGATGGGCTCCCTGGAGGCTATTGCCCGAGAAAAAAGCGAGCTGGTGGCCTGCATACGTCCCGGCGGGCCGGTGGTGCTGAACGCCGACGATCCACAGGTAGCGGCCATGGCCGAGCGCGCCCGTGGACCGGTCTGGCGCGTGTCGGTCGAGGGACACCCCGAGGCCGATCTGATCGCGCGCGACATCACCTACGGTCCGGAAGGTACCCGCTTCGTGGTACGCGAAAAGACCGGCCCTGAGCAGGTGTTCCAGACCCAACTGCTGGGGCGCCACAACGTGCTCAACATCCTGCTGGCCCTGGCTGTCGGACGCATCTTCGGGCTACGCCTGCGCCAGATGGCCCATGCCGTGGCGCGGCTCAAGCCGGTCGAGCACCGCCTGCAACTGCGCCGGGAAGGTCCCATCACGGTGATCGACGACGCGTTCAACGCCAACCCGGTCGGTGCCCGCAATGCCCTGGAGATTCTGGGGCAGTTTCGGACCGGCCGGCGCATCGTGGTAACGCCCGGCATGGTCGAACTCGGCGCCCGCGAGGCTGAAGAAAATCGGGCGCTGGGCCACTTCATGGCCCAGCATGTGGACCTGGCTGTGCTGATCGGGCCCCGCCGCACCCGACCTATCCAGGAAGGATTGCGCGAAGCCGGCTTTCCCCAGGAGCGCATCCGTGTGTTTCGAAGCCTGTTCGAAGCGCAGGACTTTCTGAAAACCTATCTTCAACCGGGCGACGTGGTGCTCTACGAAAACGACCTGCCAGACCAGTACGACGAGCCATAGATCCGTTATGGAAGAATCAAGGCCGGAAGTGCGTTGCTGGCAGCAGGGCTACCGGCAGGTGGCCGGTGTGGACGAAGTAGGCCGCGGGTGCCTGGCCGGGCCCGTTGTGGCGGCGGCCGTCATTCTGCCCCCGCATGCTCAGCTCGACGGCGTGCGCGACAGCAAGCAACTCCCCCCTGAAAAACGCGCGGTGCTCGCCGAAAAAATCCGTAGGCAGGCGCTGGCCATCGGGATCGGAATGTGCACGCCGGAAGAGATCGATCGCCTGAACATTCTCAGGGCCGCGCTGGAAGCCATGCGTCGCGCGGTGGCCAACCTGTCACAGCGTCCCGACTATCTCCTTATCGACGGCAATCGATGCTTTCCTGATCCACCCTGTCCGGCCGAGCCCATTGTGAAAGGGGATCGGCGAAGCCTGCTCATTGCTGCGGCGTCGATTATTGCCAAAACCACTCGCGATGCCCTGATGCAGCGACTTCATCAGGAATTTCCGATCTATGGCTGGAATCAGAACGTGGGCTACCCGACGCGGGCCCATTACGAGGCGCTGGCCCGCTACGGCCCCTCCCCCTATCACCGGCGTTCGTTTCGGCTCACGCGATAGGTGCGCAGCGCATGGAGCACAGCCGCGACCGTCTCTGCCACCGACAGGCCATCGGTGGCTACCACGTGATGCGCCTGCCGATACCAGGGTTCGCGACGGGCCAGCATCGCAGCAATGCGCTGGCGAAGCGCGACTCCTTTCAGGGGGTGTCCCTGCCGATCCTGCAGCAACGGGCGTCCGACCGCCTCCGGTGTCAGCCGTCGGACCAGCTCATCGACCGACACCTGCAGATACACCACGCGTCCGTTGCGGAGCGCCCACGCCAGGTTGTCGTCCGAAACCAGCGCACCGCCGCCTGTAGCAATCACGTAGGCCTCCAGGGCGGCCGTCTGCCGCAGCGCATCCCGTTCCAGCATCCGAAAGAGTGCCTCTCCACCGGTAGCGAAGATCTCCGGAATCGAACGCCCGGCTCGCCGCTCGATCAGCGCATCCAGATCCAGAAACGTGTAGCCCAGCCGACGGGCCAGCAACGGTCCGACCGTGCTTTTGCCACAGCCCATAAAACCGGTCAGGTAGATGCGCGTAGGAAAGGCCGCCCGTAATTGCATCGGAGGTCAATGCCTACGTATCGGTTACTCGTTGAATACGACGGAACAGATTTCAGTGGCTGGCAGATCCAGCGCAACGGTCCCAGCATCCAGGCCGCGCTGGAGGAAGCACTGGCCGTGGTGTTGCGCGAGCGCGTACGCGTTACCGGATCCGGGCGCACGGACGCCGGCGTCCATGCACGTGGCCAGGTCGCTCACTTCCGCACCCGGCAGCCCATCGATCCAGAGCGACTCCAGGGCTCGCTGAACGGGCTGTTGCCGTCCAGCATCGCAATCCGATCGGTCACGCCGGCACCCGACGACTTTCACGCCCGCTACGATGCCCGCTGGCGGCGGTATCACTACTACGTCGCTACCGTTCCCTGCGCCCTGGAGCGACACCTGCGCTGGTATCTGCGTCCGGCGCCCGACTTTGAGCGGATGAACCGGGCTGCCCGCGACCTGCTCGGCACCCACGACTTTTCCACGTTCTGCCGCACACAGACGGCCACCCGCAATCGGACCTGCACGGTGTACCTGGCCCGCTGGGTGCCGGATCCCCGTCCCGGCGACTGGCATTTTGAAATCGTAGCCGACCGTTTTCTGCACGGCATGGTACGAGCGATTGTGGGCACGTTAATCCAGATCGGCCGAGGACAGCGGCCTGAAACGGCCATTTCGGAGCTGCTGGCCCAGCGCGATCGCCGCCTGGCCGGTCCGGCCGCCCCGGCCCACGCACTGGTGCTCGAAGCGGTCGGCTACGAAAACGACCCGCTGCCCGTCTCATGAAGCGCCCGCTGCACTTCGTGGCCCTGCTGCTGGTGCTCGGGGCCTGCGAACGGCCGTTTGTGCCGGTGCGTACGCCCGAGATTGAGGTGGTGGCGCCCGATCTTTCCGAAGTGCAGACCGACTCGGTGCTGACGCTTCAGGTGCGGGCGACTTCTTTCAGGGCCATTGCGCATGTGGAAGTCGAAGGACAGCCGCTGCGCTACGATAGCCTGGCGGAGGTGTGGGTCGGCAAGGTTTTGCTGCAATATGGGCTGAACCGCCTCCGAATTACAGCGGTGGACGAAAAAGGCGTGGCAGCCACCGACACGGTCTGGGCCCTGCGCTTGCAAGCAACCGTGCAGCCGGGACCGCCGCTGCCTGCCGGACGCGGCGGGGGTCGCTTGCTGCGCCTGCCTGACGGACGGCTGCTTTTCACGGGCGGCGCCGAAGTATGGACCAGCCCGGCCCGTCGTGACCTGTACGTCTGGGAACCCGGAGCGCCCACCTTCGAGCGGGTGCATCCCGGTCTGCTCACTCCCCGCGCCGGCCATACAGTTACGCTCCTGTCCGACGAGCGCCTCCTCCTCTTTGGTGGAAGTGTACGGGGCCGACCGGAACGATCCGACGATCTGCAAGCCAACGCTGAACTGCTGGATCTGGAGACCGGCGCGCGCCAACTTCTGCCGGTCGTCGCCCGCGCTGCCCGGGCCTGGCACACCGCCGCTCTTCGCCAATACGAAGGCCGGCGCTTCCTGGAGGTGCTGGGCGGCTACCACCGGCTGCGTAGCGGCTCGCCGGCACTGGGTGCCGCAGCCGACCTGATCACCTTCGAACTGAAAGAAGATTCCCTGGTGCTGCTAACGCCCGGTCTGGGACTTTACCTTACCCCCCTGGCCGCCCACATCATGGCCCCACTTGATGCGGCGGGCACCCGCTTTCTGGTAGCTGGAACGCTGCAAATGCCAGATTATATTGAAACGAAGACGTTCCGGCTGGTGCTGGATCCAGCCGGCCCGGTCGATACACTCGGCGCACCGCCCCTTCCCGAACCCCGCTCCTTCGCCGCGGCCGTTATGCTTCGCCCGGGCGTTGTAGTCCTGATAGGCGGCTATGCCAGCCCGTTTTCTCAACCCTATCCCTATCCGCTCTTGTATCTGGAGGCGGCCAATCGTTTCTTTCGCTATCGAGCGCTGCGGTTGCAACCGCGCTTCGACGCCAGTGCAACCTTAATCGGCGATTTTCGAATACTGGTTACGGGCGGCTTCGGCCCCGATGGGCAGGGGCTTTCCCAGACCGAAGTGGTGGCATTTGTGCCGTTTTGAAAACCCGGATGTGCTATGGACCTGCAGCAGGTATTGCGTGGATTGATCGTGGTCATCGTGTTGATCGTGGCCGCTGTATTGCTGGGGGTGATCCTTCAGGTCGCCACCGCATTGCTGAAGTTCGCCCTGAAGGTGTTGCTCATCCTGATGGTCGTGCTCATCGTGCTGCGCTTTTTGGAAATGCTTCGCCGTCGGGTCTGATCTTCAAAGCGCTTCCGTCGTATCTTGGCATGTCGTCTTTTTGACCAATCGGGAAAAGAAATGTCCCCCACGGCTTCGCTTCCGACCGTCTCGTTGCGTTTTGCCGTCGCCTCGGAGATCGATCCGCTCCGGCAGGTGATCGTCCATACGCCCGGTGCCGAACTGGAGCGGGTCACCCCCGAACAGCGGCTGACGTTGCTCTTCGACGACATTCTGTTTCTGGAAGAAGCCCAGGCCGAGCACCGACAGCTGTGCGCGTTGTTTGAGAAGGTTGTCGGTGCCGAAGGAGCTGTACTCCAGATCACCGACCTGCTGCGCACGGCGTTTGCTTCGGAGGCTGCCCGTGAAGCGTTTGTCGAACAACTCTGTCGCCTGCAGCCGGAAGCCAACCTGCAGGCTTTTGCCCGGGAGCTGGCCGGACTGGATCCGGACGACCTCCTGCACTTTGCCCTGACCGGTCAGAGTCCGCTCCCGCTTAATGCCTTTCCGCTGCCCAACCTGCTTTTCACGCGCGATCTGGCCGCCGTCGTCAATGACCACCTGATTGTCAGCCACCCGGCCACGGCCGTCCGCGCCCGCGAAAGCCTGATCCTGCGCATCATTCTGGAATATCATCCGGGCTTTGCCGAACTGCGCGACCGCATCATCTACCTGCCCGAAGGGGTCACCTTCGAAGGCGGCGATCTGCTGGTAGCCTCGCCAGAAATCGTGCTGCTGGGACACTCCGAACGCACTTCCCTGGGCGGCGTAGCTCACGTGGCCCGCGCGCTGTTCAGCCGCACTTCCGTCCGGCACGTGCTCGTGGTGGACCTGCCCAAACAGCGCGCCTCCATGCACCTTGACACCGTGTTCACGTTCGTCTCGGCCGATGAGTGCGTCGTCTTCCCCCCTATTCTGCATCAGGAAGGCAATGTGTTGCACCTGACACCAGGCAACACGCCCGAGCAGTTCGTGACCGAAATGCCGACCGACCTGAAAACGGCGCTGGAAAACCTGTTAGACCGATCCCTGACCTTCATTCCCTGCGGTGGCAACAATCCCATTCACCAACAGCGCGAGCAGTGGACCGACGGGGCCAACTTCTTCGCACTGGCACCGGGCGTCGTGGTGGGCTACGAGCGCAATCATTACACCTTTGAAGAAATGCGGCGGCACGGCTACCGCGTGGTCACCGCCGCAAGCTTTCTGTCCTACTATGCCGAAAGTCCGTTCGAGCCCGGATCCGAAAAGCTGGCCATCAAGCTGGCAGGCAATGAACTGTCGCGCGGCCGCGGGGGCCCCCGGTGTATGACACTTCCACTGGCCCGGCAAACCAGGACCCCGGAGGCTGGAGCTGCCGAACCTTCTAAGAAGCATTAGAGGTATACTTCAACGAAATAATCCAGAACACCGCAAAGAGCAGGAGGGCAAAAGCAAGTATCAGAAAGATAAGCGGTTCTATTTCAAGAAAAGGATCTCTAACCAACTGGATCATAATAATGGGCATAGCAAGCGAAATGGCAGCATAGATAGCGAAAAAGCTTGCTACAACAATTTTTTCACCTTTTTTAATATTCATTCGCTTGTTTACACCAAGCCATAGTTTTAAAGCGACCATTCCACTTCCTATTCCAACTGAACTCATCAAAATAGCAACCACATTTTCATCGTGATTACTTATTTTCATAATATTTTTAATAACCGTATAGTATAGCAAGGACAGCGCAATCCATATCCCAATTAAAGGGATTATTTGCTTAATCCTGATTTGCATCATTTTTACTGATCAGTTTAAAACCATTCTTTGAGTTGAGCATACTTCGAGGAAGTAGCAAACTGGTCAGGTAAACAGGCACAAAAATGAGTACAAATAAAATTGAAATCATGAAATAACTCACTTCATCCCATATCGTTCTATTCCAGATTTCAAGTTCAAAGAATGCCAAAGTGACACCAAACATAGACAAAATCAATGCATATAAATTAGACACGATTTTGCTTATTTTCCTATTTTCTAATTCATAAGCTATACTCAAAAGAAAATAAGTAAATCCAACACCTGCAAGACTGATCACCGCTGCTTTTCCAAAAGCATTGAAAACTATTTTCAGATGAAATTCAGAATTTTCTTTAGCATTCAAATAGAACGTAAATATAACATCATTCAATAGAAATAATATTGAGAGGACAAACCAGTTAATCATGGAGGACAAAAAGGGCCTTCTTTGAAAGAATTTGCGCCACATTCCTCTTTCTTTCTGAATGGCCTCACATACCTCTTGAATTTTAACAAAATTATTTATTTCACATTTATTCAAAATACTTTTTATTTGTTTTTTCAAAAACACAAGATGCCACCATGAGCTTGCATCGCCTGCTGAAAGCACACCGGCACTGGATGGAGGCCGCACTGCGGGAGGCCGAAGAGGCCTTCGAGGAAAGCGAAGTGCCCGTGGGCGCTGTAATCGTCAAAGATGACCGGATCGTCGGACGCGGCCATAACCGCGTCGAGCAGCTCAAAGACCCCACCGCCCATGCCGAAATGCTGGCCATTACAGCCGCCTGCACTACACTGAACACCAAATACTTGCGGGGCTGTACGCTTTATGTCACGCTGGAACCCTGCCCGATGTGTGCCGGCGCCATCGTCTGGGCCAGGGTGGACCGCGTCGTTTTTGGCGCCTTCGACGAAAAGGCTGGCGCGGCTTCCACGCTCTACAACATCCTGCAGGATCCCCGTCTGAACCATCGCGTGGAAGTCATCTCCGGCGTAGAGGCCGACCGGGCAGCGGCGCTGCTGCAACGATTCTTTCGCGCACGCCGCACCGAAGACTGAACCCTTTTCTTTTCAACACTTCATGCCCGGCCCGAAACCCGATCGGCCGCTTCCGGTACAGCCAGCAACCTGTGGAGCGCAGGCAGAAAGACGGAACCTGACGTCCGTGTAAACCATCTATGGCCTCCGCTATGCCTGGTAGGGCAAGTACGTTGCCTGTCTCCCAGAAACGTGCCCGAAAGGCGTTCCCGCGATTATGGACCGCCTCGCACGTTCACGACCAATACCCTGGCTATGAACCAGCCGCTTACGGCCATGTGGGATGTTGTCATCATTGGAGCCGGTCCCATCGGGTTGGCCTGCGGGATTGAGGCCCAACGGCGCGGCCTTGATGCCCTCATCATTGAGAAGGGCGCGCTGGTGAACTCGTTTCTGGGCTACCCCACCAACATGGAATTCTTCTCGACGCCGGAGCTGATGGAGATCGGCGGCCATCCTTTCCCCACCCGCGGCTACAAACCTACCCGCGAGGAGGCCATCGAATACTACCGTCGCGTGGCTATTGCCGAACAACTCCGCCTCCGACTCTACGAACGCGTGCTGCGCGTGGATGGCACGGACGAAAACTTCACGGTGGTTACCGAAAAAGGCACCTACCGCACCCGCAAAGTCGTGGTGGCCACGGGCTTCTTCGACCTTCCCAACCGACTGAACGTCCCGGGCGAAGACCTGCCCAAGGTTACCCATTACTATAAAGAGCCGTATCCCTTCACTGGACAGAAGGTGGCTGTGATCGGTGGGCGCAACTCGGCCGCCAAGGCGGCGCTGGACTGCTACCGGCACGGCGCAGAAGTGACGCTCATTCATCGGGGAGCGACGCTTTCGGACAAAATCAAGTACTGGATTCGTCCGGACATCGAAAACCGCATTCGCGAAGGCAGCATCCGGGCATTTTTCAATACGCACGTGCTGGAGATTCGTCCTGACAGCCTGCTGCTTCAGACGCCCGACGGCCAGCTTGAAATAGAAAACGACTGGGTGCTGGCCATGACCGGCTATCGCCCTGATCTGGATTTTCTCGCCCGGCTGGGCATCCAGATTGGCGACGATCCGGCCCGTACGCCCTGCTATAACCCCGAAACGTTCGAGACAAACCGACCGGGTCTGTACCTGGCCGGCACGGTCTGCGGCGGGTTGAACACAAGCCGATGGTTTATCGAAAACGGCCGGTTGCACGCCCCGCGCATCATGGAACACATCGCTACAGGCCGTGTGGCCGAAGCACCCGCCCTGGAAGGCCAGCACTGGAAAACGGCCGAATAGCTACCCATCAAAAACAAATGATGCATCCCTGGCAGGCCGCCGGTAAACGGCAGCACATGCCAAGTACCACCGGAAGTGGGTAGAGCGAACGCCCGGCTTGCCCTTTCAGAGGAGCGCTGTCTTCGTCCAGCGACAATGCTCATCTCAACACGGCTGTCCATCACCGCCTCCGGCCTTATCCTGACGCTCCTATGCCATTGCCCCGGGTTTGGTGCTCTGATCGCACAAAATCACCTCCCCGTCGCTCTGCGACAGCTCCCCCTCAAAGAAGGGAGCGAATCTTTTTTGGTTCAATCAAGCACCAGTGGACCGAATGAGGCAGCATGCGAAAGTCAGGGAAAACGGCTTTTACCAGGTTCCCTCTCCCCATTGGGGAGGGGGACAGGGGGAGGGAAACCCAACCAACGCCATCGTCCCAGACGCTGGTGCTTCCATCAGGCGAATGCCCCCCTCAGGCCTTCGGCCAGCTCCCCCTACAAGGGGGAGCACAACCTTCTGGCTTAGCCGCGCAAATTGTGGCGTAGCAGTATAACTACAAGCAAAACGGTTTTTACCAAGTCCCCCCTCCCCCATGGGGAGGGGGACAGGGGGAGGGGCCCTTCAACCACCAACACCCGATCAGGCTAACCGTTTTGCTTTCACCGCAACGCTGCTTTCAACAAACACCCCCTCAGGCCTTCGGCCAGCTCCCCCTACAAGGGGGAGCAAGATTTCTGGTTTCTGGACCAGTGGCAGAGCCGGCGCAACCCCTGAAAAGCAGCCCTGCAGGTATCTTTGAGAGCCCCCTCCCCTCTGGGGAGGGGGTCAGGGGGAGGGGCCAAACCACTCTACCCGATTAAACCGCTGGCTTTTCCAGAGCTTAGATGTGTAGCCAGAAAGACACCCCCTCAGGCCTTCGGCCAGCTCCCCCTACAAGGGGAAGCAAAGTTTTCTGGTTCAGCCACATGAAGGCTTACCCCAGCGCATCTGCCAGATCCCTGGCCCAGCTTCTTCGTCGCAGTCCCCG
>JALSJJ010000178.1 GCA_026989375.1 Rhodothermus sp.
GCGCTCCGGCACTTCAAAGCACAGTGCGCGCGGCACGAGCGGTTCGGGCTTGCGCGCGGCCAGGTCGTACAGTTCGGCTCGGTGCTGGCGGCCAATATGCAGCAGGTCCCGAAAACCGGCAGTCGTTACAAAGGCTGTGCGAGCTCCCTTGCGCTCCAGCAGGGCATTCGTAGCGACGGTCGAACCGTGGACGATCTGCCGGGCAGCGACCGGTACCCGTTGCAGCCCTTCGAGCACGGCGCGTGCCGGATCGTCCGGGGTGGAAAACACTTTGAAAGTCGTCAGCCGTCCTCTGGCTTCGTCGAAGACAACAAAATCGGTGAACGTACCGCCGATGTCGATGCCTACCCGGATACTCATGACGCAAGACGACGCAATCGGTACAGATAGCGGCTCAGCAGCAGCAACAGTATAAGCGTCAGACTGCCGGCCAGTTTTAGCAGGAACGCTTCGGAAAGTACCGGTCCCAGACCGGCTGCCTGAAAAGCAGCCAGCAAATTACGGAGGCCCAGCAGCAGGGCGATGCTCACTGAGAGGCCGGTGAGTAGGTTCAGCCCGCGTGGTGTGAGTCCGTCGCGTCCCATCAGGCGCGGGTCGTTGGTAGCAATCCACAGAAAGATGGCGACCAGGGGCAACAACACGCCGTTGAGTGCCTGGGCTGCGATGATGGCCGGGATGGGACGCAGATCCAGCAGGCTCAACAGGACCCCGCTTCCCCAGACCAGCAGCCAGGTAATCCGATAGACGGGCGCACGCTCCGAAGTGTCTTCAGCCAGCAGCCCCCGGGCCGTGATGGCCGCGGCAATGGGAGCCGTCAGCGCCGAAGTGAAGCCGGCGGCAAAGAGACCCAGTGCAAACAACGTGCGGGCCCAGCCTCCCAGCGTGCGCCCGAGCGTGTCAGCCAGTGCCTCGTACGTGAACGGTCCGTGGACTGCGGTACCGACAACCAGGATCGCCATGGAAATCAGACCGCCGCCAACAATAGCGACGGCCAGCCCGAAACGCGTGGCGCTCAGCGGCGCTCCCCGGGCCAGTCCTGAGCCCAGAAACAGATTGTAGGGGACCACAGTCGTGCCAATCAGACCGACTACCAGCAGCCCGGCTCCTTCCGGTAGCGTCGGCCAGACCAGATGTCGCAGCCAGGCCGCATCGGGTGGATGGATGCGCAGGGCGGTGACCAGAAAGGCCAGTCCCATGAAGGCCACGAACGCGCCCAGCACCCGGGGCAGCATCCGGAGCGTACCAAACCAGAGCAGGGCGCCTGTAGCCAGGCCCACGCCGAGTACCAGCAGGCGGCGGGGCAGCGGCCACGCGAGCTCCAGACCGGCCACAGCCCCCAGCACGTTGCCTACCTCAAAGGCCGCATTGCCCAGCACAATGGCGCCCAGCGCCAGCAAACGAACGGATGTTCCCTTCCAGCCACGGAACTGGTGGCGCAGCGCTTCGGCCAGCGGTCGTCCTGAGCAGATGGTCAGTCGAGCAGCCGCTTCCTGCAACGTCCAGCAAGCCAGCGTTGAAAATGCCAGCGCCCACAGCAGCGACAGGCCATAGCCCGCACCGGCGGCGGCCGCCGTGGTCACCGTGCCCGGGCCGATAAAGGCCGCCGTCAGGACAGCCCCAAGCAGAATAGCGGTCCAGCGTTTCATGCAGGTAGCATGCAGACTCAGATGCAGGGCGACCGGAAACTATGAGAACGACGGATAAAGATCTACCCCCATGCAAAGCGCTACAGCACGGTATGGCATGCCCCGCGTCTCAGGGGTAGGGGATCCGATGGTTCAGGGATGCTTGCTGCCCTGCCTCCTTTTTTAAAAATTTGTTTGTATGTTTAGAGGCAAATTACACACCCGAAACGCTGGT
>JALSJJ010000179.1 GCA_026989375.1 Rhodothermus sp.
TGGTGCGGGCGTTCGTACGTGGTGTGCAGGATGCCGGCGCCATCGCGACGGCCAAGCACTTTCCCGGCCACGGCGACACGTCCATCGACTCGCACAGCGATCTGCCTGTGCTGCCCTTCGATCGCCAGCGCCTGGATACGCTGGAGCTGGTGCCGTTTCGGGCCGCGATCAAGGCCGGCGTGCGCAGTATCATGACCGGCCACCTGGCCCTGCCCAATCTGGACCCTACCCCGGATTTGCCCGCTTCGCTTTCCCGCCGCATTACGCAGGATCTTCTGCGCAGCGAGCTGGGCTTCAAGGGCCTGGTGGTCACCGATGCGCTGGAAATGGAGGGTGTCACGAAACACTTCGGCGTAGGCGAAGCAGCCGTCCGTGCCCTAGAAGCCGGTGCCGATATGCTGCTGTTGTCGGAAGATGTTGAAGCGGCCCGTGCGGCCATCCTGCAAGCAATTGCCCGAGGCCGGCTCTCCAGAGAACGCATCGAAGCTTCGGTGCGCCGCATCCTGCTTCTTAAAGAATGGTTGGGCCTGCACCGGGAACGGTCGGTCGATCTGAACGCCCTGCCCTATGTGGTGGGCATTGCCCCTCATCAGGCGCTCAGCCAGACCATTGCTCGTGCTTCGCTGACGCTGCTTCGCAACGAAAACAACCTGCTGCCCCTACCCGACGTGCTGGAAGCGCCTCGGCGACTACAAGTTATCATTCTCAGTGATAGCGACAATCCGACAACGGGGCGTTTCTTTGTGCAGACGCTTCGCGAGCTTGTGCCTGACGATCGGGTCACTTCTCGACTGCTGGACGTACGGTCCCATCCAGACGACTACCGCACCGCGTTGCAAGCGGCCGCTCGCGCCGACGTCGTGCTGGTCCCGGCCTACCTGTTTGTCCGTTCCGGCACCGGACGCATTCGCCTGCCCGAGCGTCAGCGCGAATTTCTGGATGCGCTCATCGCACAGGGACGGCCTGTCGTATTGATCGCCTTCGGCAATCCGTACATGATCATGGATCTGAAGCGTCCGCCGGCGGTCTACCTGGCCGCCTACGGTGGCAACACGTCTACGCAGCGGGCCGTCGTGCAGGCGCTTTTCGGCCAGGCACCGTTGAGTGGTCGTCTCCCCATCACCATTCCCGGCTACTTTCAACGCGGCGATGGCCTCCAGCTCGAACAGGTGGCCCCACGCCTGGCCTATCCTGAAGAGGTGGGTATGAGCACCCGGCGACTCTACCGGATCGACTCGCTCCTGCAGGCCGCCATTGCCGAGCGGGCCTTCCCGGGCGCGGCCGTCGCCATTGGTCGCGGCCCGGCCATCGTCTGGCTGAAAGGATACGGACACTTCACCTACACGTCCGACCAGCGCGTTACGCCGGAATCGGTTTTTGATCTGGCCTCTCTGACCAAAGTCGTGGTCACCACCACGGCTGCCATGCAGTTGTATGAAGCCGGCAAGCTGGACCTGGATGCGCCCGTGGTCCGTTACCTGCCCGAGTTCGGTCAGAATGGCAAGGAACGCGTTACGATTCGCCAGTTGCTATCGCACACAGCCGGTCTGGCCCCCTTCCACCCCTTCCATCGCATGGGCATTACCTCGGCCGAAGCCGTGCGGCAGGCGATTCTTTCCGACTCGCTGATCTACGAACCCGGCACGCAGGCACGCTACAGCGATCTGGGCATGATCGTGCTGGGCTGGGTCATTGAGCGCATTACAGGCCAACCGCTGGACCAGTACGCAGAAACGCACATCTTCCGCCCGCTGGGCATGCGCCGTACGAGCTTTCGACCCGTCGGACAACCCGATACGACCGTCGTGCCTACCGAGCGCGACACCCTCCTTCGCCATCGGCTCATCCAGGGCGAGGTGCACGACGAAACGGCCTGGATCCTGGGCGGGGTGGCCGGACATGCCGGACTCTTTTCCACGGCGGCCGACCTGGCCCGCTTTGCCTACATGCTGGTCAATGAAGGCCGCATTGGTGGACGCCAGTTCCTGAAGCCGGAAACAATCCGCCTGTTTACCACACCGGTCGATCCGGAGCGGGCCGGCACTCGCGCCCTGGGCTGGGACACCCGAAGCCCGGAAGGCTACTCCTCGGCCGGTCAGTTTTTCGGACCGCGCAGCTTCGGACATACCGGCTTTACGGGCACCTCCATCTGGATCGACCCGGACCAGCAGTTGTTCGTCATCCTACTGACCAACCGGGTCTATCCCACTCGGGAAAACCGTAAGCACCTGGCCGTCCGTGCCAAACTGGCCGACCTGGCCTACCAGGCCATCATTGGCCCACCCACGATGAACCTGAACACCCTCCTGCCGTAAAAGCGCCGTCCGACAGACTGTCTGGGTGGAATACGATTTGTAGTAGCCAGGCGCCGAGTTTGCCGTAAGCTGTTAAACCAGAAGGGGTGTCACCATGCCGACCTATGTGTACCGTCGTGAGGATGGAACCACCTTCGAAATTGAACAACGCATTACCGATCCACCACTGACGCATTGCCCGACCACCGGCCAACGCGTTGAGCGCATCATCACGGGATCGGCCGGGCTGATCTTCAAGGGCAGTGGCTTTTACCTGACCGACTACGCCCGCAAAGGCAACAGCAGCGGATCCAATGGTAGCCAAGCGAAAAGCAAAGATCCTTCTCCTTCCAATGCAAAAAGCACAGGCGATTGATCGGGCATTTTAAATACAGTGCAGAGAAAGAGCCGGGGGTTCCCGGCTCTTTCATTTAACGGCAACGTACGCGGGCCATCTGCTGACGTAACCACGATAGCGCCCCCGGTGTGTTCTTCCAGTAAGGCAACGCTACCGACACATAATCGACCGCTTCCTCCTCGCTACCAGGCTCAATGTATTCGGGCAACGGGCGTGGTAACTTCTTACGCCCCAGTAGATAATCCGGCACGTGTGGATTGGCCAGACGTGCCTCGCGCAGGGCCTGGCGGGCAGCCAGCGTATTCCCTTCACTTCGATACAGCACAAGTGCCCGGCTGTAGCACCAGGCAGCCGATTCGTCGTCCGGATACATATCAATGAGCCGACGGAGCGCCTTCAGATCATTGCGAATCAACAGGGCCTCCAGCAGCAAATACCGCACGCGCAGGTGGTCGCTGGCATCCAGTCGAAGCAACTCCCAGAAGTGTTCAAGAGCCGCTTCTTGCTCGCCCAGCAGCCACAGGCACTGCGCCAGGCCCACGCGGGCGCGCAGATACGGACGCGCCTCCGGAATCTGCCAGAAGCATCCACAATCCTGCTCGAACAAGGCAGGCGGTAGCACACGCTCACCGGCAGCGACCCCTTCCCGATAGCAACGCAACGCTTCCGCTACCTCCTCCGCCTCCTCGGCCAACACTACCCAGGCATCGGCGCAATCGGGTGAACGGTCCAGCGCCTGTCGGGCCAGCTCAAGCCGTCGTGAGCGGTCCGGCTCATGCCAGGCCTGATAGATCAAAGCCTGGGCTTGCTCCAGGGGAGTGCTGCCGGGCGGCGCCAGCTCGACTTCCTGAAGCAGCTCATCAAGCCAGGCTTCCCAGTCCGCCTCCCCGTTCTGTTGGAAACGTGCGGATTTTCTGCTCTCCCGCTGACGTTGCGGATTGTATTTGCTTCTGGCCATAGGACGTCCTTCCTGGTTCTTTTTTGTCGATTCCCGCGGAACGTGCTATTGCCCACAGCAGCGCGCCGCCTTTGCCAAGCGGACCGCCTCTTTTCACCGGCGAGGCCTTCCTTTCCACGCCCCCTCCCCGCCGGGGAGGAGCTCAGGGGAAGGGACCTCAACCCTCCACTCCCGCCCAACACAGCCGCCGTGCCCCTTCTGCCCATCAGCCTCGCCAAACACCCCCCTCCGTCCTCCGCACAGCTCCCTCTCAAGGGAGAGCCAGCCTCTTCTCCAGACTAAACAGTCATGCGCAAAAAGATGGCTCCCAAACTTAAGCAAATCACTTCCTTTTTCCCCCTCCGGGGAGGGGCTCCCACCAACCCTGCCTGATCAAACCGCCACCTTTCCCTTCAGGGCAGCGCAAAGCCGGCAAAGCACTTCCTCTGTTCTCCCTGAAAGAGAAAGCTCCGCGTTGCTCCAACCCGCCATGAAAGAAGAGGTTCGGTCAGCGTGCCCGTCCGGCTGCCCAGAGAATACCTCCCACCAGGTGCTGTCGAAAAAGCGGCTCCGCATAGCTCTGCGCTGTGTGTCCCATGGCCGTGTACCAGGCCCTGCCGCCATCATAGAGGTGGTACCATGAGATCGGATGATCCTCGCCCATCTGCCCTCCTTCGTAGGTACTTTCGTCCAGCACAGCCAGCACCTGCACGCCGTTTACGCGCGGATTTTCACGGAAGTTGTACCATTCGTCGGTGCGCGTCCAGCTTGCCGGGAGCGCCTGCGTGGACGGATGCGCCTGGTCCACGACGCGTACGACCGCCTCCTGGATACGTGGGTGGCTCTTGAAGTAGGTGCCGACCAGCCTGCCATACCAGGGCCAGCCGTACTCGGTGTCGCTGGCCGCGTGGATCCCCACAAACCCACCGCCCCGTCGGATATATGCCTGAAAAGCTTCCTGCTGAAGCGAATCGAGCACATCGCCCGTGGTATTCAAAAAGACCACCACCGCAAACTGCGTGAGCGAGTCGGGATGGAAGTAGCCTGGGTCTTCGGTGGCCGTCACCTGAAAGCCATGCGCAACGCCCAACTCCTGAATTGCAGCAATGCCATCCGGAATTGAGTTATGTCGGTAGCCCTCCGTCCGGCTGAATACCAGCACCTGAAAGGCGGCGGGTTTTTCGGGAGGGTCCTTTCCTACCAGGGAGCAGGCGCTCCATGCGAGCAATCCTCCCAGCAACAGACGAAGCATGGGCATGCTATTGCCTCCAGCGGGCATCATCCAGGTTCCATGGTCTACGCCTGACGTTCACGGGCAAAGGCGGCGTCAAAGGCAGCAGCAGACGGCGGAAAGTCCAGCGCTTTCACGCGCGCGCAGGCTTCGCGGGCGCCGTGCTCCCGTTCCATTCCGATGTCTTCCCATTCGATAGAAAGCGGTCCGTTATAGCCGATCCGGTTCAGTGCCCGAATGATTTCTTCAAAGCGAATGTTGCCGCGGCCAATCGAGCGAAAGTCCCAGTAGCGGTCGCGGTGCCCGAAAGGCAGGTGTCCCCCGAAGACGCCGGAACGTCTGGGCACGGACGACCACCAGACGTCCTTCATGTGCACGTGATAGATGCGATCCGCAAAGCGCTCGATGAAGGCCACGTAGTCGACGCCCTGGTATCCCAGGTGGCTCGGATCGTAGTTGAAGCCAAAGGATTCGCGGTATCCGATGGCTTCCAGCGTGCGTTCGGCCGACGAAATATCAAAGGCAATCTCGGTCGGATGCACCTCCAGCGCGAAGCGCACGCCTACTTCCTCAAACACATCCAGGATGGGATGCCAGCGGCGAGCAAAGTCTTCATAGCCTTTTTCAATCATGCCGGGTAGCAGCGGTGGAAAAGCGTACAGGAGATGCCAGATGCTGCTGCCAGTAAAGCCGTTGACGACCTTGACTCCCAGCTTAGCGGCTGCCCGGGCCGTATCCATCATTTCCTGAGCCGCTCGCTGACGCACCCCTTCCGGGTCGCCATCGCCCCAGACGTGCGGCGGCAGGATGGCCTGATGTCGCGCGTCGATGTTGTCGCAAACGGCCTGGCCAACCAGATGGTTGCTGATAGCCCAGACCTTCAGCCCGTAGCGAGCCAGCAACTCCAAACGCTCTTCGCAATACCCGTCTTCTTTAAGCGCGCGCTGCACGTCGAAGTGGTCGCCCCAACAGGCCAGCTCCAGGCCGTCGTAGCCCCATTCGGCTGCTTTCTGGGCGAGCGTCTCCAACGGCAGGTCGGCCCATTGTCCTGTAAATAGCGTAACCGGTCGTGCCATTGCTTGCGCTGCGTTTTATTGTTGGCGGCTCATGCTCCAGGCGGTGTGTAGCGGGCGTCGACCCAGGCGCGGCGGCGGCCACTTTCAAGGGCCGTCAGGATGAAATGCACGCCCCGCGCGCCATCCTGCACCGTTGGAAAGTCCAGATCCAGCGGATCGGGTTTTTCGCCGGCCAGCCGCGCTTTGAGCGCTCGGGCAAAATTCAGATAGATATTGGCAAACGCTTCAATAAAGGCCTCCGGGTGGCCCGAGGGCAGCCGGGAAGCGCGTCGGGCAGCCGGTGCCAGGTATTCGTTTCCTCGCTTGTAGACCTCTTCGGGCCGATCCGGATAGCGCACGTACAGATAGTTAGGCTCTTCCTGGTGCCACTCGAGCGAAGCCTTTGTGCCGTAGATCCGGATGCGGAGGTTGTTTTCTTCGCCGACCGACACCTGCGAGGCGTACAGAATACCCCGGGCGCCATTCTGGTAGTGCACGAGCAGGTTGGCGTCGTCCTCCACTTTGCGTCCGGGCACGAACGTGGTCACGTCGGCGCAGAGCCGATCCAGCTCCAGCCCGGTGATGTAGCGGGCCAGGTGCTCGGCGTGCGAGCCAATGTCGCCCAGGGCACCGGCCCCGGCCTGTCTGGGATCGGTGCGCCACGCGGCCTGCTTCTGGCCGGTTTGCTCCAGGGGCGTGGCCAGCCAGCCCTGCGGATATTCGACCACAATCTTGCGAATCTCACCCAGCAGGCCCTCCTGCACCAGGGCTCGCGCCTGTTTGACCATGGGATAGCCCGAGTAGTTGTGCGTAAGCGCAAAAAGCACGTTGTGGCGGGCTACCAGCCGGCACAGGTCTTCGGCCTCTTCGAGCGTGGTGGTCATGGGCTTGTCGCACACCACATGGAAACCGGCTTCAATGAACGTCTTCGCAATAGGGTAATGCAGATGGTTGGGCGTAACGATGGAGACGAAGTCGATGCGTTCTTCGGGGGGCAGGGCAGCCTCCTTTTCGGCCATTTCCTCGTACGAGCGATAGACGCGCCGGGGATCCAGATGCAACTGAGCCCCCATCTGGCGCGACTTTTCCGGATCCGACGAGAAAGCCCCGGCCACCAGCTCGATCTCTCCGTCCAGCGCGGCTGCCCGGCGGTGCACGGCGCCGATAAAGGCGCCGGGACCACCTCCCACCATGCCATAGCGAAGCTTCCGGTTTAACGACATCGCTTTCCGTAGTTTTAGAAGGCCAATTGCGACAGATAGGCGTAACTGCGCCGAATGCTGGCCAGTGGATCGTCAGGCCGGTCGTGCTCTACAAAATAGTGCTGGAGCTGCGCCTGCGCAAAGATCTTCGCGAAATCGATCGTCCCCTGCCCGACGTCTACCATCCGCCGATCCTCCGTCATGTCTTTTACATGGCAGAGCAGAAAGCGTCCGGGATGTTGCTGCAGGTACGGGATGGGATCCTGCCCGGCATAGGTGATCCAGTACAGGTCCAGCTCCATCTTGACCAGATCGGCGTCCGTTTCGGCCAAGAGCACGTCATAGGGAATCTGCTCCTCAACAGGAGCAAACTCGAAGTCGTGATTGTGATAGGCGAACTGTATTCCTGCCGCCCTGCAGGCTTCGCCCCAGCGGTTAAAGCGTTCGGCCCAGCGTCGGTAGTCGTCGAGGGTCTGGCGCTGCTCGGGAGGCAGCCAGGGAACCACCACATAGCGGTGCCCCAGCACCTGAGCAGTTTCCAGCGTAGCCTCCAGATTTTCCTCGAGTGCCTGATAGGGCACATGCGTCGCCGGGGCCGACAGGCCCAGGTGGTCAAGCATCTGGCGTAATTCCTGGGGCGTATAGTTAAAGTAGCCGGCAAACTCGACCTCCTGGTAACCGATTTCGGCCACGCGCTCAAGCGTCCGCGGCACGTTCTGCGCCATGAGCGTCCGCACCGTGTAGAGTTGCAGGCCGACGCGTTCCAGGCGACGCGACCCAACGGTGGCGTTCTGGTCTGATTGTTCGCGGGAGGGCCGGCATCCCCAGGCAACGGTTGCCAGGCTTCCCAGGGCCAGTCCTCCGGCTGTTCGCAGAAAGTTGCGGCGGTTCATGGCGTCGACGGAATGGATTCCGGTAAAAAGGAAGGCGCATCATGCCCAAGCGCGGCCGATCTGGTCGTAGGGCACGCAGGCGTCGTAGCGTCCCGGTACCAGGTTCAAGCGCAGCTCCTGCGTGGCCCCCACCTCCGAGGTATAGTAGCCCACGATGGTTAGCTCTTTCATCATGCGGAAAAACGGCTGCAGCTCCACGGTCAACGTGCGTGGTGGACGTCCCCGCGCCATGTCTTCCGCTGACGTGTCCGGGCCTTCAATCACCTGTCCGGTTGTCCGGTCGATGACCACGCGCTGCGGCTCGGTCTGCCGGGCCTCCGCTTCCAGTTCGCGTAGCAGTTGCACCTGCTGTTCCTCCGAGGCCTGCACGAACGGCTGCCCGAACCGCTCCTGCGCCCGCGCATCCACCCGGGCCAGTTCCTGCAGGAAGTGCTCGCGTTCGGCCGCATACATCCAGTCCGTCAACATCCGGTCGATGAACTCCGGCACGCCTGCCGCCCGGGCGCCAGGGGTGTCAGTCTCCGGAAGGATCAACTCGGCGATTGTAGCCACCAGTTCGTGCTGATCGGACGAAAGCGTCTGCGGCTGATAGGTACCCGGCGCCGAACCAGCCCGGCAGCCCCCCAGGATGCCCGCAATGGTCGACATCGACAGCGCCCCGCCCGTCAACAGTGCCAGATGCTTTAAAGCTTCTCGTCGATCCATAGGTCTACGCAGTTTACAGATTGCCTTTTTTAAGCTGCTCGACAGCATAGTGCGCAGCCCGCGCCGTCAGCGCCATGTAGGTAAGGGATGGGTTCTGGCAGGCCGATGAGGTCATGCACGCCCCGTCGGTCACGAACACGTTCGGCACCTCGTGCATCTGGTTGTACGCGTTCAGCACCGACGTTTTCGGGTCCCGCCCCATCCGTGCTGTTCCCATCTCATGAATGCCTTCGCCTGGCTTATAGTCATCCATGAAAGGCTGCACATTCTTCCCCCCGGCCGCCTCCAGCATTTCGGCCGCTGCGTTGGCCATGTCCTCCCGCATCTTAAGCTCGTTCTCGCTCAACGTGCAGTGAATGCGCAGCACCGGAATGCCCCAGGCATCGGTCACTTCCGGATCCAGCTCCACATAGTTCTCATAGCGCGGCAACATCTCGCCAAAGCCCGTCAGTCCCATGCGCCAGGGGCCCGGATCGCGCAGGGCCTGCTTGAGCGAAACCCCAAATCCGTCCATCTCAGCTCCCCGCCACCAGCTCCCTCGACTGGCACCGCCCTGATAACCATATCCTCGCAGAAAGTCGGGATGCCGTGTGGCCCGATCTCCCAGGTTACGGAAACGCGGAATGTAAATGCCATTGGGCCGATTCCCGAAGTAGTATTTCTCCTCAAATCCCGGGAATTCGGCCACCGCGCCTACCTTGAAATGATGATCCATGAGATAATGCCCCAGCACCCCGTTCGAATTTCCCAGGCCGTTTGGAAATCGCCGCGACTTCGAATTCAACAAAATCTGCGTGGTCCCCAGTGTCGAAGCGCACAGGAAGATGATCCGTCCGTAAAACTCCAGCATCTCTTTCGTCTCCCGATCGATCACGCGCACCCCCACCGCCCGGTCCTTTTCTTCATCGTAAATCACGCTGTGCACGATGCTGTTGGGCCGCAGGGTGAGATTGCCGGTCGCCTGGGCCGCCGGGAGCGTGCTGCTCAGGCTGCAGAAATAGGCACCCGGCGTGCAGCCCCGACTGCAGGGCCCACAGTAATGACAGGCACCCCGTCCGTTGTGGGGCACGGTCAACACTGCACAGCGCCCGATGGTCATTTTGCGACCGGGAAAGGCTCTTTCGATGCGTTCCTTGACGTGCCGCTCGACACAGTTCATGGGCATTGGGGGCAGGAATTGCCCATCGGGAAGCTGCGGCAACCCTTCAGCCTGCCCACTGATGCCTGCAAAACGCTCGACGTAATCATACCATGGCGCAAGGTCTTTGTAGCGGATCGGCCAGTCAATAGCGATTCCCTCCCGCGCATTCGCTTCAAAATCCAGGTCGCTCAATCGGTAGCTCTGCCGGCCCCACATGATGGAGCGTCCCCCTACCTGATCACCACGAATCCACAGAAAAGGCTTGTCCGGATCGTAAGTGTAAGGATTCTCCCGGTCGTTAATAAAAAAATGAATGTTGTACTCATTAACGGGTCCGGCCTGCATCTGGATATAGTGATCTTCCAGCATCCGTCGGCGGCCTTCCAGCCCCCGGAAGGGCGTCTGCCACGGCGGCATATGCTCGGTGATATAATCCTTGCCATGGGTAATCGGTCGACCGCGTTCCAGGAGCAGCGTCTTCAACCCCAGCTCGCAGAGCTCCTTGGCTGCCCACCCTCCTGCAATACCTGAGCCTACCACAATCGCATCATATACCTCCGGCGGACGTGCTACAAATACGCGCTTCTTCATGAGAACCTCCTTGCAAAGGTACAACCGAAAGCCCTTTCATCAGACAAATTGAAGATAACGTGGAGGCTATCATTTCGCAAATAATGAGACCGGTTCCAGCCTTAATCCGTGCGTCACCTTTGCTATTTTAGAAATTACAGGGGATTATAGAGGCAAACTTCTGGAACATCCCTATGAAACGACTCGGTGTAGGCTTCATCGGAAGCGGCTTTATCACGCGCTTTCACATTCAATCCTGGCAGGCCGTCCGGGATGCGGACGTTCGCGGCATCTGGAGCCCGAACCGTACGCACGCCGAAGCGGCAGCGGCGCTGGCCCGCGAGCTACGCGTAGGGGACGCCCGGGTGTTTAACTCCATTGAGGCGATGGTAGCTGATCCGTCGATCGACGCCATCTGGATCTGCGGTCCCAACCATACTCGTCTTGAAAACCTGGAAGCCATTGTCGACACGCTGGAACGGGGTCGCGGCGAACTGGTCGGCGTGGCCTGCGAAAAACCGCTGGCCCGCAACGTGGCCGAAGCGCAGCGCATGGTGGCGCTGGTAGAGCGGGCCGGCCTGCTGCATGGCTACTTGGAAGACCAGCTTTTTACCCCGGCCATTCGACGGGGCCGCGAGATCCTCTGGAAACGCGGCGCCGCATTGACCGGCCGCCCTTATCTGGCCCGTGCGGCCGAAGAGCACAGCGGCCCGCATGCCCCCTGGTTCTGGTTTGGTAACCTTCAGGGTGGCGGCGTACTCAACGACATGATGTGCCACAGCGTCGAGGTCGCCCGTTTTCTGCTGACCGAGCCGGGCAAACCCCGCCAGAGCATTCGTCCGGTCAAGGTCACGGCCCAGATTGCCAGCCTGAAGTGGTCGCGTCCGGAATATGCCGCCTGGCTCAGGGAACACATGGACCCGAGCCTGGACTACGAACATCATCCCGCTGAAGACTTTGCCCGGGCGACCATCGAATTCGTGGACGAAGCCGGCCGCCCGCTCATCGCCGAGACGACCACTTCCTGGAGCTATGTGGGTCCTGGCCTGCGTCTGACCGCCGAGCTGTTGGGTCCCGAGTACTCCCTGCAGATCAACTCGCTGGACACAGGCGCCCGCCTGTTTTTCAGCCGGCGCGTGCAGGGCGAAGCCGGGGAAGATCTGGTCGAGAAGCAAAATGCCGAGCAGGGCTGGATGCCGCTGGTGGGCAACGAAGCGGCCGAGTACGGCTACGAAGGGGAAAACCGCTACTTCGTGCACTGCTTCCTGGAAAGGCGCCAGCCAGAAGAAGACTTTTATGCCGGCCTGGAAGTCGTAGAGCTGCTCATGACGGCCTACATGAGCGCCGAGCAGGAGCGCACGCTTCCCTGGAAGCCCGAGGGGCTGGAGACGTTTGTGCCGGCCGTTGCTCAGGGCACCTGGCAACCGATCCGGCGGTAACGGAAACGGGTTGCTTGCGCGTAACGGTTACTGTACGGAAGACCTTCCTCTTTATCTGGAGACTGCATGTCCGCGTCCGTGCAGTACGCCTCATCCGGCGGACTACAGTTGCCAGCCTTCGCGATAGGTTGGGCGGATGTATTCTTCCGGAACCTCGATGTTCGTCACGCGCATCGCAGCGGCATCCCATTCGATGGGGCCCCCCAGTCGTACGGCAAGGTTCCCCAGCAGCACCATTTCCGTGAGGGGTCCGGCATAGTCCGGGAAGTTCGAACCGGTCTGTCCCCCTTCTTTGCAGGCCTGGATCCACTCCTGATAGACCCCGCGGGAACGGGGGTAGCGCGGCTCGGGAGCGGAAGCCAGCCATTCCTGATGCCGGTGCTCCGGCACCAGCCGCGGATCATCCCCATAGGGACCGGCGATGAGCACCCCTTCGTCGCCCACGAACATCTGTCCATTGGCCATGGGGGGCCAGGGCCGGTTCTTTTCCCAGAGGGGTGGGCGCGGCGGCGCCAGGCTCCCGTCACGCCAGATCAATCGAAGCGCCGGCCGGTTGTCGCGGGCCGCGAATTCGTAGGTCACGCGCGAAACCAGGGGCGCGGTCTCCGGGAAGACCGGAGTGGTTTCAGCCATCACGCGCACAGGATCGCGCAGGTCGAACGTCCAGAACGCGGCATCCATGATGTGACAGCCCATGTCGCCCAGGGCCCCCGTACCGAAGTCCCACCAGCCCCGCCATTTGAAGGGCAGGTAGGCGGGATGGTAGGGGCGTTCCGGGGCCGGCCCCAGCCACAGATCCCAGTCCAGCGTGGGTGGCACATGGTAGGCTTCCAGCGGGCGCTTGAGGGCCTGGGGCCAGATCGGCCGGTTTGTCCAGCAGTGAATTTCCCGCACCGTGCCAATGGCCCCGGCCTCGATCCATTCTCGAATCAGGCGCGTCCCTTCACCCGCATGCCCCTGATTGCCCATCTGCGTCACCACGCCTTGCTCCCGGGCGGCCTCGGCCAGACGCCGTGCCTCGTAGATCATACGCGTGAGCGGCTTTTCACAGTAGACGTGCTTGCCCATCTGGATTGCCATCAGGGCCGCCGCCGCGTGCGTGTGGTCGGGCGTCGAAATGACCACCGCATCGATGCGCTTTTCTTCCCGCTCCAGCATGACGCGAAAATCTCTGTAGCGCGGGACGTCCGGAAAGGCGCGATAGGTCTCCGCGGCGCGCTCATCGTCCACGTCGCAGAAAGCCACCAGGGTTTCGCTGGCCACACCCCGTACGTTCCAGGCGCCGCGTCCTCCTACGCCAATGCAGGCGATGTTCAATTTGTCGCTGGGCGGTACGAATCCACGACCCAGCACGTGCCGGGGCACCACCATGAAGGCTGCCCCTGCAGTGGCCATCGTACCCAGAAACCGACGTCGTGAAATGTTCTGGCCCGCCATTTTTCACGTCGGGTTGGTTTAGCCTTCGAAGATTTCTCTGCAGCACCCCGGTCCTCAACGGCCGTGCGCTCCGTCAGCGGAGCAGGCGAATCCGGATATTGCGATACCAGACCGGATCGCCATGATTTTGCAGCGCAATGTGTCCCTCAGATGCCCTGCCGAAGTTCGGATAGACCCGAAACTTGCTGGCCGCCACGCGGGCGTTCCAGTCGTCGCTGCCCAGTTCGTATTCGACCACTTTCTGGCCATTGAGCCAGTGTTCTACGTGCGTGCCGTCAACGACAATGCGCGCGGTGTTCCATTCTCCGGCCGGTCGCACCGCCTGCGGATCGGTCGGATAGAGCGCATAGCAGGCGCCGGCGCTCGTTTTTGGGTCGTTGCCGTTTGGATGGCCCGCATTGTCCAGCACCTGATACTCCGGCCCGCTCATCCACGGCGCGTCGTACGTCTCGGTCACCCGGTACATAATCCCACTGTTGCCGCCCGGCGCTACCTTCCACTCCAGTTCCAGCACAAAGTCCGCAAACTGCTCCTTCGTGATCAGATCGCCGCTACCTTCGCCCGTGCAGTGCAGCGTTCCGTCTTCAGCGATCCGCCAACAGGGCGGAATCGTCTCGCTCCGGTAGCCGCGCCAGGCCTCCAGGCTGGTTCCATCGAAGAGGACGATCCAGCCGTTCGACGTGTCGGCCGCGGTTGCCTGCCGCTCCGACGAGGCGCCCGATTGCGACGATCCGCATCCGCCGGCCAGCACAATCAGGCCCAGCAGGGCACCTACCCGTAGAAGCGTTCGGTTCATCACGGTGCTCCCTGATCGTTCCGGGTTGTTTCGGTCAACAGCGTGCGCACGCGCTCCAGCAGCCTTTTGGTCGCCCGAATGCCGCTGGGTTCATCCAATCGATGCCCTTCGTATTCAATGCCAATGTAGCCGCGATAGCCTGCCTTGTGCACGATGCGCAGCAAACGTACATAATCCAGCCGGGTCTCGTTACCTTCGGCGTCGAAGTCGTACGATTTGGCGCTCACTCCCCGGGCAAACGGCATCAGCTCGTCCAGCCCCTGATAGGGATCGTACCGGGTAGTGGCGTCGATGCGCCAGTTGCCGAAGTCCGGCAGCGTGCCACACCGCGGGTGATCCACCAGATGAATGACCCCGGCCAGCCAGGCACCGTTGCTGGACAGCCCGCCGTGATTTTCGACGAGCACGTTCAGCTCGTGCGCGGCAGCAAATTCGGTCAATCGACGCAATCCATCGGCCGCCAGCTTCTGCTGCTCCTCGTAGCTGCCTTCGCTGGCGGCGTTGACCCGAATGGAATGGCAGTCCAGAAAGCGGGCGGCCTCTACCCATTTGTAGTGGTTTTCAACAGCCTGGCGGCGCTTCTTCGGATCCGGGTCGCCCAGGCGCCCTTCCCGGTCGCACATGATCAGCAGGCTGCGCACGCCTTCGCCCTCGGCCCGTCGCTTCAGTTCCCGGAGGTAGGCCCGGTCGCGCGCCCGGTCGAAAAAGAACTGATTCACGTATTCGACCGCCTCAATTCCGAACTCGCGCCGGGCCACCACCGGAAAGTCCAGAGCATCCAGCTTCCCGCCAAAGATTGTCCGGTGCAGCGACCACTGGGCCAGCGAAATTCGAAACCAGGGGGGCGCCTCGGCGCTACCGGCCTGCGGCCATCCCAGGCCAGCGACCAGTAACGCCGAAGTTCGCTGCAGAAAGTCCCGTCGATTCATGGCGCCGCGTTATTGCTCTACGGTAGCAGGGGCCCCGGTGGCTGCGGCCGGCGCCCGTTCCACTCGGTCGTTGAACAGCAGGCCGAACAGCACCATCACCACGGCAGCAAACACCGCCGGAATGAACCAGAACTGCTGCCAGGCTTCCAGCGTCAGCGACCCGGCTTCGCTCAGGAAGCTGTTGTACAGATTCCCCGCTACCTGTGCCCCGATGAGCATGCCCAGTCCATAGGTCACCAGCACGAGCATGCCCTGCGCCTGACCGCGAATCTCCGGGGTCGACTTTTTGTCCACATAGATCTGTCCCGTCACAAAGAAGAAGTCATAGCAGATGCCGTGCAGCAGAATGCCCAGAATGATCATCCAGAAGATCGTACTGGGGGCGGCCAGCGCAAACAGCACGTAGCGCAGTACCCAGGCACCCATCCCCACCAGCAGCATCCATTTAACCCCCAACCGCGCAAAGAATACCGGCATCAGCAGCATAAAGACCACTTCGGACATCTGCCCGAGCGTCTGCGTGCCGGCAATGTTCTGAAATCCCGTCGCCTCCAGGAAAAGCTGCGTAAAGTTATAGTAAGCGGCCAGCGGAATGCTGATCAAAAACGAACTGACCAGGAACACGTAGAACGGCTTACTACCCAGTTGTTCAAGTGCATCCAGCCCCACGATGCTCCTAATTGAAACACGCTGGCCGGCAGCCGGCGGGGGCGTATGCGGCAGTGTAAAGCTGAAAAACCCCAGGAGCATACTGGCCACGGCCGCTGTGTAGATGGGCAGCGGAGTCTGCTCGGGCAGGCGCCCCTCCGCAACAAAAAACTTCAACACAAAGCTTACAAATAGTCCGGCGACGATCCAGCCAATGGTGCCGAACACCCGAATCAGGGGAAACTGCCTCTCCTGGCTCTGAATGTGATGGAACGCCAGCGAATTGGCCAGCCCCAGCGTGGGCATGTAACAAAGATTATAAAGCAGGAGCAGCAGAATAAAGAGAACGGGCGCTCCGCTGAACTGCGGCACCAGTAGCAAGACCAGACCGCCCAGCAGGTGCAGCACCCCCAGCACTTTTTCTGTGGCAAAGTAGCGGTCGGCCACCAGCCCCAGAAAGAACGGCGCGGCAATGGCCGCGATCGGATTGACGGTATAGGGCCAATGCGTGAGCGTGCCCATCCCCTCGGCAGCCATGTAGACGGCCACCGACGTATACCAGGCACCCCAGATAAAGAACTCCAGAAACATCATCGCGCTGAGGCGCATGCCCAGGAAACGCTTCATAGCTACAGGGAGGCTGTTGGTAGGAGAAAACGCTTACTTTTCTCGTGAAGAAGTTTAGAACAAAATAATGGAAAAACTCAAGCCTGCCAACTGGCTTTCCTGAATGGAAGCGTTCCCATCTCCCGAGTAAGATTTTGTCTGATCTATCTGTTCTTGAGGAGACCGAATAGATAATGGCGGGGTTCTGGACGATCAGGTGCCGGCCGAAGGGCTTGTTGCCAGGCGCGAGGGGCGGCTTTGGACGTTCTCAGTTGCTGCAGGGTACGCCCCAGGCTATAGTGGGCGGCCTGATGCCAGGGTGCTTCCCGCACTACAGCTTCAGGCAAGGAGTGGGCCTACGCCGGTTGTTCGGTCAGCAGCAGATTGCCCCGGCGATCGCAGGCCATTAGACTTTGCGGGGCCAGCTCACGAGCGCGATGAGCTACCCGGAGCGCCTCGGCATAACGGCCTTCGTCTTCGCACAGTTCGGCCAGATCGAGCCAGGCTTCGGCATAGGTGCTGTCGTACTGAAGAGGCGGTCTTCAGCGCCAGACGTGCACTGTCGGGTTGCCCCAGCTCCAGATAAGCCCGACCGATGCTGCGCCACGAGAGGGCATTGGGATGCCGGATCAGCTCCAGCCGGAACAGCACGATCGCCTTACGAAACCGCCCCAACGGGCCGCATTGTTGGCCAAGTTGTGCCAGAGATCCGGGCAGGCCGGTGCCTGCCGGGCCACCAGCCAGTACAGGCTGTCGGCTGCGTCAAGCAGCCGCATGTGCGTGTAGACGCGGCCTTTGAAAAAATAAAACATCTGGATGTTCGGGCTGAAGCCCCGTGGCACTATCTGCCAGTTGAACGGCGCGGATAAACTGTTGCCGCTGAAATGCCTGTTCGGCCCGGGCCAACAGCGCCCGGGTCCGGGGCAGAAGAGGGGGAGAGACCGGGGGGCTTTCTGGCAGGCACTGAACACGCTCAGCCCAAGGATCAGCCACCCGATCCGGCCGATGCGGCAGTGCCCTGTCATTTCCATTAGAAATCAGCCTGCGCCAGCGTTCCCAGGGGCTGTCCTGTTCCTTCCACCAGTTGCACTTCCTGGTTGGCTTCAAACGGACCAAAGCGCTCGCGCAGCCCGGTTGCCCATTCGACCTCGACGGCTTCCACCCGCCGCGCGGTCCCCAGTCCAAACGTCAACGTCTTTTCGGAGACAGCCAGGTAGCTGCCTCCCGTGCGGACGCGTTGCTCCAGCCGTCGTCCCCCCACCCACACCATTACCCGGCTGCTGATGCCCTGGGGATGGCTTTTCGTGCCGACGAGCTGCACCCGCAGATAATGCCCGGCTCCTCGGGTATCATTGCGCCATAGATGTACCGGTCCGTTGTTTTCGATCACGAGGATGTCCACCAGCCCATCCCGGTTAAAATCACCGTAAGCAGCCCCACGTGCGACTATTGGTTGCGTCAGCACCCCCCCGGCTTGGGGAGCGACATCCTCGAAGAAACCATAGCCGTCATTCAAAAAGAGATGGGGCGGTTGCGCATAGGTGATGCCATCTTGCACGCGCTCAATCTCGTCCTGTACGTGTCCGTTGGCGGCAAACAGATCCAGGTCGCCATCCAGATCGACGTCGAACAGAAACAGCCCGAAGGTGAGCGTCTGCAGGCTCTGTCGGCCGATCTTTGAAACGGCAGCGCGATCGATGAACAGGTCATTGCCGATGTAGCGGTAAACGCCGATCATTTCTTTGGAGAAGTTGCCCACGAACAGGCTGATCTGGCCGGTTGTGTCGACCACGCCCGCATCGAGCCCCATACCGGCACGCGCTTTTCCATTTTCATCATAGGCTACCCCACTGGTCAGCCCGATGTCTGTAAAAGTCCCGTCGCAATTGTTTCGGTAGAGTTGATCCGGCTGTGTATCGTTGGCCACGTAGAGATCCGGGCATCCATCGCGGTTGTAGTCGGTTTCGGCAACCCCCAGCGTTTTGCCGGGTGCTGGTACGAATCCGGCCTTTTCACTCTCGTCGGTAAACGTCCCATCGCCGTTGTTACGGAAAAAGTAGGGCGGAACGCCCTCATAGGCTTCAGGCGTGCAGTAGCCCTTGGTTTTCTCATCAAGCGAACACCAGATGTCGGTCTCTGGCGTCCAGTAGACGTAGTTGCCCACAAACAGGTCCAGATCGCCGTCGCGGTCCGCATCGAAGAAGATGGCCGAGCTGCTCCAGACCGAGTCGCCGGCCACCCCGGCTTCATCGGTCACGTCCGTAAAGGTGCCGTCACCGTTGTTGCGAAGCAGGATATTCTTCCAGAGCGTGGTAAAGTATAGATCTTCATCGCCGTCGTTGTCGTAGTCGGCGGCCGTGATCCCGATGCCATAGGCGTCCAACTGCCCAAGTCCTGCCTCGTCGGTCACGTCCGTGAACGTACCGTCACCATTGTTGCGAAAGAGCCACAGCGGCCGTACCCAGTCTTTGTCGCTGTAGCCAGGCCAGACTCCCCCGCCCACCAGCACGATATCGAGCCAGCCGTCACCGTTGTAATCGAAAAAGCCACATCCCGGTCCCATAGATTCGGGGAACCACTTCTGCCCGAACGCCCCTGTCTCATGTCGGAAGGCCCCCAGTCCGGCCGCCTCGGTCACATCGGTAAAGGCAATCTGCACGGTCACTATGGAGGCCGTTTCCTCTACGGGTTTTCGCACCTGCTCGGCACGCTCGCAGCCGACCATCAGGAGCGCCAGCAGGCTATATACCATGCATTTTCTCATGGTTTACTGCGTTCGTTTTGCCAGGCCAGCGCCGGCATGCGCTGTAACGATCCGCGGTCGTCCACCCGATGCAGTTCGTGTTCGTGGATAGGCTGTGCTTCGCGATTCGCCATAGGATGTCGGTGCTTGTAGGGCGTGCTCCAGGCCGAAGCTTCTTCGTCTACTTTGTGATATTCGTAGCGGGCTTTGGCGGCCCGGAATTCCTCGGTACGTCCCAGCGCGCCCAGCGTTAGCATCCGGTTGTAGAGGCCGCCCAGGTCCTCCGGATCGATCTCCAGAATACGATCGAACCAGCGAAGTGCCTCTTCGTAGCGGCCGGAAAGGTAATGGATGCGTCCGATTTCCTGGAGCAGCACCCGGTCGCGGGGATAGCGAGCGACCACCTGCATCCACTCACGCAGGGCCTGGTCGTATTCGCCGCGGCGCTGATAGATCTTGCCTCGGAAATAAGCGGTTTTCAAATAGCCAGGACGCCGCCGCTCGGCTTCAGCCAGCGCCTCCATGGCACGATCGAGCTGCCCTTCGGCAATCAGAACACGCGCCACGTTAATGGGTCCTTCAGGATTGTCGGGTGCCAGTCGACTCACCTGCTCGAAGGCTTCCAGAGCCCTACGCGTATTGCCCTCCAGAAAGAGGCCGATGCCGTAGTCATTCCAGCGTTCCCAGAGCGGTACATTGCTTTCGGGTACCTGTCCGGCTACGCGCCGTGCCGAAGCAATGACGGTTACCGGCAACTCCGGTGCCTGGCGGTCTTTGGCCAGAATCCACCGCCGATAGTCCACTTCAGGCGTAGCCAGTGAGTCGGGCTGGCCGGGTGCTACCTGTCCCCGGAATGTCCAGTTATGGAAGTACCACTTGAACTTGCGATGCTTGAAGGCAACGGTTAGCTCGGTGATAGGACGGCCAGGTGGCACAGTAAACCGGTAATGAACCGTACGGGCTGTGCCGGGATTGATCACGTTCACATAAACCGGCGTGCGGAAATCGTGCGGATTCCGCTTGTTGGCTTCCTGTCCGGCCCGGTCGACGAACACCGCTCCGAAGAAGTGCGCGGTAGAATCAACGCGGCCTTCCGGATCGAGCAACCCGGAGGCTACCACAGCCTGTCCCTCACGGTCGCGTCCGATCACCTCCAGCCAGAGCTCGTTTGAGTCGTTCGTGCCACCGGGCAGGGCATGTCCCACCTTTCGGTTGCGCACGACCACGGTCAGTTCTACCTGATCGCCGGGCCGAAGCACCGGCATCGGCTCGTCGGGGCCATAGGTGTGGCCATTCACCCGTACCCGAAACAGATCGACCGTGGCAATGGAGTCCTGCAAAAACGCCTGCGTCGCCCGAAGCTGTTCATCATGTCCTTTGAGAAACGGCAGCGCTGTATTTGCGGCCAGAAAGCGGTGACTCCGTACGAAGCCGCCGTCGTTTCCCTGATCATTGGAGGGGACCAGGGGCATGTGGCAGTCGATGCACGTGCGTGGTTGTTCGGGCAGATAGAAGGAGCGGACGGTATTGCCCGAGACGCCACTCATCTGCCAGGCGTCGTATTCGTTCTGTCCACGTAACCAGCGGTAGTAATTGACCGCGGGTGGCAGCCCCACTTTGTGGCAACTGCTGCAGAATTGTTCGGTGCGGTGCACCGGACGGAGCATCGCTTCCCGGTGGGGTTCTGGCTTGGCGAGGATAAGCTGGCGGTGTAGCCACTGTCCGATCGGATTTGTGCTCCGGGCAAACGGATATTCGTCCGGTTGGGCGATCACGTAGCGTCCGTTGCCTCGCAGGTCGCGCAGTCCCGTAATCGCATGGCAGGAAAGACAGGTGATCCCCTCATGTGCTGTCCAGTGTGTGGTGTCAAGCGGCATGCGATGCCCAAAGCGTCCGGAAAAGAGCATCACCGGATCATGACAGGAGGCGCACCAGCGGGCGGCTTCAACCGGCCGACGCTGGAGCATGTATTCGATGGAGCGACGGTAATATGGATTGTTGAACGAAGAAAAGTGATGGGCGGAAGCTGCCCACTGTGCGTAAATATCGGGATGGCAGCCTGCCTGTCCACACGTTCGGGAGCCCGACAACGTAGCCTCTTCAAAGAACTTTTCATGGGCCAGCAATGCTTCAGCAGCCGCCAGAGGGTTTTCGGAACCGGTATCGAGATAGACCGGGTCGGGTTGTTTCAGCCAGGGCACCAGAAAGAAGGCAATGGAAACTACCACCCCTGCACTGAAGGTCAGCGTCAAGGGATGGTACAGCAACCGCCTCCAATGCCGGACAGCTTCCCCTCTGGCCAGCAAGAATCGAAAGCGAACGCCCCGTTTGAGCGACACGTGTACAAGAAAGCCCAGCAGTGAGGTGAACATGGTCACCACATGGAGCGTCAGCAGCCAGCGCCGATTCAGCGTGGCTTCGCCCCAGAATAGCAGGATGCCGCTCAGCAGCAGCAACAACATGGAAAGCGCCGTAAACGCGCCAGCCGCCGCAGCGCGAAGATTCCAGCGCAGCGGCATCGTACGGAGGTGCGTCAGCAGAAACAGCAAAAACGGAATGATCAAGAGCAGCCCGAGCCCAACATGCAGCAGCACGTTGCTCATATAGATGAGCGCCGTTGAGCGATCAAATAGCACGAGCACCAGGCTGTTAAGCAGCAGTACGAGAAAGCCCCCCAGCAGGATACTCACCAGCCGACGTTGTCCGTGAGGCAGATGAAATAGCTGCCTATTACGCGAGCGCCGCATACGTTCATCGTATGTTTAAAAGTCAGGCTGCCATGCCACTTCAGCCACATACTGTCGCAAGGTAGCATCCTGCGAGCGATAGCGCAAGACCTGTAACCGTGCCCGACGTGCCGCTTCGTACTGATGCCGCCGGGCAGTACTACGCCCATGACATCTGCCAGCCTCGAATCATGTTGCAGCAGCCGGTAATAGCACTGCACGACATCAAGGGTATCACCCAGCAGTAACGACAGATTGGCTCGATCATTTTGCGACGTTGGGTTGTTCGGCTCCCAGAAAATGGCCACAGCCAGCGCTTTTCGTGCCTCCTGCAATTGCCCCGCCCGAATCAGCAACCTGGCCAGCTTCCGCCAGGAGCGCGCATGTTGGCTCTGGTAGGCATGTCGCATTGCCTGGCCGATCTTGCCAGAGAGTTGCCGAATCTGCTGCGCACGTTCCAGAAAAAACTGCCCTGCTCGTCCAGCCTTCTACCTTACCTCCGGTAGCTTCAGAAGGTAAGTTGAAGTCCGAGACGCTGTACGTTGTCGAAGGTACCGAACGAGGTATAGACAGCTCAGCGCCCACGCCGCTGCAGCGCAAGTGCTATAACGGATGTGTCGTTACGGGCTGCCAGCAACCAACGTTGACCATCTGGACGTTGTAGCCAGGCAAGACGACGCACCTGGCCCCGTAGCCTTAGTCCAGAAATGCCTGGTCGTAAGGGCGTAAGTGTCCCTGCTGCCGTCTGCACCAGCACGACACCCGGGCCATGGCCGTAGTGCCCCAGCGCCGGATTGGCCTCGTCAAAGTTGCCGGCCGCGATCACGTCCGGTAGCCCGTCCCCAGTTACATCGCCGACGTGTAGCGCACGCACCGGAAACCATTGCGCCGGCTCGGGGAGTGGATGCCACGTGAACTGTCCCCGCCCATCGTTCTCCACCCAGACCGACGCAAAGGTGTAAGCAGACAGAACCGTTGCTTGCTGCACAACCTCCTCTCCGAAAAGTGCCTGCAGCGTTCGCGCTCCCCAGGCATGGTAGCTTTCAAACCGCCGGCCCAGCTCTGGGAAACGCTGCGCCAGCAGATCAATCGTTGCCACCGGATAAGCGTTTTCATCCCAGTAAGCTACCAGCACTGGATCGGTCTGTCCATCCCGATCGAAGTCGTGCAGATAGAGCTGTGCCGGTCGCTCGGGTGTTGCTTGCAGCGTCGCATTTAATCCCAGATTACCCGCCACGAAATCCAGGTCTCCGTCGCCGTCCAGATCAGCCGCCTGCACGCTAAACCACCACCCTTCCGTGTCTGGCAGCGGGGTGGGGGCCAGCCGACCATCTGGCTGCTGAAAGAACACAGTCAGGGGCAGCCACTCGCCCACCACCAGCAAATCCAGCCGTCCATCGCCGTTGAAGTCGCCCCAGGCGGCATCGGTCACCATCCCCACGCGGGCCAGCGCAGGCGCCCGTGTTTCGGTAACCTCCACGAAGGTGCCATTTCCCTGATTTTCCAGCAGGTAACTGCGGGGAGTTTCTCCGTAGCGACGGGCTTCGACCCGTCCTCCCACGAACAGGTCCAGATCGCCATCCCCATCGTAATCGGCCACCCGTACGCAACAGCCGTTCGCGAACAGGTCTGGCAGGGCTTGTTCGTCGCGGACGAACTGCCCGCTTCCATCGTTGCGGTAGAGCCGATCCCGCAGCGCTTCGGCCTGTCCCCACCACTCGTTGCCCGCACTGACCACGTACAGGTCCAGATCACCGTCACCGTCCGCATCAAAAAAAGCAGCATCTACGTCCTCATAGCGCCTTTCGGCTTCCCAGAGCGCTTCATTGGCGGGATGAAAGGTTCCGTCGCGTTGCTGCACAAGCAGTCGGGCTGGCTGCCATTTGGCCCCACCCAGAAACACGTCGTCCAGGCCATCCCCGTTCACGTCACCCACAGCCAGCGCCGGGCCTTCGCGCGAGAGGCGATGAGGCTGGAGGGGTTCGCGAGTAAAATCCACAAACGCATTTTCTTCGTGACGATACGCCAGCGCATTGGGCACCTCTCGAAAAAGAGGCAAAGGGGCTGCCGGCGGGCGATACAACGCCTGTGCCTCAGCCTGGCGAAAGACCAACGTCTGATCGGCTGCCACATGACGGCGCACCTCGTAGCGACCGTCAGGCCAGACGACTACTACCGAATCCACGCGTGTGTGCCCCCCCAGCCCGAAGTGCAGCACTGGCTCGACGGACGAGAGCCAGCCACGTACCGGCTGCTGCTCGCGAAGCTGAAGGCTGTCGCCGTAATGCACAGTTACCCGGGCGCCGATACCCCAGCGATTCATGCCTTCGCCTTCCAGCACCACCCGTAGGTAGTGGGCACCGGTGCGCTCGCGCGTGTGGTTACGGTACACAGCCGCCGGTGCGTTGATCTCGCTGGTTACCAGGTCCAGATCCCCATCGCGGTCCAGATCCACGTACACCGCGCCGGTGGAGAAGCCAGGCTGCCCCAGTCCCCATGCCTGGGCCCGGTTTGTGAAGGTTCCGTCTCCGTTGTTATGAAAAGCGAAATTAGGTTGGGGCACCTGCGGCATGCGTTGCAGCAGGTCCTCTAAAAGCTCCGGCGTAATGCCCCGGGCCAGGGCTTCCTGAATTTCAGGTTGACTGACGTAGCGGATATAGTCCAGATCATTAGGTCGATGATAGATGCCGTTGGTCACAAACAGGTCCTGATAACCATCGTTGTCCAGGTCGGCCAGCAGAGCTGCCCAGCTCCAGTCGGTGGCGGCTATGCCGGCCTGGAAGGCAACGTCCACAAACTGCCAGGCACCCAGGTTACGCAACAGCACATTATGGGGATACTGAGGGTAATACCCGAACTGTCGTTTGCGCTGAAATAGCGTGAAAGACTCCGGCCCATCAGCTGTTTTGAAAATAACGGGGTCAAAGGGCATCATGTCGAGCACCACCAGATCCGGCAGCCCGTCGTTGTTAATATCCCCTGCATCTACCCCCATGGAAGCCTGTGAGGTGTAGGCTGTAGCTATGCGGAGCACATCAGTAAAGGTGCCGTCGCCATTGTTGCGGTAGATCCGGTCGTCCTCGTGGAAATCGTTGGCCACATACAGATCGGGCCAGCCGTCCAGGTTCAGATCGCTCACCACGACCCCCAGCCCATAACCAATCAGTCCGTCTACGATGCCGGCTGCGGCAGTGACGTCCACAAAATGCCCGTTATCGTTGCGCAGCAGGCGATCGCTGGCGTTTGGATCAAAGCGATGGCGGAGACTTTCGGCCGGACCAAAGCTCTCGTCTGTGTGCAGGGCGCGGTTCAACAGGTACAGGTCCAGATCCCCATCGCGGTCATAGTCGAAAAACACGGCCTGCGACCCATAGGCGGCAATATCCAGCCCGAATTCGGCGGCAGCTTCTCGAAAGCGTGGAATGCCTTCGGCGTCCGGTCCTTGATTCAGGAAGAGCTGGTTGTGCCCGGTGCGGTCCAGGTAGTTACTGAAAGTGATCACGTAGAGGTCGAGCCAGCCGTTGCCGTCCACGTCGGCCACCGCGACGCCCGTGTTCCAGTTGCCCGATCCGACCACCCCGGCTGTTTCAGTTACATCCTCAAAGCGCCAGTTGCCGCGATTCAAGTACAGGCGGTTGGGTCCCTGGTTAGCGACAAAGTACAGGTCTGGCCAGCCGTCCCCGTTGAAATCGCCGGCCGCCACTCCTGCTCCGTCGTAGTAATACATATAGTTGATGATATTGAAAGCCGTATCGAAGGGCACCTCGTTAACGAAAGTGATCCCCGTTCGATCGGGATCCATGCGCTCGAACAGCGGCGGTTCGGCAGGCCGGCAGGCGGCCAGCCCGGCAAACCAGAACAGCAACCAGGTTTTTCGCATTGTTTTTATTGGCGTACCACAAAAAACCGAGGAGTGTCGTCGTTACGGGCTACCAGAATCAGCGAGGGCTGGCCCGGACGATTCAGCTTCTGGATATCTCGCACCTCACCCCGAACAAAGAAGCCACTATCACGTGGTAACACTGCTGTAAAGTGTCCGCTTCCATCCCCCCTGAGCCACAGGCCGTAGATTGCCTCCATCAGGCCCAAGCTGGTCTGAGCCCAGCGAAAATTGCCCCCGGCCAGTACGTCCAGATGACCATCGCCATCAAAATCATCGACCAGTAGCCCGTAGATTGGCGCCCATTGTGCTTCCGGGGGCAGCGGATGCAGACGGAAGCGACCGTTTCCGAGATTTTCTACATACAGACTACGCAATTCTCGAATTTCCAATACAGCCGCTCCATCTAATTCATCTGGCTGCATGAAGTCCTCCAGCATCATGCGGGCATACGTAGCATGTGAAGGGATGCGAGCGTTCAGGAAAGGCAGCTGACCGAGCAGTTCGCGGCGCAGATTCAGCGGGCGGTGCCGGAGTCCGGTCGCTGTGCTTTCGGGATGGGCCAGCAGGTGATCGGCAAAGCCGTTCTGATCAAAGTCCTTGACAAAAAGCCGAAGCGGTGTTTCCGGAGACGCTCTCAGGGGCGTATTCAGCCCCAGATTCGTGGCGATGAAGTCCGGATCGCCATCGGCATCAAAGTCGGCCACAGCCACGCGGTGCCAGATGCCCGAAGTAGTGACCAGGTCGGGCAGCTCCCAGCGTTCCAGCCGACCGTTCCCGATATTGCGGAAGATGGTAAGCGGCATCCATTCGCCCACGACGAGCAGGTCGAGCCGTCCGTCGCCGTCAAAGTCGGTCCAGGCCGCATCGGTGACCATCCCGATCCGGGATAGACCAGGCGCAAGGGCATCCGCGACGTTTACAAAGCGGCCGTGGCCATCGTTCTGCAGCAGCAGGCTTTTGGGCGCCATGCCGTAGAACCAGGGTTCGATACGCCCCCCGACAAACAGATCAAGGTCGCCGTCGCCGTCATAGTCGGCAACAGCCACAGGTCCGCCGCTGCTGCGGATTCGAGGTAGATGATCTACGGCTTTCCGGAAGCGGCCCCGGCCGTCGTTCAGGTACAGCCGGTCCTGCAGCGCCGGTGTTCGGGGAGCATAGGCATTGCCCCCGCTGACCACGTACAGGTCCAGGTCGCCGTCCCCGTCCGCATCGAAGAACACAGCGCCTAAGTCTTCCGAGAGCGCGTCGGCGGCGAACAGGGCCTCGTTGGTGCGTATGAACCGGCCGTCGGCCTGCTGCACGAAGAGCGTGCCGGGAGATCCCTTAGCGCCCCCGATATAGAAATCGTCGCGGCCATCACCGTTCACGTCGCCCACGGCCACCCTGGGTCCCTCGCGGGAACGCATCCATGGCATGAGTCCTTCCCGCAGGAAGTCTGCGAAAGCGTCCTCTTGATGTCGATAGTCCAGAGCCACTTGCTCCGTTACGTCGGTAAAGCGCGGAGTCGCACGCGCCGGCAGGAGGGGAAGATCGGGCTGGCCGAGCGTTGCCTCCTCCTGGCGAAATACCAGTCGCTGGTCAGCAATTACCTGACGGCGCACCTCATAGCGGCCGTCAGGCCAGACCACAACCACCGCGTCGACCGTGTCGTGCGTCCCCAATCCAAAGGTCAGCACCGGGTCGACCGACGACTGAAATCCTCGGTTGGGCATCTGCTCCTGATAGAAGCGCTGGTTGCCTGCCAGCACGGTTACCTGGGCTCCGATGCCCTGGGTGTTGGGCGGTATGCCGATCAGTTGCACCTGCAGGAAATGTCCGCCGAGGCGCTCACGTGCCCGGTTACGATAGACGCGAACCGGACCGTTTACATCATTGACGATCAGATCCAGATCGCCATCGCCATCCAGATCCCCGTAGGCGGCGCCGCTGGAAAAACCGGGCTGTCCGAGCCCCCATTCCTGCGCCCGGTTGGTGAAGGTGCGGTCGCCGTTGTTGCGAAAGGCGTAGTTTGGCAGGGGATGGGAGGGCATTTTTCGGATCAGCGTCAGGTAATCGACCCCTTCCTCGCGGATGACCGCCCGCATGGTTTCTTCGGCCGACAGGTATTCGAGATAATCCTGGTCGATCACATCCCAGAAGATGCCGTTAGCCACGAAGATGTCTTTGTAGCCATCCAGATCGACATCAAAGATCAGCGCCGCCCAGCTCCAGTCGGTAGCGGCCACTCCGGCCCACATCCCGATTTCGCTGAAGGTGCCGTCGCCGTTGTTGTACTGCAGCGTGTTGCGGGTAAACTGATGATAAAATCCGTTTTCCACCTTGGTCTGGTAGAGCATCCACCCTTCGAAGGTGGTGGTTGTTTTCAGCCGCGCGTCGTCTTCGGGCAGCATGTCCGTCACGAAAAGCTCTGGGAAGCCATCATTGTCCAGGTCGGCAGCATCCGCCCCCATGGAGGAGAGACTGATAGCGGCCATGGCCTCCTCCAGGACTTCCCGGAAGGTGCCATCGCCCTGGTTCAGGTAGAGGTAATCGCGCTCGAAGAAATCGTTGGAGATGTACAGATCGGGCCAGCCATCGCGGTTCAGGTCAGCCACGGTCACGCCAAGCCCAAAGGCAATTTCCGGTCCGTAGATGCCGGCCTCAGCGCTGACGTCCACGAAACGACCACCGTCATTCCGGTACAGGCGGTCTCCCCCTTCGTGGTTGCGTTCGTGACGCGTGTTGCGAAAGTCCAGGCTGATGATGGGCCGCATCGAATTGTTCAGCACGTAGACATCCAGGTCGCCATCCCGATCGTAGTCAAAAAAAGCAGCATGGACCGAAAAGCCGGTATCGGCCAGTCCCAGCTCGGCAGCGGCTTCGCGAAAGCGCGGGATACCGGCTTCGTCCGGCCCCAGGTTCAGGTAGAGCTCGTTGGCGCGAAGGCTATCAGCAAATGGTCCGGCATAACACACGTACAGATCGAGCCAGCCATTGCCGTCTACATCGGCTACAGCCACACCTGTAGCCCAGGGCTTTGTGCCGGCCACTCCTGCCTTTTCGGTAACGTCTTCAAAATGCCAGTTGCCCCGATTCAGATACAGCCGGTTTGCCCCCTGATTGGCCGTCAGAAAGACGTCGAGGTGCCCGTCTCCGTTAAAGTCACCCAGCCCAACGCCGCCGCCGTTGTAGAAATTGCGGTAGATAAAGATGTTGAATTCCTGGGTTTCGCGCAGGCGATTTTCAAAGCGAAGGCCCGTCTGCCCGGGCGACAGCCTTTCGAATAGCGTATCGGCCGATTCATCGGCGGTGCGACAGCCGACCAGCGCCAACAACAGACCCAGTGCTATGCCCCTGCGAAGCAAAACAGCACCCGCTAATACTGACTGCATGTTGTACACCTGTCCTCCCCCTAAGAAAACACCGCCGGAGCCCTGCCGCAAAGCAGCGCTCCGGCGGTGCATCATCGTGCAGTTCACCGGCGCATCAGTAGCCCGGATTCTGGACCAGGTTCGGGTTGGCGTCGAGCTGTTGCTGCGGGATGGGCAACAGCAGCACTTTGGGATCGCTCTGCGGCTTGAACTGGTAGGCTCGCGTGAATTTGCCGTGGCGGATCAGGTCCTGCCGCCGTTTAGCTTCCCAGGTAAACTCGAAAAGCCGTTCATTCAGGATGGCTTCCCGCATCGCCTCCTTGGTGGGATAATCCGCCAAACTGATTGGCTTGTCCGGTTCAAAGACCCGATTGCGCACGGCATTAATCAGGTCGACCACCTCCTGCGTCGGTCCGTTCAGTTCGTTAAGCGCCTCGGCTTTGATCAGGTACATTTCGGGCAGCCGGAACCATGCATAGTCATTCCCATGATCCCCGCCTACATGGTTCGGGTCCGGCCCATACTTGAGCACGCGTACTCCTTCGTATTCGGTAGCATTGAAGATGTTTTGAATCTCTGGCGTATAGATCAGGGGATTGCCGGCCCGGTCCGTAAGCGGCTCACCCTGCGAATAGCACTGCCGGCCAATACAATTGCCCCGAGGCTCGGCATACTGCTGTCCCTCGAGGAAGATGGTCTTTCGCAGGTCGTCATCATCAAACAGATTATATGTTTCTGCCAGGATGGCATGGCCATTCCAGGGTGAGGGCTCCAGCTGGAAGTAGTGGAGCGTTCGCATCTGGAAGTTCATGCCCAGCCCGGGTTCGGGCAGATGCTGCGTGGCAAAGATGATTTCCGGCGAGTTTTCGTTGTTGGGAAGGAAATTCTGGAACCACTCCTCTCCCTCGGCTAACCGGAAATAGCCGGAGTTGATCACGTTATCGGCGTGCTGAATAGCCGCCTGACAGGCGTTCTGGCCGCCACTTGTCTGCACATCCATGCAGGAGTTATAGCCATTGGGATCCAGCTCGGTGCTGTTTTTGGTAAACACGCCGGCATTGAGATACAGGTTGGCCAGCAGCGCCTCTGCCACCCACTTGGTCACCCGGCCTGGTAACGGTGGGGTTTCAGGAAGGTTGTCTCGTGCAAACAGCAACTCACTCTCCACAAAACGGAAGACCCTACTGCGCGGCTCTGTCGCGGGGGGGTTGTTGGGATCCACCACGTATTCGTCATCCCCTACAATCGGGACATTGCCAAAGAGATCTAACAGGAAGTAGTAGTAGAGGGCCCGCAACAGCCGCACCTCGGCTTCCAACTGCGCTTCATTCGGCGCCTCAATTTCGGCCAGGGTCTGGAGCAGCCCATTTGCGCGCGCAATACCGGTGTATAGATCCACCCAGGCACCGTTAAAGTCCACCTGCGTGGGTTGGAAGTTGTGCTCATGGAGGTTGAGCCAGCGGCGGTCGTCAAACCAGTCCTGCCCGCGCGTTGGCACCACCGTTTCGTCGGTGGTTACCTGACTCATCGTCCAGTAGCTCCACTCCAGGGCGCGCAACTGCGCGTAGATAGGCGCTAACGCGGCGGTGATTTCCTTTTCGGTCCTATAGAACTTGTCCGGAGTGATGACCGAGAATGTCTCTTCACTCAGATCCGTACACCCTCCGAACAACAGGAGCGCCAGCAAGGCAACCCCTGCCACGCGCCGCGTATTATGATTCCATCGCATCATGGCTGTTCGATTAGGCACGTTTGATAGACGTTCGACTGATCGCATTGCTCTCGTTGCTTGTCCGTGTTAGAAGCCCAGGCTGACCCCCAGCGTGAAGCTTCGAGCCCGTGGATACTGGGCGTAGTCAATGCCCAGCGAAGCCAGCCCGGCATTGATGTTCACCTCTGGATCGTAGCCCGAGTAAGGCGTAATGACCAGCAGGTTCTGGCCCGTGACGTAGATGCGGGCACGCCGCACATAGCGTCCCCAGACACCGCCCAGATTGTTGAAGGTATACCCGATCGTAACGTTGTCCACGCGGAGGAAGGAACCATCTTCAATCCACCGGGACGAGAAAATAGCCGGCTCATCGAGGGCATCCGGGTCATCCAGCGCCGCTTTCAGGAAGTTCTGGTTCTGCAGCACAGCGCTCTTTGTCTGATAGACCAGGGCAGTGTTGTTGAAGACATCACGGCCCTGCTCTCCTCGGATAAAGATGTTGATGTCGAAGTTACCCCAATAGATATTGGTGCGAATCCCGTAGGTGAAGTCCGGCTGCGCATTGCCAATGATGGTGCGATCCGCATCGGTAATCTGTCCGTCCCCATTGAGATCCCGGAACTTCTGGCGACCGTTTTCGACGCCCTCGAAAATCCATCCATAGAAGGTACCTACCGGCTCGCCAGGAATCAGCCGCTGGGCAAAGGTGCCGGACTGACCGCGCCCACTGACAATCCCGGTTACGATGAACTCATGGGGGCCCAGGCTAACCACCTCATTTCGGTTAGCACTGAAGACCAATCCGAAGAGCACGCTCAGATTCGGTCGGTCAACCGCCAGGGCATCGAGCGAGAGCTCAAAGCCCCGATTGCGGGTCTTGCCGATATTTTCGATCCGGGTAGGCACGGGCGCCGGTTGTGGCACGGGGATCTCCAGCAAGAGATTACTGGTGTTCTTGACGTAATACTCGATCGTACCGGAGAACTTGCCGTTGAGCAGGTTATAATCAAGCCCGATGTTAAAGGTCGCTGTTTCCTCCCACTTCAGGTTTGGATTTGCATAGTTGACCGGAGCAAATCCGGTAAATGCCGTCTGATTGAAAACGGCCTGAAGATCCTGACGGGCCCCAAGCTGCGCCAGCGACAGATAGTTTCCGATTTCCTGGCTTCCCGTAATCCCATAGCCAACCTTCAGGCGCAGGTCTGTAAGCCAATCCAACCCCTGCAGGAAAGGCTCGGCACTCAGACGCCACGCCGCGGAAACCGCGGGAAATAGCGCCCACTTGTTGCCCTCACCGAAACGTGAGGAGCCATCATAACGGAGCACGCCCGTCAGGTAGTATTTATTCTGGTAGTTATAGTTCAGGCGCGTAAAGAACGAAACCAAGCGGCTTTTTTCTTTGAACGAGAAGCTTCCCTCCTTTACCAGCTGAGCACCTGCCTGCACCGCGTTATACAACGTAGCATCTGTTACATAATCACGGCCCTCCACGCCGAATTCCTCTGTCATATACTCGTTGAACTCATAGCCCCCTAACAGCTCCACATTGTGCACCTGTGCAAACGTACCACGGTAGGTCAGGTAGCTCTGGAAGGTCATGGATGAATGCTCCCGGTTGCGCAGCAGGGCACGTCCACCAAACTCGGCACCGGTTGGATTTTGCTGAGGGAAATACTGACGGCGGCTTGACTGGGCCCGATCTGCGCCGAAGTTTACCTTAACCGTCAGTCCTCGCATCAGGTCCAGCTCGGCCGCAATGTTCCCCAGCGTCCTCGTCGTTTTGGCAATATCCTCAACCTGCTCGGCCATCGCCACCGGGTTACGCACCGAGGTGCGGCCGTCTGAAACCTCAAAATAGCCATCGGTAGCCGGCGTGCCATCCAGATTGCGTTCTGCATAAATGGGATAGGTAGGATTCATCTGGAACACATTCGAAAGCACGCCGCCTTCAAAGCCGGCCGTCTGGTTATAGGGCAACAGGTCATCAAACTGGAATGACCCCGTCAGGTTAAGCTGCAAACGGAGCCGTCCATCAAAGGCCTGATGATCCGCATTGAGGCGTCCCGTCAGCCGCTCCAACCCAGAATCGATCACCTGGCCCTGCTGATTCAGGTAGCTGACCGACGCACGGTACCGCGTCTGACTGGTCCCCCCTGAAAAAGCCAGGTTATGGAACTGGGTGATCGCCGTACGCATCACAGCCTCTTCCCAGTCCGTATTGGCATTCCCCAGCACCTCGCGGGCACTGGCCGGCAGATTCCCGGCTTGAATCTGCTCTTCCACGAACCGCCGGTATTCCTCCCCATTCAGCACATCCATCTTTTTATAGGGAGAGGCTGCGGTGATATACGCGTCGTAGTCTACCTGCAACTGCCCCTGACGTCCTTTTTTCGTTTCTATCAGAATGACGCCGTTAGCACCCCGCGACCCGTAAATAGCCGTGGCCGCCGCGTCTTTCAGGACCGTGATCGACTCAATGTCGTTCGGGTTAATCAGGCTCAGCGGGTTACGCGGAGGTGGCGGCGCCCCATTGATACCGGCCCCCTGCGGCATCAGCGGTACGTTATTAATCGGGACCCCATCGATCACAATCAGGGGCTCGTTACTGGCGCTGATCGAGGTACCACCCCGCAAGCGAATGTTTAACCCCGCCCCCGGCTCGCCATTGTTTGCGAAAATAGTCAAGCCCGCTACGCGCCCCTGAAGTAGCTGATCCGGTGAAATGTAATTGCCCTGATTCACATCATCAGCATTGATCATGGCCACCGATCCGGTCACGTCTTCACGCCGCTGCACGCCATACCCCACTACGACAATTTCTTCCAGCACCTCAACGGTGGGCTGCATGCGCACGTTGATGACCGTGCGATCCCCTACAACCTCCTGCACCTGCTCATAGCCTACAAACGAGAAAACCAGCACGGCCTCCGGACCGGGCACTTCGATCTGATAGCGTCCTTCTACATCGGTCGTTGTGCCCGTCATGGTGCCCAGCACCACGATGTTAACGCCGGGCAGCGGTTCACCGGTCGAGGCATCGGTTACCGTCCCGGTTACCGTCCGGGGTTGTCCGATGGCAACGCTTACACTCCAACACATCAGCAACAACCCCAACCAAAGGCTCCGTTGATGCAGCTTGCTCATAGCACTTTTTAGATCCAGTTGTTTGAATAAAGAGCTTTCATACATGATGGAAACGCTCCCAATCTGCATGCTTTCTGCCGGAAAAGCAAGCCCTTTTTTAAGGGACACCCGCCAAATTAACCGGTTTAGTTGTAACAATCCTGCAACCCTTAACATAATATTCACAATGAAGACAACCCAATACCACGCAACAAAATGCCATCGATCCAAACAGCGCCAATCTCTTATCTACTCGCTCCCCAACCGCTCCGGTGAGACTTTGAACCCAACGTTCGTGTAAGCCTTTTCTTCTTCGCTTTGCAGGCATGACACTGTTCGCATCATGCGACCCGTAGGGCCTCGATACCGTGATCGATGCGACAACATGCGCGTTCAAAAAAGAGAGGAAGCCGCTCACCATCGGCGAACCAGGAGCCTTCTTCGGCTAAATAAGGCCTGCTGGCTCCGGCTCTTCGCTGTCAGTGCATCGTATGCCTATCCACATCCGCACCTGGGTCACTGCAGGGCCCTTTCCGAGCCGTGTCCCACTCGCTGACCGAAGCGATCACCGAATCCCGTGCGAGCTGAGGAGCTCCTGCGCATTCAATGCCCGGCCCTTTGGTTCAGTCCAGGCTTTCTACGTGACCGTCCTCCCTGCCGCTCTCTTTTTATGCCCGGGCACATCGTATTTCCCTCCAGATCAATTAAGGTGCGGCGCACTTTTGTCCCCCTCTTTTTTTGGCTTCACTGCAGCGGCAGGCGCAGCACACGCCGCACGTAGCCTGTGCCTTCCTCGCCCAGACGTACGTGCAGGCGATAGCCATCCGGTGCGGGCTCAAGCTGCACCCCTTCGATGGCCTGCAGGCGGCGGGGGGTGCGCACCTGCAATGCGTACGTTCGGCCCACACGTCCCTCCAGCACCAGCAACAGGTGGTCTGCCTCGGCCCGCACGCGCAGCACGCGCAGCCCCTGGTTCTCCATACCGGGCGTCAGTGGCTCGGGCGCTACATACACGTCGGTGCCTGGCTGCATGCGGTAGCGGACAGTGGTGGGACCGACCACCGGCACGCGAATGCGCACGCGCCGCAGATCCCCTTCCTCCCGTACCTCGAACACGGCTGGCCGTTCGTTCACGGTTACGGCCTCTACGCGGGCATCCAGCGGAAAGGCTGGCGCCAGATCCAGGGATATCGGCGCCGCTTCACCTTCAGGCGTTATCTGTATCTGGAAGGCCTCCGCGGTCCGACGGATACGAATGGCGTACCGATCACTTCCCACGGGCACGCGCCGCAGCTGCAGCGAATCCCACGTAGCCGGCAATTGCGGCGCCAGCCGCAACACACGTCCCCCCTCTTGCACCTCCAATCCCAGCAGTCCGCGTACCAGGGGGGTTACCACCATGGCTTCTGACCAGATCTGATGATACGACGAGCGTCCAAAATCACGGTTAAAGGCCCCCGACAGCAGCTCGGTCACATATCCCAGCGCTCCCTGATAGGTGAGGAGCACGTTTGCCATCAGCGCCTGGTAACCGATATGTGGCTTCTCATAGCGGTAGGCAGCCATCGAGGCCCAGCCAGTAAACAGCGGCCAGACCGAGCCGTGGTGATAGGAAAGGGGATCGTACCGGCTGCTGGTGCTTGCAAGGATCCGGGTACCCCAGTCAGTAGCCATCGCAGCGCTGCCCACATGCTCCAGTGCCCGACGGGCTCGTTCTGGATGGAGCAGTCGCCACCAGAGCGGCACTGCCTGCAGCACGGTATTTTCCGGGAGCAGTTCGGAGGTAGCGGCTCCGTCCGGCTTCCAGGTGGCAAAGGCATAGAATCCTTTATCGTCTAACCAGTAGGTACGTTCGATGGCTGCCCGCACCTGTAGCGCCTGCTTCCGTGCTTCGGCCGCCAGGTCGGTCTCGCCCAGCGCCGTGGCCATGGCGACCATTCCTTCCAGCGCGGCCAGCCATACGCCCTGCTGGTATAGCTCCTCATGTGGCGGGTACAGCAATCCGCCTTCTACCCAGCCATGTCCCACGCCGGTATTTTCCACCAGATCGTTGCCGTCGGTATCAGTAGCTGCTGTGAAGCGATAAGCCCTGACCAGCGAGGTCCAGTGTTGCCGGATGTAGTCCAGATCACCGCTGGTCTGCCAGTAGTCGGCGTGGGCCACGATGAACAGCGGCGTAGCATCGGCCGACGCCCAGGGATACGGGTAATCCTTGAACCAGTCGATCAGCGCCGCACTCTGGGAGATTTCATGGGGAATCTTGCCGTCTTCTCGCTGGAACTTGCGCAGGAAGTCCAGCGCTGTGCGTGTCGTCTCGAAATGTCCAACAGCCGTTGTGGCCAGCACGGTCCAGAGCGCATCACGTCCAAAGAACCAGGCAAAGCCAGGCCGTTCACTATTGCCTGCGGTGCGAAATCCTGCCAGCAGCCCGGTTCCCAGATAGGGATTGGTCGCCAATCCTTTGTCGATCCCCACCAGCGCCCAGGCATAGGCCGTGTTCAGCGTCGGATCCGGAGTTTCGAGGTGCAGGGCCGTGTCCAGCAGCCGTTCATAGTGTGCCACGTTCTGGTGATAGTAGGAGGCTGCCCGATCAAGCAGCCGGCGATAGGCTGCAATTGCTTCATCGATACCCTCGACGCTGCCTGTGATCACCACCGGAATGTAATAGCGCTTGGCCAGCTCAGGCGTCACCTCCAGCTCAAACTGGTTGGGCAGATCTTTGGGCTCCTCCTGGTAGGGTTGTACGGAAATATCCCGGGCCAAAGGCGAGCCGATCACACCGGCAAAGCGCCGGGTTTCCTCCGTAATCGTGTAGTAGTGTGCTTCGTCGTTCCACCCAAGATAGCCGGTCATCAACCCGGCCGGCCACATGAGCCGCAGGTCGGGCCGAAACGCCACGCGAATCGTTAGCGGCCGTACGGTCTGCACATCAAATAGCATCACAACGCCCGGCTCATGCAAGGGGGCATACAGAATCTGCCGCACGGTAAAGGCGGCATGGCTATAGGTAAGTATGGTAGCTTCTGGCCGTACTTCAATAAAAGCCAGCGTCTCCTCACCGCTCAACGGGATCGGATAGTCAGCGATCTGAAAGGTCAGGCGCAGGTCGCGCAGGATCTTCAAGGGATAGATCCAGACTTCGAACGGGCGGTGTTCGTAGCCGAGCAGGGCCGCCCGTCGCCCTATCACGTCCAGAAACGCCCCGGCCTGCGTGGGTCGCGTTAGCACCAGGCGACCGGTCGGTCGTTCAAAACGGGGAACCAGTCCTTCTATTTCCTGCGCCGGTACCTTCGCGGTTCCAAGCATCCAGCAGCCAAACAGTCCAAGTAATCCTATCAGTGTGCGCATGATACTCGACCTTCAGTAGTTTGCCAACAAAAAACCCGTCCGGCAAGAAAGCACCGGACGGGCCTTTTGGTCAAGTCCCCGGTCCTCAGCTGGACCGTGCGCGAAGCGAGGTAACTTCGGGCAGGAGTTGCGTGCGCCGGTAAGCATAGAGGCGAAACACCGTATCATCATCTCCGCGCACCAGCGCCCATCCATTACTATGCTCTTTAAAGTAAAGGACCTGCTGCACGCCACCGGGTAAGCGGAGCGTCAGCACATAGTCGGGGGCCTGTCGGACCGAATCGGCCGACAGCTCATCAAAGAATCCATTTGCCCGCAGGGGGTCAAACTGGCTGGCCCAGCGCACGACAGCGATCGAATCGGCACGACTTATCTGACCGTTTTCCAGAAGCTCCCACCCAGCTTCTCCGCGCCGCACTTCATAGGTCTTTCCTTCGCGTTTTAACGCCAACGCTTCAAGCTGGGCGGCGGGCACGTCCAGCACAATCTTATTACGCCAGCGGCTCAGGTCTTCAGGTACCGTCAGATCGGTACGCGCCAGAAAGACGCGTGCGTCCCCTCCTAACCGCACATAACGCGTCTGGAAGTCTGGCCCTGCATTGCCCCAGAACAGGCGAAGGGAGTCGCCATTTTGCTGATAGGATACCAGCAGGACGGCGTTTGAATCAGCTACGCCATAGTTACCATAGCGCGCTGGATTGGTCGAGACAACGCTCTCCAGCTCTATTTCTGCCAAGTTCTCCACAAAGCGACGCACAAAAGATGAATCGGCCGGATAGTGAATCGGTGCCGTTAGTTGCCAGCTTGCGCCGCTTCGTTCCAGCACCAGCGGTGCCTTACCTGGCCATGTCAACCGAATGCGCGAAACCTGTTCGGCCCGAAGCTGCCATTCCGGCACGTCAATCGTCGAGGGATTCCGTTTAAAGGCTCCAGTGGCCCAGGCTACCACAAGCAGGACTACCAGCACGGCCGAAAGGATCACAACCGGATTTTTCCGCATGGCTTTTTCTTGGATTGGTTTTAGGCGCTCAGCACGATCTGGCGTTGACGCCGCATGCGCCAGCGGATCAATCCGAAAAGGACCACCAGGATCACTGGTCCCAAGATGTTTGCATACTTAATGAAGGGACGCAGGTTTTCGCTTACTGGCTCAAGCGCTCGCGGCGCGATCGACTTGGTACGAATTGCCAGGAGGGCTTCATCCTGCCCAAGCCAGTCGGCAATGTTCAGCACAAAGGCCAGATTGCCCGGCGGCAACTGTCCCCCGTAACGCTGCTCGTTGACCAGATCGCCATCGCCTACCACAACCAGCCGGGCAGGTTGTCCTACCCGGGTACTGTCGTAGGCGCTCGGGAAGCTGCCGTGCAGCGCTACCGCCAACACATAGGGTCCTCCGTGGAAGTTTGTGGCATCTGGCAGCATAGCAGGTTGGATGGTAAAGAAGCCCTCCTGCGTGGTGCTCTGGGGCGTCGAATACACCAGCGGAATGCGTTCGACACCCTCCGGTAGCGCTACGCTCGTATCGATTGAGCTGACATAGTAGAAAAACACCTCCCGCAGCCGACTGACCATGGGATGCTCCGGATTAAAGCGCGTAGCAATAGGAAAGAACGGATACTCCACCATCTGCGCCACCCGGAAGAAGCCCACGGTTCGCTGGAGCGTTACCACCGAACTCTGGCGGTCCATCACCAGATCGGGCCGCACCACCACGCCATAGTGGGCCAGCAGATCCTCCAGCCCGGTTTGCTGTTCGCTGGCAAAGCCGAACTGCAGGTTTGCATTGACCCGGTTAAGCAACGCAGCTATCCGGCCACCTTCCATCAAGTAGCGGTCGATTGCTTTCAGGTGCGCTTCCGGAAAGGTGTCGGTTGGCGCAATGATAAAGAGCAGGTCGGGCCGAGGATCCAGCGTACTATCCTTTACCGATACGGTGCGCACCTCGTAATTGCGCTCCAGTCCCCGCCAGAACATTTCAATAGCCGCACGCCCCGGCTCTCCGTGCCCCGTCAGCACACCCGCCACCGGCAACCGATCCCGCGTAAGCTTGCGAATAGCACTGGTCAGGTCGTATTCCAGCGTCGATAGGTCCTCGATCACCGGGATCGTCTCGCGCTTACCTCCGTACTCGACCACCAGCCCCATGTAGGCATTCTTGATCTGCAGGTTGTCATTTTCGATCACCTGCACCTGCACGGGGGGAATATTGTAGCGGGCTGCTTCTTGCTGGAGCGATTCATCTGCACTTGGATCCAGAAATTCATACTGAAATTTATTGCCCCCATAGGCCCGATATTCGTCCAGTTTATCCCGCAAAAAACGCCGATAACTACTGTAAGGCGCAGGTAGATCGGCCGTAAAAAACACGCGCACCGTGACCGGATCCTCAAGCGCACGCACCGTCTCGATCGATGCATCTGAGAGCGAGTAGACCCGGTCGTCGGTCAGGTCTATGCGAAAGAAAACGTTCAGGCCGATCAGGTTGAGCACTACCAGAATCAGTCCGACCAGCAGCAGGGTTGTGCGGGTGGTCCAGTTCCGTTGCATGGCTCACTCCGGACGTCGTGCCAGATGATACGCGGTCAGCAAACCGGCAAAAGCCGTCAGCGACAGGTAGTAAAGCACGTCACGCGAGTCAATTACGCCACGCATCAGGTTGCGATAGTGGAAATCAATGCTCAGATATTCCAGAACGGAAGCCAGCCAGCCCGGCACAAAGATCGTGACTTTATCCAGCAGATACAGCCCGAAAATCATGGCAAACCCCAGGATAAAGGCCACGATCTGGTTACGCGTCAGGCTGGAGGCCAGCAAGCCCAGGGCGCTGCAGGACAGGCCCAGCAGAGCCAGCCCCAGGTAGCCGCCCAGCGTACCGCCATTGTCCGGATCCCCCAGCACAGCCAGCGTCAGCACATAAATGCCGGTCAGCGCCAGCGCCACCAGCAACACCGTCACTACCGACAGCAGCTTGGCGACAATAACCTGTCCGTCACGCACCGGCAATGTCAGTAGCAACTCAATGGTACCAGCCCGACGCTCTTCGGCAAAGGTCCCCATCGTAAGGGCCGGGATAAAAAACATAAACAGCACCGGCGCCAGATCGAAGAACGATCGTAACGACGCGACATTCTCAACAAACAGCGTGTTACCGAAGAACCAACCGGTAATTAACAAAAACACACTCAGCACAATGTAGGCAGAGGGACTATCAAAAAACGCACGCAATTCACGTCGCGTGAGAATCCAGACTTCCCGCATGGTTGCCGTTCGTTTAGTTCATCGTGAGCTGACGGAACACTTCCTCCAGATCCACACGCTCCCGATGAAGCTCGGTGAGCGTCCAACCACGCTCGACAGCCAGCCGGAACAACTCTGGTCGCAGGTCCTGCTGGCCATCGGTGCTCAGGCGAAACAGCAGCGTGCCGTCACCTTCTGCCCGCGCGTCCTCCACCCTGACGCCATCGACCCGCTCCAGCGCAGCACGCACCTCGGACTCCGATGCCTGCACGCCAAACAGGATACGCTGCCCTCCATGAGCGGATTGCAGCTCATCGGGCGTTCCGTCGGCCACGATTCGTCCGCGGTGAATGATAAGCACCCGGTCGCACGAAGCCTGCACCTCGGGCAGGATATGCGTCGAAAGGATCACCGTCTTTTCGCGCCCGAGCGTTTTGATCAGACTGCGGATCTCCACGATCTGATTGGGGTCAAGCCCGGAGGTCGGTTCGTCCAGAATTAGAATGGGCGGGTCGTGCACCATGGCCTGAGCCAGTCCAACGCGCTGGCGGTATCCCTTCGAAAGGGTATCAATGCGCTTGTTGAGTACCTCTCCCAGACCACACACTTCGATTACCTCCGCCAGGCGCCGGCGCCGCACCGCCCCGTCGAGCCCCCGCATGGCCGCCATGAATTCCAGATAATCGTAGGTGACCATGTCGGGATAAAGCGGCGTGTTCTCAGGCAAATAGCCAATCTTCTGTCGGATGGTCAGGCTATCCTGCCGCACATCCAGGCCATCTACCAGGACGGTGCCTTCGGTCGGAGGCAGGTAGCAGGTAATGACCTTCATCGTGGTGGTCTTTCCAGCCCCGTTGGGGCCCAGAAAGCCCAGCACCTCACCCGATCGCACGGAGAACGAAATGCGATCGACAGCAACCTCCGACCCGTACCGCTTCGTCAGCTCGCGTACCTCAATCATGACACGCGTGCCGGTATTCATGGTCGTGGTGCGACGCTATCAGAAAAGCGCTACAAGCTCCCTCCTTCCACCACCCCTATCAGAAAAATACAAACGAATTACCTGACCATTTAGTGCGTTCCCGAACAACACCTCATCAATTCTTTGCAATGGCATGGGCCTGCCGCAGCCCGAGCAAACAAACGACCAGCACTTCCACATAATCCCTAAAGTACTTCCGTAAGCAAATTAGCGCGATCAGCCTTGCAAATCCGGCATCGTAACCTTTTTGCAAGGATACAAATACCCCCTTACTACACGTCCCGCTTGCGCCACTTATCCCGGTTGCGTATCTTAACAGGCGTTTTTAGTTATACCTAAAACCTTAAATCATCCAAATGCTGGCGCTGGTGCTGGGCGGCTGGTTGCTGACTGCTGATACCAGCCAGTTCACGTACAAACTGGAGGTAGCCTACACGATGGACCTGATGAGCCCTCTGGCCGGCGCTTCAGCCCAGCCGGTGTGGCTGGACAACGTAGACGTAACCCTGACGCTTCGGCTTACCTCGCAAACGGCGCTCTTCTTTTACGGGCTGGGCAATCAGGGAAGTGCCATCAGCGAACGCGTTGGCGTTGCGCAGACCCTCAGTAACATCGAAGCCCCCACTTCCTGGCGCCTCTACGAGGCGTTTGTCGAGCATGTGATGGGTCAGGGGCATCTCTCCCTGCTGGCTGGTCTCTACGACCTGAACAGCGAGTTCGACGTCCTGCCGGCAGCCGAGCTGTTCCTGAACAGCTCATTTGGCATAGGACCTGAATTTGCCAATAGCCGGGCTGAGGGGCCTTCTATTTTTCCTGTGACGGCTTTGGGCCTGCGCATTCGCTTTGCCCCCTGGTGGACGCCCAATCACGCTGGATATGTGCAAGCTGTTGTGCTGGACGGTGCGCCGGGACACACGCATACCCGGACAGGCACCTACATTCTTTTTGGACGCAATGATGGATGGCTCCTGGCAGCCGAAGCCGGTGCGTTCGTTCACCCGAAAAAATCTGAACTTCCCCTTTCGCCAACGCTGCTGGTCAGCCGCCTGCGCGAGCATCCCTACGACCACAAGCTGGCGCTGGGCTTCTGGTATTACACGGCCCGCTTTCAGTGGCTTGACACCGATCACGCGCAGCGCGGCAATTGTGGGGGCTACCTGCTGGGTGAGGCCTGCCTCTACTGCACAGCCACCCGAACGCTCTGGATGTTTCTGCGTGTGGGGTGGGCACACCCTCGGGTGAACCGATTCGGTGCCTACACGGGCGGTGGCCTCAGTGGCCAGGGCTGGTTGCCGGGACGGCCGCACGATCGCATGGGGCTGGCTGTCGCTGCAGCTCACAATAGCAAGGCTTATCGCCGTCTGCAACACCAACACGGCGCACCGGTACGCCACACCGAATGGGTGCTGGAAGGCACCTATCTTTTTGCCCTCAGCGCTGGGCTATCGCTTCAGCTTGATCTACAATGGGTCCTGTACCCCGATACCCGCCCCGGCAGCGTGCTGATCGGAGCGTTGCGCCTGTTGGGACATCCGTAATGGGCCGGTCAGCGGACAGGACGTAACAGACGTTCCCATCGAAGTCGGTGCCGCTCAGCGTCCCAGGACAGATAGATCATCAGGGCTTTCCCCACCACATGATCGGCCGGTACCAGTCCCCAGGCACGACTGTCCAGGGAATTATCTCGGTTATCGCCCAGTACAAAGTAGTAGTTTTGTCGGATCACGCAGTATCGTCCGGGACGTCCATCGATCAGAAACGTCCCATCAGGACGGGGATAGATCTGATGCCCTTCATAACGAACCAGCAGTTCCCGGTAGAAGGGCCAGGTCTGGGGGGTCAGATAAAGGGTGTCGCCACGCCCTGGAATATAGACAGGTCCCCACCTTTCCCGCTGGCGTGCTTTTCGGGCGGTGGCTCCCTGCAGAAGCACCGCCTCCGAGTAGGGTTGCAGGGTATCGACTTCAGCAAAGCGGGCAATATGGTGGGCTACCGCCACCGTTGCATCAAAAAACAGGAGGGTAGCCCGATAGGCTGAACGCGCCACGTTGCGCGCACCGATCGCCTGCAGCGAATCTGGAGAAAGCCGGGCCCCGGGCCGCAGCCGCAGCATCCAGCGCTGCTGCACCAGGTCAGGATCAGGGAACGGCCGACCGTTCACGTAGACCACTTTGTTTTCAATCCAGAGCGTATCGCCCGGTAGCCCTACCACGCGTTTGATATAGGGCGTCTTGCGATCGATCGGACCCGTTTCAACCGGATAGTTAAATACTATCACATCCCCGCGCTGAATCTCCGTAAACCCGGGCAGGCGCAGATAAGGAAGGCGGATGTCTGGCACATACCACGCTGTAAAGGGCAATCCCAGGGACACGGGCAGCCGGGGCCCATAGTGGAGCTTGGAGACCAGCACAAAATCGCCTACGAGCAGGGTCTGCTCCATCGAAGGAGAAGGAATGCGATAAGCTTCCAGGGCCAGGAGGCGGATCAACAGGGCCAGGCCCATGGCCAACCCCAGCGCTGTCAGCCAGTCACGCATACGTCGCTTCCAACTGGCGGTATCGGCCGACCGGAGCGTCGCCCCCATCTTGTTCGCCCCCGTCACTTCTGCTTGTCAGCGTATGGGTTTAAACAGACGATCCAAGCGGGGGAGATGATGTTTACCGTCCCAGGAGAAATAGATAAACAGGGCCTTGCCCACCACATGGTCCATAGGCACGAATCCCCAGAAACGGCTATCCTCTGAATTGTCCCGGTTGTCCCCCATGACAAAGTAGTAATCCTGCCGAAACGTGTAAGTGCGCGCTGGCCGACCATCGATCAGGAACGTTCCATCGCTCTGACGGCCGGTTGTATGTCCCTCAAAGCGCCGAATTACAGGCTCTACGATCGGCCAGTTTTCTTCGGTCAGCGTGATCGTCTGACCGCGGGCTGGAATGATCACCGGCCCGTAATTGTCGGGCGAATAGCCCTTACCTGGTGGATACATCAGGTCGCTGTAGGTATCACCCTGAGGGATAATCAGTGGCTCCACACGCTCCACATAAGGCCACTGGGCAAGGGTTTCAACGGCACCGGGTGTTGCCATTACCAGCACCTGACGGGGGTCCGGCGTTGGCTGCACCTCCTCGATCCCCAGCTCTGCCAGGCGCACTTCGGGCAGCATGATACGTGGATCGCTTTTGATCACCCGCCAGTACTGCTGCATGGTGGAGCGCAGGGGTTGCGGTTCTCCGTTCACATAAACCACTTTGTTTTCAATCCAGAGGGTATCTCCCGGCAGCCCCACCACACGCTTGATGTAGTGCGTCTTGCGATCAACCGGTAGATCTTCGGGCGGATAGTTAAACACAATCACGTCGCCCCGCCGTATCTCGGTAAATCCTGGCAGGCGCGTGTGTGGCAGCTCGACGCCTTTCAGGTAGATCTTGGTAAATGGAATGCCCAGAGAAACCGGCGTGCGCACCCCGTAATGCAGCTTGGAAACGAAAAGATAGTCCCCTACCAGTAGCGTCTTTTCCATGGAAGGAGTAGGTATGCGAAAGAGATCGAACAGGAACGTGCGCACGACCAACATGACCACCAGCGCAAAGGCCAGCGCCTCTACCCATTCGCGCAACTTGCTCTTGGGAGGCCGGGCCTGTCCATCCGCCGAAGGAGTAGTGGGCGCGCTCACCTTACCTTTACCCCGACGCCTGCGGGTGCGCCCCTTCGTGGTCGACTCAGAATGCGTAGTTGCCAAGGCTCGGTGGGGTTTGGTCTGAACAACGTCGAAAAAAACGTCATAAAGCCGCTTCGGTTCAATCGATGTCCGAGAGACGGGGACGACCAGGCAGCACATAAGGCCGTCGAATGGGTTTCAGAAAGAACTGTTGACCGTCAAAACCGGTCAGGTACCAGGTGTCAGTCTCGCGCTGATAATAGTAATCCACAAATGGCGCCCGGCGGGGGTCACTGATCAGGCGCCCCAGCAACGTTTGTCGTATTATCCAGAGTTGATCCCGATAGCGCGGTGCGCTGGCCACCACCAGGCCCCGCTCGAAGGGACCGTTTACGTCCATAATCCGAAATGGAATCGAATCGTTCAGCACCAGCCAGTACTCAAACTGGATGTATTCTTCGCGGGGACGTTGCTGATGCAGATCCACCTCGGCCAGCGTACGCGTTGGATTACCGAAGTGTGCCTGCAGACGGGCACGTAGCTCAGTGGTGCGCAGCGTGTCCAGCGGGGTCCAACTGCTGCTCCCCAGATAAGCCCAGCCATCCTGTCCGAAGCGCCGCTGGAACCAGCGCTGCTCGAAGCGACGCACAACCCGCCAGTTCGCCAGCACAAAAGCCGATAGGGGCTTCTTCTGAGCCGTTGCCTGCGCGATCAGACGACCCAGCATTGGATAGCGCTCATAGAGGGCAAGCGGCACCGGCTCCGGTGGGCGCGGAGGCAGCATGCTCGCCCATTCGGCAGCCTGCTGTCTTAACCAGGCGGTTCGGTACGTCCATACCAGCGCCCGCTGCGCCTGAATGTGGTGCAGCAGTCGATCCATGTCGTTTTCCTGTGCCAGCACCCCTCCGACCAGCAGCAGGCCAAGTAGCCAGCTCCCCCACCACCTGCTGTAAGCTATCGAGCCCCTGAGCATCTTCAGTCTCCCACCGAAAGCACGGCCAGGAAGGCCTCCTGAGGGACCTCGACCCGTCCTACTTGCTTCATGCGCTTTTTGCCTTCCTTCTGGCGCTCCAGCAGCTTCCGCTTTCGGGTTACGTCGCCTCCGTAACACTTGGCCGTAACGTCCTTGCGAAGGGCTTTGATCGTCTCGCGCGCAATCACGCGCGACCCGATAGCTGCCTGAATGGCCACGTCAAACAGTTGCCGCGGAATCAGCTTGCGAAGCTTCTGCGTCAGCTTTCGTCCTACCTCGTAGGCTTTACTCCGATGTACAATGGTCGAAAGCGCATCGACCGGCTCACCGTTAATCAAGATATCCAGCCGCACCAGATCACTGGGCCGATAGTCCAGCATCTCATAGTCGAACGAAGCATAGCCCCGGCTGACGCTTTTCAGCTTATCGTAAAAGTCAAAAATAATCTCAGCCAGTGGGAGTTCATACTGCAGGTTGACGCGCGTGCGGTCCAGGTAGATCTGATTCCGATAAATGCCGCGTCGATCCTGGCAGAGTTGCATCAGCGGACCGATATACTCGGTGGGTGTGATAATATCAGCGCGCACATAGGGCTCCCGAATCTCGGCAATCTTACCAGCGTCAGGCATCTCGCTGGGATTGTCCACCGTGATTATCTCACCGGAGCGCAACACGACCTGATATTCCACGTTCGGCACGGTCGTAATAATATCCAGGCCAAACTCGCGCTCCAGTCGCTCCTGGACGATTTCCATGTGGAGCAATCCCAGGAATCCGATGCGAAAGCCGAACCCCAGTGCCGCTGACGTTTCCGGCGTGAACGTCAGCGAGGCATCGTTCAGTTGCAGCTTTTCCAGCGACGCCCTCAGGTCTTCGTATTGATCCGGATTGGTCGGAAAGACGCCGCTGAATACCATGGGCTTGACCTGCCGAAAACCCGGAATGGGCTCGGCCGCCGGACGACGGGCCTGCGTGATCGTGTCGCCTACCCGTGCCGAACGGATGTCTTTGATGGAGCCAATCACATAACCTACTTCGCCCGCCCGGAGCATTTCCACCGGCTGCCGCTCCAACCGCAGGATACCTACTTCCTCCGCTACGTACTCGCGGCCGTTTGACATAAAACGAATGCGCTCGCCTTGCTTCAGCGTGCCGTCAAACACGCGCACGTAGACGACGGCTCCGCGGTAGGGATCAAAGACGGAGTCGAACACCAGCGCTCGCAGCGGGTCCTCCGGCGCTCCTTGAGGTGGAGGAATACGCTGCACGATGCGTTCCAGCAGTTCCGGTACCCCTTCGCCTGTTTTCGCACTGATGCGTAGGATGTCCTCGGCCGGCTCTCCGATCAGCTCCTCGATCGACTGGGCTACTTCATCGGGGCGGGCATTGGGAAGGTCGACTTTATTCAGTACCGGAAGGATCTCCAGGTCATGCCCGAGCGCCAGATACAGGTTGGAAATGGTCTGCGCCTCAATACCCTGCGAAGCATCAACTACCAAGATTGCCCCTTCACAGGCCTTGAGTGCTCGCGAGACCTCATAGGTAAAGTCGACGTGTCCAGGCGTATCGATCAAGTTCAGAATATACGTCTCGCCATCGCGCGCGCGGTACGTCATACGAATTGCATGGCTTTTGATCGTGATCCCGCGCTCGCGCTCCAGCTCCATGGTATCGAGCACCTGCTCCTGGAGCTCTCGCTCCGAGAGCGTACCGGTAAGCTCCAGGAGTCGATCGGCCAGCGTGCTCTTGCCGTGGTCAATATGAGCAATGATGCAGAAATTTCGAATGCGATCTCGATACGAAGCCATCGTCTACGCGACACCACACAAATCTACAGGAATGCAGCGCTGATATACCGCGCAGAATATCCGGGTTCCACCGGCCGGTTATATCTCTTCGACCGGCTGCTTCGGAGACGCTTCTGTCGAAGGGGCCTCGCTTGCTTGCTGACGACGGTGAAACTCCTTCTGAAACAGCAGCATTCCCACTACGCCGATGACAATGGCCATATCGGCTACATTCCAGATAGGAAACAAAGCCACGTAGGCGCCTCCGATAAAAGGAATGGCTTCGGGCAGGTAGCCGCGCCAGAGGTCAACGTGGATAAAATCGACCACACGCCCATGAAAAAAGCCGGCATAGCCGTAGATCAGGCCATAAAACAGACGGTCGATAATATTGCCCAGCGCCCCTCCCAGGATCACTGCCAGGCTGGCCAGGTATGGCACGTAGCCCTCACGAACGCGGTAGAGGTACCAGGCAATCAGAATCGTCGCCACAATTGCCAGTACTGCCACCGTTCCCGGCGGCCCAAATGACAACCCGAAGGCCATACCGGGATTTTCTGTGTAGGTGAGCTTAAGCCAGTCGTCGAGAATAGGAATAGACTCACCTGGATACATGGTCTGGACTACCAGCACCTTGGTAAGCTGGTCTACCAGGACCACCAGCAGCGTAACCCAGAGTATCCGCATCATCTGGCCGATCCCGTACGTCTGACAATGGTTACCTTTTGTGCTTTAGCTTGGCCTCAATAGACACTTCCGTGTGCGGCACCGCTTCCAGACGCTCCCGCGGGATCGGCTTGCCTGTCACTTTACAGATGCCGTAGGTCTTGTTTTTGATGCGTTCAAGCGCCCGATCCAGGTGGCTAATGTACTTCTGCTGGCGCGCAATCATCAGAAAGAGCTTTTCGCGCTCCATCGCGTCGGTGCCCGCATCAGCCATGTGGAAGCTATAGGCCGTATCGGTTCCTCCCTGATCCCGGGCATCTTCCAGCTGCGCCTTCATACGCTCGATATCTTCCACCGCCTGCCGACGCCGCTCCAGGATCAGTTGCCGGAAGTATTCCAGTTCCTCGTCCGTAAATGGCGTTAGACGCCCAGAGGCTGTCGTCTGGTTTTCCTGCACTGGATACTGCTCGTGCTTTTCGGCCATAGTCGCTGCTGCTGAACTTTAACGTTACCACCCCACGCCTGTTTGTAAAAAACAAAAGGCAGCAGACCATCGCTGCAAAGATCAGGCCTGCTGTCCTGTGGTCGTCTCGGCTGGTACGCGCTGCACACCTACCGTAAAACGCTCTCCATCAATGTCAAACGTCTCTACATGCGTTCCTGCAGGCTGCTTGGATGATTGCAACGCTACGGCCAGCGTCTCGTTCCGAATCCACTCGCCGTGTCGCGTCAGCGCTTTGGCCAGTTGGCCGCTGGCCTGGTAGCTGATCATAATGCGGTCAGTCACCGCAAATCCTGCCTTTTTACGCAGGTTCTGGATACGGTTAATCGCTTCCCGAGCCAGTCCCTCCAGGATCAGTTCTTCGGTCCGGTTAGTGTCAAGCGCCACGGTTACCCCCTCTTCCTGGCCCACCAGCCAGCCTTCAATCCCTTCACTTTTGATCTCCAGATCTTCTGGTCCCAGCTCTACCCGTTGCCCCTCTACCTCCAGCACCAATCGCCCCTCACGCAAATATCGGTCGATTTCCGCTTCAGTAAGCTGCGCGACACGGGCCGCCACGCCTTTCATCAGCTTCCCCAGTCGCTTGCCCAGCCGCGGATAGTTAGGCCTGGCCGTGCGACGCACCACTCGGCTGGTACCCTCCACGTACTCGATCGCTTTAACATTGACCTCCTCCAGAATAAGCGGCCGCACCGACTCGACGACCTCACGATCAACGCCTGTCCCTGTTACCACCAGAATACGGGGCAGCGGTTGCCGTACGTTAATCCGGGCCTGATTGCGAAGCGCCAGCACAATGGAAACGATGGTGCGCGCCAGGGCCATGCGCTGTTCCAACGTCGGATCGATAACATCTCGGTTCACTTGCGGGAAATCGGCCAGGTGCACCGACTCCGGCCCCTTCACCTCACTGCCCTCTTGCAATGCCCGATAGAGCCATTCGCTAAAGAACGGCGCAATGGGCGCCATCAGCAGCGCCGTAGTCTCCAGGCATTCATAAACAGTCTGGTACGCCGCCTGTTTATCCCGCTCATTCTCCTGCTCACCTGTGCGAGCGCTCCAGAAACGCCGCCGCGACCGCCGGATGTACCAGTTCGACAGTTCATCCACAAAACGCTCAATCGCCCGGGCGGCCCGCGTCGGATGGTAGTCTTCGTAAGCAGCCTCTACCTCAGCGACCGTGCTGTTCAGCCGACTGATAATCCAGCGATCCAGTTCGGTCCGCTCCGCCACCGGCATCTGCGTGGCCGGATAGACAAAATCGTCTACATTGGCATAGAGCGCAAAGAACGCATAGACGTTCTCCAGCGTGTTAAAGAAGCGGCGTCGTGTCGCCTCCAGCTCACGTTCCGAGAAACGAATGTTTTCCCACGGCGGTGCGTTGCTGATCATATACCACCGCACCGGATCCGCTCCGTAACGCTCGACGACGTCGAAGGGGTCAACCACGTTACCCTTCGACTTGGACATCTTTTCGCCTTTTTCATCGAGCACCAGGCCGTTAACCACCACGTGCCGGAAGGCCACACTGTCCATCACCATAGTGGCAATGGCATGCAGCGTGTAAAACCAGCCGCGGGTCTGATCCACGCCCTCTGCAATAAAATCAGCCGGGAAGGTGCGCTGGAAAGCTTCCTGATTTTCAAACGGATAATGCCACTGGGCAAAGGGCATGGCTCCCGAATCGAACCAGACGTCGATCAGATCAGGCACGCGGCGCATCGTGCCTCCGTCGGGGGCCGGCCAGGTAAGCCGATCCACATACGGCCGGTGCAGATCAAGCTCCCCGGTTTCCGGATTGTAGGCTTCGGGCGGAAACGTGCCTCCCAGCTTCTGACGAAGCTCCTCAATGGAGCCAATTACCTCGATATAATCAGGATTACGATCGCTCTGCCAGATGGGCAGTGGAGTCCCCCAGTAGCGCTGGCGACTCAGCGCCCAATCCACGTTATTCCGCAACCACTCTCCGAAACGCCCCTGCCCGATAGCCGGCGGATGCCAGCGAATCGTCTCGTTCAGTTCAATCATCCGATCTTTGACCGCCGTGGTCCGAATGAACCAGCTTTCGACCGGATAATTCATCAGGGGCGTGCCCTTACGCCAATCGTGTGGATAGTTGTGCCGATAGGTCTCCTGCCGGAACAGCAGGCCACGCTGCCGCAGATCTCGCAGAATGACGCGGTCGGCATCCTTAAACCATAGGCCGGCCACCAGCGGCGCCTCGTCGGTAAACGTACCTTCCGGGGTGATCGGATTGATCATCGGCAGCCCTTCTTTCCGCGCAGCCTCATAGTCTTCCGCACCGAAGGCCGGCGCCAGATGCACAATGCCGGTTCCTTCTTCGGTCGAGACAAAGTCGGCCGCAATGACTCGCCAGGCTTCCCCTTCCTTAAAACGATCCTTGAAGTACGGGAACAGCGGCTCGTAGCGCATGCCCACCAGCGCTCGCCCTGGAAACGTTTCGACCACCTCTACCGACTCGTCCCGCAGCACGTCCATCCGATCCTGAGCCAGCATCAGGTATTCGGTTCCCCGTTCCGGGTCTTCCCGACGCACCTTGACGTAGGAAATGTCCGCACCAACCGCCAGTGCCACGTTGGAAATGAGCGTCCAGGGCGTCGTCGTCCAGGCCAGCAGATAGGTGCGCTCAACCCCTCGTACCGGGAAACGCACGTAAGCGCTGGGATCATCTACCTCTTTATAACCCAAGCTCACCTCGTGCGAAGAAAGCACAGTGCCGGAGCCCGGACTGTACCACTGAATCTTGTATCCTTTGTACAGAAGGCCTTTCTCATAAATCTGCTTAATCAGCCACCAGAGGGTTTCGATGTACTTGTTTTCGAAGGTGATGTACGGGTGCTCAAGATCTACCCAGTAGCCAATGCGCTCGGTGAGCTGGTCCCAGAGTTCCTTGTAACGCAGGACGCTCCGGCGGCAAGCTGCATTGTACTTTTCAATGCCGAACGCCTCCACCTGCGCCCGTCCTTCCAGCCCCAGTTCCTTTTCGACCTCGATCTCAACGGGCAGCCCATGCGTGTCCCACCCCGCCTTGCGCTCTACGCAAAAGCCCTTCATGGTTTTGTACCGGCAAAAAATATCTTTGATCGTCCGAGCCAGAACGTGGTGGATGCCGGGCTTCCCGTTCGCCGTGGGCGGCCCTTCGTAGAAGGAGAACGTGGGCCCCTGCGCCCGCTGCGCAATGCTCCGGGAAAAGATCTGGTGTTCCTTCCACCAGTGCAGGATCTCGCGCTCGATTTCCGGATGCCGAAACCGTTCCACCTGTTTAAATCGCTTCATACCTTACGGTACTAATCGGTTGACGAATTGCCGCTGCACGCTCGAGAATCCCTGAAAAATACGCAATTCAGACACTGGACGGGCCATTGGCCCGTTAAGAATGCTGGAGAAACGCCCTATCTCTCTGGCAGGTCCGCTAAAAAAGTACGCTCCCTGATGGGGAGCGTACAAAATGGCTTGCAATCGGCTGATTTTCTGAAACGATCAGCCCGGCACGGTCTCCATCTGCAGCAGCCGCTCGTAGGCTGGAAGCGTCAAAAATTCGACAAACGAATCGGAAAGCACCAGCTCGTCGAGCACTTCGGCGGCCTCTCGATAGTGCGCCGTTTCCCGTCCGCCCAGCTTGGTCAGTTCTTCCTCGCGCATCTGGGCGTACAATTCGGGCGTGATCGGCCTACCGTCATCCAGCCGAGCCTCGCGATGGACCCATTGCCAGAGTTGTGCCCGCGCGATCTCGGCCGTGGCTGCATCTTCCATCAGGTTAAAGATGGCAGCCGCTCCATTGCCTGAAAACCACTGGTTCAGATACTGCAAAGCCACACTCACATTGTTACGCAGACCAGCTTCGGTGATGCGTCCACCCGGCACTCGGAAGTCCAGCAGGTCGTCGGCTGTCACCTGTACATCTTCGCGTAACCGCTCCTTCTGGTGCGGCCGATCGCCCAGATAGC
>JALSJJ010000180.1 GCA_026989375.1 Rhodothermus sp.
GTGGGTGGTTGAAGAGCCCCTCCCCCTGACCCCCTCCCCAGTGGGGAGGGGGGAACCTGATAAAAAACCGTTTCGCTTGTAGTTGTACCGTCATGCCACACTTCGCCCGGCCGAGCCAGAAAATTTTGCTCCCCCTTGAGGGGGAGCTGGCCGGAGGACTGAGGGGGTGTCTGTTGGGAGCAGCGTTGCGGTGAAGGCAAAGCGGTTAGCCTAAATCGGGCGTTGGTGGTTGAAGGGCCCCTCCCTCTGTCCCCCTCCCCAAAGGGGAGGGGGAGTCAAGGAAAAACGCTTTGCCTGGTCTCTGGCACAGGCGCCGGGAGTCGGCTTGCCGTGGAGTCCCAAAAATTCTGCTCCCCCTGCTTTCTTCCGGAGAGAGACAGAGACGTGGTAGACAGCCTGTTGTCTGGTCTTTGGCGGCTTTGCTGGTCGGAGCGTATGTGCCTGCCGAGCCACTCAGATCGTGGGAGGAGTCTTCCCTATCGGCAACCCCATCAAGCAACCACTTACCGGTGCTGCATGGCTGGCTTCAGGAGCGTTGACGCTGACGCCGAACCGCTTCGGGTGTAGCCTTTTCAGAAGAGTCTGGCATCTCTGGCTCTGGTCGAGGTGGCTCCAGTTCGTTCGAGAGCTCGCTCAGCAGTGCAGCGGGCGACGCAAACACGTCCTCAATCTCAGCCACTGCTGCCTCTGTCTCTTCCACCTCGCTGAGCAGCGTGTCGAGCTGGAAGGTGATTTCTTCAGGATTGCGAAGCGTCAGCGATTGCTCATGGATATAGCGGATCACATCGTCAATGGTGTCGAGCTGTGCTTCAATGATTTCCAGATTTTCCCCGACCTTTTTGATGCGAGCAAGTCGCTGCTCCAGGATGCGACGACGCCGTTCCTTGATGGCACGCACACGCGGCGTGTCGTCCGCCATATCTTTCTGCAAGGCCCGCAAGGCCTCGACCAGCTCATCCTCTGAAGTCTGCGCCAGGTAAAATTCGTACCGTTCCTTCTGATAGAGCAGGTTCAGATAAGCGCGAAGCAGCTCACTGATTTTCTGGAGATGGCTTTCGAGCAGTCCCTGCGAAGCATAGCTGAGCTTCTGGTAGTTGGCGCGTATTTGTTTTTCCAGATTGCGCAGGCGTACGTAGCGGCGCTGACTGTTTCGGCTCAACAGTTGAAAAAGTTCTTTTTGCGAAGGGGGACGGGCATGTTCGGCTGCTCGACGGGCGCGCACTGCCCGACGAAATCGTTCCTGACGGGGGAGGATTCCCAGGTAGAGCAGCTCCAGAGCTGTCGTAAAGAGGAGTACGGCATCAAACAGCCAGTCGGGACTGTCCGTAAAGCTGATACCCAGGGCCGTAACCAGTGCAGCGATCAGGAACGTGAGATTCCAGGGATGCAGAAAGGCTTCGCGCGTGTAGTTGATCGGTCGGTCGTTCATGCCCGGGGTTTCCATCACGATTTGGAAGGTCGGAGCCGTCCCAGCGTCTTCTCCGGGGGTGCCCCTCTCGGGACAGACGAACGGGCCGTTCCCGAGGTTTCGTCCTGGAGCTGGCGCAAGAGCTCCTGGGCTCGGCGGCGGGTTTGCGCGGCATCGAGCATCTCGTCGGAAGGCGGCCTCTGCCCTTCAAGCGCCAGCTCCAAGCGGGCTTCCTGGTAGGCCGTCTCCAGCGCCAGGCGTTCCAGCGCTTTGTCCGAGGCTGTCAGCGTCTCCTCGGTCTGGCGCTCCAGGCGAGCCAGCGCCTCGTCGATAGCCCGTCGCTGCCGGAGCAGCCGCACTGCCTCCTTCAACCGACGGAGCGCACGCAGGTGCTCCTTTTCTGCTTCTTTGAGCCGTTGATAATCTTCCGGGTGCATGTTAGCGCGCACGCTGGCGGCCTATGGTTTTTGTTTTCTCTGTTTCACGGGTCTGCTCGGGCGCTTCCTGCTCGCCTTCACGGGCCGGAGCTTCCAGCGCCGGCTTCTGTTCAGGTTCCAGCAGGCCCATTTCCAGCTTGAACTGGCGCACCAGCTCGGCTGCGCGAAGCGCTTCGGCGTCTGCCTCAATTTTCAGGGCATCGGCATCGACACTGTCGAGCGCCAGTTCCAGGCGGGCTTCGCTCCGGGCGGTCTCTTCACGCAGACGCTGAATCATTTCCTCATGCGTCTGATCCAGCCCGGCGACTTCAAACTGTTCCAGCGCATCGGCCACTTTAGCCTGCCATTTGGCCCGCTCGTGCGCCCGGAGCGCCTCCTTCGCCTCCTGGATTTTACGCTCTTTTTCCCGAAGGAACGCCTGCTTTACCTGCAGTGCTTTTTCGTAGGCAGCTTCCGCATACTGCAGTTGCTCTCTGGTACGAGCCAGCGTCTCCTTCGTTTTCTGGAGCTGGATGGCGTACTGCTGCGCGATGTCGTCGCGGCCGGCCTGGATGGCTGCCTTGATGCGGGCTACCAGGCGTTCCATTTCCTGCTCGTTGCGCCGCACCTCTTTCTGGAGCAGCAATACGTTCGCTTTCACCGTGGCGATGTTCTCGTTCATCTTCGGGATCTGATCGTTCAGCTCCCGAATGTTCTGCTCCAGAATCAGACGCGGGTCTTCCAGCGCAGAAATGGCGCCTCCAAAGACCGAACGAATCCACCGTTTAAATCGGGCCCAGAGCGACATGGCAGGGGCAGTCTGGTGATGAAAATTTTGTTTCTTCCTGTTTTACCCCGTGAACGGGGCCGGGTGCCCGCTGCGCACAGCGAGCACCCGGCGGGTTCTATTCAGAAAGCGAGGCCAGCAGGTTGCCTTCCGTGTCAATCAGATACACAGGCCCAAGGCCAAGCTGGCGAATCTCCTCTTCAATACGACTGCGGTCGCCCACCACGACCCACACGAGCCGATCCGGATGCAGCATTTCGCGGGCGGCTGCGTTGACGTCCTCCAGCGTGAGGGCGCGTACCGCTTCTGGATAGGTCCGCCAGTAGTCCAGCGGCCACCCGAACTGCACCACATAGCTCAGGTCATTGAGGATGGCGTTGGCGGTCTCCCAGCGGCCGGGCAGCCGGAGCGTCAGATTGCGCTGGGCTTTGTCCAGTTCTTCTGGCGTGATAGGTTTCTGGCCGCTGACAATCCCGTCCAGTTCCTTTTTGATCTCCAGCATGGCGGGCGCCGTCTTGTCGGTTTGCACCGGCGCATAGACGATAAACGGCCGCGGTCCCCGGGCGCTCATCAACAGCGTTCGGGCTCCATACGACCAGCCTTTGTCCTCGCGCAGGTTCATGTTGATGCGTGAGGTAAAGGCCCCTCCCAGCACCCGGTTCATGACTTTGATGGCCAGCTCGCGCGGATTGGCTTCGGGCGGCGCCACATGTCCGGCAAAGATAATGGACTGCTCCGATCCGGGCCGGTCGATCAGATAGACCACGGACCGATCTTTGTGCGGCACGGGCTGAATGTTCTTCTGGGGCACCTCGCCGGGTTTCCAGTCGGCAAAGAGCCGTTCCAGCCGGGGCAGCAGTTCATCCATGGTAATCGCCCCTACCACGATAAGCGTGGCATGGTTGGGCTTGAACCAGGTCTGGTGGAAACGCACCAGGTCGTCGCGGGTGATCTGCTGCACAGACGCTGGCGTGCCCGAGCCCGTAAGCGGCAATCCATAGGCATGGTCTTCGCCATAGAGCAGGCGTGGGAAGACACGAAGGGCCATCTGTACGGGCGTCACCTGCTCTCGCTGAATAGCGATGAGCTGCTGCTGTTTGAGGCGTTGAAAGTCGGCCTCTGGAAAAGCCGGGTTCAGGACGACATCGGCAAAGAGCTCCAGCGAGGGGTCCAATTTGTCCCGGAGGGCCGAGAAATAGACCGTGGACACATCCAGGGCAGAGCCGGTACCCAACCGAGCGCCCAGGCGATCCAGCTCGTCGCTGATCTCCAGCGCGGTCCGGCTGGTGGTGCCTTCGTCCAGCATGTTCATGGCGAGCGTGGCCGTGCCCGGCCGGGCGAACTGGTCGGCCGCATAGCCGGCATCCAAGATCAGTTGAAAGTTGACCACCGGCACGGCGTAGCGTTCGACCAGCAGCACTTTCAGGCCGTTCGACAGCGTGGCCTGCTGGACCTCGGGGAAAGCCACCGCTGGCGGCGTGCCAACGGCCGGCAGGCGCGAACGGTCCACATCTTCTCCGGTTGCCTGGAGCTGCGGATAGGGGTGCACTTCCAGCACAAACACGCCGTCGCTCAGCCACTTACGGGCGGCTTCCAGCACCTGCGCGGGCGTGGCCTGTTGCATGCGCCGCAGCGTTACTTTGTACAGACCGGGATCCCCTCCAAAGACTTCGTACTGCGCCAGGATGTCGCTCTTGCCACCAAAGCCCCCGATGCGCTCCACGCCGCGCACGAAGCTGGCAATGAAGTCTGCCTTCACCCGCTCCAGTTCTTCAGCCGTGGGGCCTGCTTCCAGAAAGCGGGTCAGCTCTTCATCGACTGCCTGCTCCACCTGCGCCAGCGGCACGCCCGGCTTGGCCGTGGCGATAATCATGAACTGGCTCCCAATCTCACCGGTAAACACAAACGCATTGACGCTGGTGGCAATCTGATCGGTATAGACGAGGCGGCGGTACAGGCGCGAGGTCTTTCCACTGGCAAGCACATCGGCAGCCAGCTCCAGATAATCCCGTTCCGGATGGCCCCATTCCGGCACGTTCCACACTTTGTAGATCCGGGCCTGCGGCACGCGGTCTTCCACCCGCAGGCGCTGCTCGCCGGACCGCTTGGCCACCCAGGCTTTGGGCTTGGCCAGCGGCGGCCCGGGCGGGATGGACCCGAAGTACTTCTTCACCTTTTCCAGGGCGGTCTGCGGATCAATGTCGCCGGCAATCACGATAGTCGCATTGTTCGGGCCGTAATAGGTTTTGAACCACTGGTGGACATCTTCGAGCGTGGCCGCTTCCAGATCTTCCATATAGCCGATCACCGGCCACGAGTAAGGATGGCCTTCCGGATAGGTGTGCTCGGCGATGAGGTTAAAGACCTTACCGTACGGCTGATTTTCCCGCTGACGCTTTTCGTTCTGGACCACGCCGCGCTGCTCGTCAAGCTTTGCCTGATCGATAGCGCCGAGCAGGTGACCCATGCGGTCCGACTCCAGCCAGAGCACCAGATCAAGGGCGTTGACCGGCACCGTCTGGAAATAGTTCGTGCGATCACGGCTCGTGGTGCCGTTCAGGTCGGTCGCGCCTACGCGTTCCAGCGCCTGGAACCAGTCGTCGTTAAAATGCTCCGAGCCGTTGAACATCAGGTGCTCGAACAGATGTGCAAAGCCCGTGCGGCCGGGCTTTTCGTTCTTCGAGCCGACATGATACCAGATGTTCACGGCCACGATGGGCGCCTTGTGGTCCGGGCTGACGATGAGCGTCAGCCCGTTGTCGAGCACGAACTTCTCATAGGGAATTTCCACAGGCAGCGCCGAGGTGTCCGCGCTCGTCTGCCCAAAGGCCGGCAGCGCCCAGAGTAGCAGGAAAAGGCCGGCCGAGAGGCGTCGAAGCAGCTTCATAGCAGTCTCCGTCTGGTTTTGTTGAGCATTTTCTTTACGAAAGGACCGAGGGAGCGGTTACGCCTGCTGGCAAAGTGCCCCATGCTTAAAGATAGAACAATTTGAGCTCAGAGCAATCGTTCCAGTTCTTCAAGCAAGCGTTCCTGTTCTTCGGGGGACAACCGGTCCGCTTCGATCTCAGCAGGGACCGTCATGACTGGCCTGGTCCCTGGCAGCAGGCGACGCAGCACCCAGGCAAAAACGCTGGTGGCCAGCACCGACCATAACAGCGCGCGTAGCAGGCGATTCATCGGCTTATGGGTTCAGGTTTACAGAACAACACCGCTTTGGTATGCCCAACGCCGGGATCCGAAGGGAGTTCGTTGTTTTAAAACGACGGCGTCCTCATCCTGAGCACCCGGAGCAACGGTTACACATGGACAGCCCTCTGGTCCATACCATCCTGACCGAAGCCGAAGCGCGTAGGCGCGCAGCGGCGCATGAAGCGCGACTGCGTCCGGTGCTCGATTCGTACCTGGCTGCCCGCCGCCGCGGCGTGAAGCAGCCGGTGATGGATTTTCTGTTCGAATACTACACGTTTCGGCCGAGCCGACTGTTGCGATGGCGTCCCGGCCTGGGCATCGCCGTGCAGGGCGCCGAGGCCCGACGGTGGTTGCGCGAACCTGGGTTTGTCGAAACGCCCGATGGGGTTGTCGTCGATCCCTCTCGCTTTCCGACGCACCGTATTCCATCGCTGCGCTGGGTGGTAACTTTGCTGGAGCGGACGGCCATGCGCCGCCCGCACTTTGGCTGCTTTGGCCTGCATGAATGGGCCATGGTCTATCGCACCGAGCGCCCTCGTCATGCACACGTGCCGTTGCGCATGACGCCCGACGCCCTGGCGCGCTTCGTCGAATCCCATCCGATCACCTGCACGCATTTCGATGCGTTTCGTTTCTTTACCGAAGCCGCCCGGCCTCTGAACCGCTTTCAACCCACCCGTGAAACCATCCATGAACTGGAACAGCCCGGCTGCCTGCATGCCAACATGGACCTCTACCGCTGGGCCTACAAGTTCTACCCCTGGGTAGGCAGCGATCTGATCGCCGACGCCTTCCTGCTGGCCTGCCGCATCCGCACGCTCGACATGCAGGCCAGCCCCTACGACCTGCGCGCTTATGGCCTGGAGCCCATTCCCGTCGAAACGCCCGAAGGACGCCGCCGCTACCGAGAGCTGCAAGCGCAATTTTACCGCGAAGCGCAACCCATCCGGCAGCGGCTGCTCCAGACCCTCCGCACCCTTCTTGAACTTGCCGTTACAAACGCATCGGAGCGCGCTGAACGGGTTGCATAAATGGCGGCGCGATTGCAAACTGACGGGCGCATCCGTTGTGTTCCATCTAAACCTACAAGACCCATGACCATGGAATACCGGCATCTGGGCCGTTCCGGACTGAAAGTGTCGGCGCTCTCCTATGGCGCCTGGGTAACGTTCGGGGATCAGATCGACGAAGGCCTGGCCGAAGCGTGCATGCATGCGGCCTACGAGGCGGGCGTGAATTTCTTTGACAACGCCGAGGTCTATGCCCATGGCAAGGCCGAAATCATGATGGGCAACATCCTGAAGCGCTCCGGCTGGAAGCGCTCGGACCTGGTCATTTCCACGAAAATCTTCTGGGGCGGCACCGGACCAAACGACGTGGGCCTGTCGCGCAAGCATATAATCGAAGGCACGAAAGCCGCGCTGGAGCGGCTGCAGCTTGACTACGTGGACCTGATCTTCTGCCACCGGCCCGATCCGGAAACCCCCATCGAAGAAACGGTCTGGGCCATGAACTACGTGCTTGACCAGGGCTGGGCCTTCTACTGGGGCACGAGCGAGTGGAGCGCCGAACAGCTCCGCCATGCCTACGAGTTTGCCCGGCGCGAGCACCTGATTCCTCCCACCATGGAGCAGCCCCAGTACAACATGTTTCACCGCGTGCGCGTTGAGCGCGAATATGCACCGCTCTACCGCGATTACGGGCTGGGTCTGACCACCTGGAGCCCCCTGGCCAGTGGCATTCTGACCGGCAAGTACAACGACGGCATCCCTTCAGGCAGCCGTATGAGTCTGCCCGGCTACGAATGGCTGCGCAAGCGGCTGGAAAGCGAAGAAGGCCGGCGCCAGATCGAAAAAGTGCGGCAGCTCATGCCGATCGCCGAAGAACTGGGCTGTACGATGGCCCAACTGGCAATCGCCTGGTGTCTGAAAAATCCGAACGTGAGCACCGTCATTACAGGGGCCTCTCGCCCCGAGCAGGTTCAGGAAAACATGCAAGCGCTGGAGGTGGCCCAACGCCTGACGCCCGAAGTCATGGCCCGCATTGAAGCCATCCTCGACAACCGACCCGAGCCCGAAATCAACTGGCGCGAGCAGTAAACCATGCACCTCCCCGGCCGTGTCTCCTGCTTCAGACACGGCCTTTTTTTAATCATCACTACGGATTATGCAAAGTTTCTGAAAGAACCGAAACAGATCCTGCCAAGCAGGTAGCCAGCGTCGGAGACGGGCACCCACTAAGAAGGGACATTAATCCCCCAACCCACGTCTCCCAAGCTGCAGCGGTAAACCGTAGAGTCACTCTAACGGTTGCCCCAAGCGAAGCCAATCAAAAAACGGGCACCCTGCAGGATGCCCGTCCTGTTATCCAACCGATTAGCTCAACGAAGCTCTTCTTCCTCGGTGCGTTCCTGGGAGGCGTCGCGGTAGTAGATCTCGTCCTGCAGGAACTCTTCCACAGCGATCTCGGTGGGCTCCGGCTTTAATTCGTACTCAATGGAAATGCGACGTTGCTCTTCCTGATGCCGAGGATCGTCAAAGTCCGGCCCCAGGCCTTCAAAGTAGGAAAGCTTTTCGTCGAGCTCCTGCTTCATCTGAGTGGCAATCTGGCGGGCACGCTTCGAAAGGATCGCCACCGTCTCGTAAAGGTTGCCCGTTTTGGCGGCCAGGGCGTTAATGTCGAGGGTCTTCAGAGCCATCGCTGAACAATAAGTCGGATTCGCACACGCTCCTTACTCACACGGAGCCTCCTAAATGCCGTTCTTTATGGAAGGTTCCGCTATCCACCCAGCATGCCGACCACACCTGCCCGAATCATGGCCACGGCAATGGCCGCCAGAAACAGGCTGGCGACTTTTGCAATAGCCCGTACGGCCACCGGCCCCAGTTTGCGAATCACCCACGGCCCTGCGGCAAAGGCCAGCGTCACCAGCAACAGATTGGCCACCAGCGCCACAAGCGTGGGCAGATAGCCATAGGTCTGCTGCGCTACCAGAATCGTGGTGATCGCCGCCGGTCCGATGATCAGTGGAATGCCCAGCGGTACCACGCCCACGTCGGCCGCATCGGCCCCATCGCGGGGATCGCGCCGACGATAGTCCGCAAACACCAGGTCCGTGATGCTCAGTACGAGCAGAATCAAACCACCCCCTACCCGCAGGTCGTTTACTGTGATGCCCAGCGTCCGGAAAATGAGCTGGCCGGCAAACAGGATGAGCACAGCCACCACGAAGGCTGTCACCACGGCCCGCACGAGCAGGCGACGCCGATCGGCGGCCGAAAGCCCCTCGGTCAAGGCAATGAAAAACGGCAGAATGCCGGGCAGATTGATCGCCACAAACAGAGGCAGAAAGGTTTCTAAATAGGCGTCCATGTTCGATTTCAATGGATAGTTGGCAGCGATCAAAGCGTGGCAATCTGCTTCGTTCCGTATGATTTGCAATGCTTTTGCAAAAAAGCTACCGGAACGAAGCCCGACGGCTGCTGTTGGATCGTGTCTGAACCTTTTGACTGAAACGCGTGGTCGGGCCTGGCAGCGGTATGCAAGACTGCATCGTCATCCGGGGCGCACGGGAGCATAACCTGAAAAACATTGACCTGGACCTCCCCCGGGAACAGCTGGTAGTCATTACCGGCCTCTCGGGATCGGGCAAGTCGAGCCTGGCCTTCGACACGATCTACGCCGAAGGGCAGCGGCGTTACCTGGAAAGCCTCTCGGCCTATGCTCGGCAGTTTCTGGGCATGCTGGAGCGACCCGACGTGGACTTCATCGACGGCCTTTCCCCGGTCATTGCCATCGAGCAGAAGACCGTCAGCCAGAATCCGCGCTCGACCGTCGGCACCGTCACCGAAGTGTACGACTTTCTCCGACTGCTCTACGCCCGCGTTGCAACGGCCTATTCGCACATCTCGGGCCGGCCCATGCGCCGCCAGACCGACGACGAAATCATCAACCACATTCTAAGCTTTCCCGAAGGCACCCGGCTGCTGATCCTGACGCCGGTGGTACGAGGCCGCAAAGGACACTACCGCGAGCTGTTCGAGCAGATTGCCCGTCAGGGTTTCACGCGCGTGCGCATCGACGGCGAGCTGCGCGAGATCACGCCGGGCATGAAGCTGGACCGCTACAAAACACACGACATCGAAGTGGTGGTGGACCGCCTGGTCGTACGGCCCGACCTCCGGCCCCGGGTGCACGACTCGGTCCAGATCGCGCTGGGCATGGGCGGCGGCGTGCTCATTGCGCACGAGCTCCATCCCGACGGGACCGGCACCGATCACGTCTTCAGCCGTCACCTCTACTGCCCGGAAGATGGCGTCTCCTACGACGATCCCTCACCCAACACTTTTTCGTTCAACTCTCCTTATGGCGCCTGCCCGGCCTGCAATGGCCTGGGCACCCGGCTGGAAATCGATCCGGCCCTCGTCATTCCAGATCCTGCGAAATCCATCAATGAAGGAGGCCTGGCGCCGCTGGGCAAACCCCGCGACGGTTGGATCTTCAGCCAGCTCCGCGCCGTGGCCGCCGCCTATGGCTTCGACTTCGATACGCCACTGGGGAAGCTGACCGACAGGCAGCGACGCGTGCTGCTCGAAGGCGCCGGCAACCGCGAATTTGAAATCGAATACCGCTACAAAGACCGCACGCTGCGCTACCGCCATCGCTTTGGCGGGCTGTTCGAATACCTGCATCACATGCGCGAGCATGCGGGATCTGTTTCGCAGCGCCGCTGGGCCGAATCGTTCATGCGCGAGATGACCTGCCGTGCCTGCGGCGGCGCCCGCCTCAAACCCGAAAGTCTGGCCTTCCGCATCGCCGGAAAGAACATCGCCGAACTGGCCCGCATGGACCTGGTCTCGCTGCGGCGCTTCCTATCAACCGTACAGTTCGATGGCCAGAAGGCGCTGATTGCCCGCCCGATCCTCAAAGAAATCCTGGAACGCCTCGGCTTTCTGATCGACGTGGGCGTGGGGTATCTGACGCTGGACCGTCCGGCCCGCACCCTCTCGGGCGGCGAAAGCCAGCGCATCCGACTGGCAGCCCAGCTTGGCGCGCAACTGACCGGCGTACTCTACGTGCTCGACGAGCCTTCCATCGGCCTGCACCCTCGCGACCATCACCGGCTCATCGAGGCGCTCAAGCTGCTGCGCGACCTGGGCAACTCGATCCTGGTCGTCGAGCACGACCGCGAAATGATCGAAGCGGCCGACTACGTGATCGACCTGGGACCGGGCGCAGGCGAACAGGGTGGCTATGTCGTGGCCGCAGGCCCCCCCGACCGCCTGGAAGCCCGGAACGGCTACCCCAGCCTGACGGCCGCCTACCTGAAAGGGGAACGCTACATCCCCGTCCCTCGCAAGCGACACAGTGGCAACGGCCACCGACTGGTGCTCTACGGCGCCCGCGGCCACAACCTGAAAGGCGACCCGCTGGTGCTCCCACTGGGCACGTTCATCTGCGTGACGGGCGTCTCGGGCTCGGGCAAATCAAGCCTGATCAACCAGACGCTGTACCCGATCCTGGCCCGCCACTTTCACAACGCCCGCCTGGTACCGCTACCCTACGACCGCATCGAAGGTCTGGAACACCTGGACAAAGTGATCGACATCGACCAGAAGCCTATCGGCCGCACCCCCCGCTCGAATCCCGCCACCTATACCGGCCTGTTCAGCTACATCCGCGACCTGTTCGCCCGGCTTCCGGAAGCTCAGCTTCGCGGCTACAAACCCGGCCGCTTCTCCTTCAACGTAAAAGGCGGCCGCTGTGAGACCTGCAAGGGCGCCGGCGTCGTGAAACTGGAAATGAACTTCCTGCCGGACGTTCACGTGACCTGCGAGACCTGCAAAGGCCGACGCTACAACACCGAGACGCTGGAAGTACGCTACCGGGGCCAGAGCATTGCCGACGTGCTGGAAATGACTGTGGACGAAGCGCTGGCCTTCTTCGAGCACCTGCCGCGCGTTGCCCGCAAGCTGCGCACGCTGCAGGCCGTCGGTCTCGGCTATATCCGACTGGGCCAGCCGGCCACCACGCTCTCCGGGGGCGAAGCCCAGCGCATCAAGCTGGCCCGCGAGCTGTCCCGTCCCGGCACCGGCAACACGCTCTACATCCTGGATGAGCCCACCACGGGCCTGCACTTCGAGGACATCCGGCACCTGCTGGCCGTGCTCCGGGCGCTCGTGCGCAAGGGCAATACGGTGCTGGTGATCGAACACAACCTCGACGTGATCAAAACGGCCGATCACGTGATCGAGCTGGGCCCCGAAGGGGGCGATGCCGGCGGCTACATTCTGTTTGCCGGCACGCCCGAGGAACTGGCCCAGCAGGATACGCACACCGGCCGCTTTCTGCGTAAAGAACTGGCCCGTGCAGCGGCCCTCACCGACGGCATCGACGAAGAGCTCATCGACCTCGATCAGCTCACCACCGACGACGAAACAGCCAAAGAAATCGAAGACGAACTGCTCGACGAAGAGGAAAACTGAAAGCCCTCTTTCCCATCATCCTGGAAAATTCCAGGCCGCTTCCTCCCAAAGCAAAGAAAAAAGGCGTCGATGACCTACCTATATGGCCGGCCATCGACGCCTTTGAATTTATTCTTATTTCCTTTATTCTATTTCAGCAAGAAAATAATGATAATTTCCATATTGAAAATGGTAAGTGACTGATCGATTCGATAATCGTTCAATCATATTTGCAGCGTTTTCTAAACTATCAACGCGAATAGACCTTTTTGAATTAAGATTAAGATGATATTCCGGTGCATTGATCTTTAACCGCCATGCACCGGATCGCCTGTAAGCGACTCCGATCAGGTCAAGCGGTTTCCACCGGCTGGTGGTGCGCAGAGGGCCCGGGAAGCTGTCTGCGTACTTGCTCATGCTCTGCAGGGTTTGGTTAAGGGGTAGACCAACGGTATAGCTACCAACCCTTGATCAGGAGTATCAGGATATGCGCTATAGCTATAACGATATTGAGATATG
>JALSJJ010000181.1 GCA_026989375.1 Rhodothermus sp.
ATCCTGCGTTTTGCGCTGCCGTTCGGCGTCGTGGCGCTGCTTTTCCTGGGAGGCATGTTCTGGCTGATCCTTTCGCCGGATTCCCCGTATGCGCAGCCGCCCCTTCAATGGGTGCGGCCGTACGATCTGATCGGGAGCTCGGTGCTCTTTATCGTGCTGAACGTGTTGCTCGTCAACGGTCAGCTCATTTATCTGCTGAAAAGAGGCACGGCTTCGGCGCCCGCCGATTTGTCCTGAGGGCGCTCGATATTTCTGGAGCTGGCTTCATCAGCGGCTTTTTTTTGGTCCTCTGTAATCTTTCCGCAATGGTTGCATTTGGGGGCAACCTTTCTGTTGGAGGGACATTTTCTCTTGTGATATGCAGCACTTGTTGAAAGATCCTGAAAAGGGACTATGGAAACGGAAGTCAAAGCGATCACGCGGGAACAGCTCATCAAGGGGCTGAACGAAGACCTGGCGCACGAGTACCAGGCCATTGTAATGTACGCGACCTATGCGGCTATGGCCAGCGGTATCCACCGGCCACTGCTGAAGGCGTTCTTTGAGCAGGAGATTCCGGAAGAGCTGCGGCATGCGCAGTTTCTGGCCAACAAAATCACGGCGCTGGGGGGACTGCCCACCACGAAACCTGCGCCGGTAAAGCTGGCCGACAGCAACCGGGCCATGCTGGAAGCGGTGCTGAAGGCGGAGGAAGAAACCATTGCCCGCTACGTGCAGCGCCGCAAGCAGGCCGAAGCCTTTGGTGACTATGGACTGGTGAACGATCTGGAAGAGATTATCAGCGACGAGACGCGCCACAAGGAGGAAACCGAAAAACTGCTGCGCGGCATCGGAGAGCATTGAGCCAGGGTGTATGTGGGATGTCATCGTTGTGGGTGCCGGGGTGGCCGGCCTGGCTGCAGCCGAAATGCTGGGACGGGCCGGCCGCTCCGTTTTGTTGTTGGAAGCGCGCAATCGTATAGGAGGACGCATCTACACCTGGCGCGATTCCATTTTTCCGATCCCGGTGGAACTGGGGGCAGAGTTCGTGCATGGCCGACCGGCCGTGACGCTCCGACTCCTTCGTCAGGGTGGTATCGGGTTGATTCAGGTGCCCGAAACGCACGGCCTGTTTCTGGATGGACGGGTTCAGGCCATCGATCTGGTGCAGACGCTCCGTCCGCTGCTGGAGCAACTGCCCGCGCCACAGGCGCCTGATTGCGCGTTTTCGAAGTTTCTGGAGCAGACGCTGCCGGGTGAAGGGATGGCCGCAACGCGGGCGCTGGCCCGCATCGTGGCCGAAAGCTTTGAGGCGGCCGATCCCGAGCAGCTCAGTCTGCAGGCCCTGGCCGAAGACTGGCGCGTGCGGGGCAACGAAACGGCCGACTATCCCCAGTTTCGTCCGATCGGGGGATATGATCGCCTGGTAGGAACCCTGTACCGCCGCCTTAACCTCTCGCAGGTCCGACTGCATCTGCAGACGGTCGTTACAAGGGTGCGCTGGGAGCCGGGACGGGTCGAAGTGCATGCCCGGCAGCTCGGGCAGGCCCGCGTCTTTCAGGCTCGCACGCTGATGCTGACCGTACCGCTTCCCTTGCTGCGGGGAGATCAAGCGCCGGCCCTTCATGTCGATCCTCCCCTACCCGAACCCTGGCGAAAGGCCCTGGCGCAACTGGAGATGGGCGCAGCGGTGCGCGTGAACCTGTGCTTCCGGGAAGCCTTCTGGGAAACGCAGGCGGCGCTTCGAGCGCTGGCTTTTATCCATGCGCCCGACGAAAGCTTCACGACCATCTGGCAACCGTTGCCGCTGCGCGTGCCGGTGCTGCTGGCCTGGGCCGGCGGTCCGGCAGCTCGTCGACTGGCCGAGTGGCCGGAAGAGGAAATTGTCCAGGAGGCCCTCCGGACAATTGCGCGCCTTTATGGTGTCTCCGATCCGGGTTGCTACCTGGTGAGTGCCCGGTTGCATGACTGGCAACGGGATCCCTTTGCGCAGGGGGCTTACAGCTACGTGCGTCCGGGCGGGCTGGCTGCCCGTCGCGTGTTAAGCCAGCCTGTTCACGATACCATTTTTCTGGCCGGAGAAGCAACCGACCCCGAAGAGCCAGCCACGGTGACCGGTGCCCTGCAGAGCGGCTACCGGGCGGCCCGCAATCTGCTGGCAACGGTTGCTGGCGTGCCAATCACTCCACCGATAGCCTGAACGAGTCCGGGTCCCGCGCCCACGATTTGGGCAGCATGCTTTCGACGCGACCGCCTGCGTCCTCCGGAACAAGGAAGCCGACGCCCAGCGTGTGCCCCTGGTAGCGGACCAGAACGTAGCCGCGTCCTGTGCAGCGCGTCAGTTGCGTCGGCCGGGCGTGAAAGTCCCGTCGCGTCAGAAATGCCTCGGCCTGCGCCGGATCGGTGTCGATCACGTTGCGTGTGGCCGCATGACCGAACTGCTGGGCAGCGGCCGTCGACAGCTTGGGAAACTTCAGATAGATGCGGAGAAAGGGTAGGCCGATGGTGCGGGGACGCGGACGAGCTGGCGGCCGATGATCGGCCGTGACGATATAGACCTTCTTGCGGCCCGGTTGCACCAGCACGTATCCGTCAAACGTGGCGGGCGGGATGCCGAATCGCTCTTCCAGGTAGCGGAAGTAGGGTGTGGGATCGACGATTTTGACCGCCTGTTGTAATTCGGGTGTTGCGTTCATGGCAGCGTTAAGCCTGTCGTTCCAGGACGGCGACAAAGAAGCCACCAGTATCGTTCAGGTGTGGCCAGACGCGCAGGGTGCGTTCCAGCGAGGGATGCAAGCGTCGGCCGTTCCATTCGGTGAGTCCCGGGCTTCCCCGGAACCCTTCAATGCGAGCGGGTAGCAAACGCAGCGCGGTACCCCAGCGGCGCAGCACGGTATCGACGACCAGCTCGTTTTCTTCCGGGGCGAACGTGCAGGTGGCATAGACGATGCGACCGCCTGGCCGGCACAGGGTTACGGCACGGTGCAAAAGCGCCGTCTGCTGGCCGCATAGCTCCGGTGCGCCAGCAAACGCATCGGCGACCTTTTGATCTTTCCGAAAATTTCCCTCGCAGGAACAGGGTACATCGACCAGGACCCGATCGAACGGTCCGCTTTCCAGCGGAAAGTCAGCCCCGTCATGTAGCGTGGTGGTGACGTTCAGCAGCCCCAGGCGTTCGATGGTGCCCGAAAGCTGGCGCAAACGCAGCGGATTGCGGTCGTTGGCCACGACGGTGCCCCGGTTCTGCATGCGGACGGCAATCTGGGCGGTTTTGCCGCCGGGAGCGGCGCACAGGTCCAGGATGCGTTCGCCAGGCTGCGGGTCGAGCAGTGGTACGGGCAGCAGCGAGACCTCTTCCTGCACGTGGTAGTGGCCCAGCACGTAGGCCAGTCGGTTGCCGGGCTGACTGTCCGGCGGCAGGCGGAAGGCATCGCGGCGCCACGCGAGCGGCTCCGGCCGCAGGCCTTCGGCTTCCAGGGCCGCTTTCACCTGCGCAGGTGTCGCGCGGAGCGTGTTGGTCCACACGCACACCGGCAGCGGCCGCCGCAGGGCTTCCACAAAAGCTTCCCAGTCGTCAACAATGGCTCGATACCGGGTAAAAGCAGCCGGCAATCGCTCCATGGGGTTGTCGCTTTCGTTCGTGCTAACGTGTGCACGCAAACAGACGGCAGCCTGCTTTGTTCTCGGTGCCTTTCCTGGATGGAGACCATAGCGCAGGATTCTTTTTTTGTAAAATGAATTGGATTGATTGGATCTGGTCGTTCCGGTCTGTCTGAGGGCTTCTGTGGAAGTGACGGCCGGTACGAAGTAGTCCGCAATTCACTCCCAACCTGCAGGAATCATCATGAAGCATCTGATAATCGGTTAGTTTATGCTTAGTCTGGTAGTGGTCGGCTGTCAGCGCCCGGACAGGCACTCTGCAGCAACGACCGTCTTCCTTCCACTTTCGCGTTATGACCAGCAGGCGCGCTGCTGCAGCAGATGACGCTGGAGGAGAAAATCGGCCAGATGATTCAGGCCGAGCAGGCATTTCTTCAGGATCCCTACGACTTATCTGGGCTCGATTCTGAGCGGCGGCAACTCGGATCCGGCCGACGGAAACAGCCTGGCGGCCTGGACGGGATAGTCTACAGGCCATAGCCCTGCGCACGCGGCTGGGCATTCCGTTGCTGTATGGTATCGACGCGGTGCATGGCCACAGCAACGTAAAGGGCGCCGTTATTTTTCCGCACAACATCGGGCTTGGAGCGACGCGCGATCCGGCGCTGGTAGAGCGGGTCTATCGCATCACTGCCATTGAGATGCGGGCTACCGGCATCCACTGAAATTTTGCGCCCTGTATCGCGGTGGCCCGAGATGAGCGCTGGGGACGGACTTATGAGAGTTTCTCCGAAGATCCGGAGCTGGTAGCCCGGCTGGGTGCAGCGGCCGTGCGAGGACTGCAAAACGGCGGATTGAACAACCCGCTGGCAGTGCTGGCGACGGCCAAACATTTCGCTGGCGATGGCGGCACGGCGTTTGGCATGGGAGGACCGCAGGGGGCCTTGCTGGACCAGGGCGATACGCGGCTGGATGAGGCCATCTTTCGACGCATTCACGTCCGCTCTATCTCGACGCTATTCAGGCGGGCGTGGGTGCCACCATGGTATCCTACAATAGCTGGAATGGCGTCAAGATGACGGCCCACCGGTACATGCTCACCGATGTGCTGAAGAACGAGCTGGGGGTTGAAGGCATTGTCATTTCCGACTACAACGCCAAAATCCATCCCGACTACAAAACGGCCATCGAAATCGCCATGAATGCGGGGATTGACATGGCCATGGTGCCCACCCGCTACCGGGAGTTCTCCCAGCTTTTGAAGGCGTTGATTGAAGAAGGATGGATGCCGATGGCGCGCATTGATGACGCGGTGCTGCGCATCCTGCGCGTCAAGTTCGCCCTGGGGTTGATGGAAGGTCCCCAGCATGTGTTTGCCGACCGAAGCCTGTGGGCGAAGTTTGGGTCGGGGGAGCATCGCGCTGTCGCCCGCGAAGCGGTGCGCAAGTCGCTCTGGTACTGTTGAAGAACGAGAACCGGACGCTGCCGCTTGCCAAGAATCTGGGACGCATTCATGTGGCCGGGCTGCATGCCGACAACCTGGGCTACCAGATAGGGGGCTGGACCATCGACTGGCGAGGCGGCAGCGGCGACATCACGGAGGGCACCACGATCCTGGAAGCCATTCGGAAGGCGGTGGCGCCTGGGACCGCGGTGACCTGTTCAGAAGATGGTTCCGGTGCGGCGGGCGCCGATGTGGCTATTGCGGTAATTGGCGAGCGTCCCTATGCCGAATTTCTGGGTGACCGATCCGATCTCTCGCTGGACTCCGATGGTGTGGCTATTGTGCGTCGGTCGAAGGAAGCCGGGGTTCCCGTGGTGGTGGTGCTGATTTCGGGGCGTCCGCTGATCATCAACGAGGTGCTGGCGATAGCTGACGCCTTTGTTGCAGCCTGGCTACCCGGTAGCGAAGGCGACGGGGTAGCCGACGTGCTCTTCGGCGACGTTGCCCCTACCGGCAAGCTCTCCTTTACCTGGCCGCGTTCAATGGATCAGATTCCTCTCAACGTCGGCGGTGAAGACTACGAGCCGCTGCTTCCCTATGAATATGGCCTGACTTATTGAGTCGCTCTGTCCTCACGTCTGCGGGGTTCTGGGTCGGGGTTCGGCTGCATGCCGGACCCCGGCATGTTTTTCGTCGCAACCTTTCCATCAAAAGTGGAAATGACGCTGCCGGCAGCGGAACACAGGCCGTGCCTTGCGCGATTGACAGGCTTCGCCATATGGCCATGACAAACAAGGGAAAATGTCGCTGTTTCGACGGACAAATATTCCGGTGTTAACACCGCGCTCGGATTTGACCTGGGCGTCGGGGGCGGTGTTCAATCCGGGCGCCTGGTACGACGGGCGACAGATACACCTGATCTTTCGAGCAATTCCAGCTGGCTACCGGCGTTTTCCTTTGCCGAATACTGGACCTGGGGAGCCTGCTTACGGCTTCGAACCGTACATTTCATCGCTCGGTTACGCTACCAGCACCGACGGGATACACTTTACCTGGCGAGAAACTCCCCTGCTGACGCCTGGCGAGGATTTTGATTGTTATGGGCTTGAGGATCCGCGCCTTACGTTTCTTGAAGGACGCTGCTGGATCGTGCACACGGTGCTCAGCACGCCTGCCTTTGGCTCGGGTGATGGCGTGCGCATCGGGCTGGCCTCGACAACGGACTTCGCACAGGTCGAAAAGCATGGCGTGATCGGCCCGCCCATGCGCGATAAAGATGCCGTGCTCTTTCCACGCCGCATTGGGGGTAAGCTGGCCCTGTTACATCGTATTGAGCCGGATATCCAACTGATTTATTTCGATGACTGGGACGAGTTGCTTCATCGGTCAGCTACTCGTTGGGCCGAGCACCTGGCCGATCTGGACGAGCATGTGGTATTGCGGCCAGCCTGGCACTGGGAGCGCAAGAAGATCGGGGCGGGACCCCCGCCGATTGAAACACCTGAAGGCTGGCTGTTGATTTACCACGGCGTGGACGATAGCTACACCTACCGGGCGGGTGTGGCCCTGCTTGATCTGGACGATCCGCAGCGGACCATTGCCCGGGCACGTGTGCCGATCCTGGAGCCTGAGCTCGCTTTCGAGCGCGAGGGTGATGTACCTAATGTGGTGTTTCCGGAGGGCGCTGTTGTAATCGACGGACAGCTCCACCTCTACTATGGGGCGGCGGACAAGGTGATCGGGCACGCAGTGGCAGCCCTGCAAGATGTCATTGATTTCGTACTGGAAGAGCAACGGCATAGCTGGACAATGCCTCGGGTTTATATGAGGCCGTGCGATCGAGGACGTGCCCTGCGCACTATCGAGAAGCCGCCGCCGATCTGCGTCGAACGCCTGCACAGCGGGCGACCGGTGCTTGAGCCTGAACCGCGGCATTCCTGGGAGTCGCGCGTTGTGTTGAATCCGGCGGCCGTGCTTGTAGAAGCCGGTGAAGAACTGGAACGCCTTATGGAGGCCTGGCAGCTTACCGAGGCCGAACGCACGCGGCTTCGGGCGGCCGGCGGTGCCTGCGTGATGATCTATCGCGCTCAGGGAGCCACCGGAAGCCCGGCCGGACATGCCCCTTCGTCTTTGGGACTGGCTGTGCTGACGCCGATGCTGGAGCTGGTGCGGCGATGGCCAGAGCCTGTAATCCGCCCCGATGCTGTCTTTCATGAGCTGGGCGCGGAGGATGCTCGCTGTACCAAAATCGGCGACACCTACTACCTGTTCTATACGGGCTATAGCAGCGAACGGCCTCGTTTCCCCTCGTTTGTGGGACGCGTGCACATCTGTCTGGCTACCACACAAGACTTCCTCCACTGGGAATTGCATGGACCGATTCCTGGCGACATAAATGAGGTGGATAACAAAAACCCGGCCCTTTTGCCGGAACCCATCGATGGCAGGTGGCTGCTATTGCACCGGCCTATCGACGGGCGGCATCCCATGGCCATTCATCTGGCTGAGGCGGATCGGCCTGAAGGACCCTACCGTAGCCGGGGGCTGTTGATGGCCAGCTATCGATATCGGGAGTTTGCGCTTTCCTGGATCGGAGCTGGTGGACCGCCCCTTGCCCTCGGTGATCGGCGTTTTCTGATGATTTATCATCAGGGCCATCTCGACTGGGAAGGACATCGTGAATATGACCTGGCCGCAGCCCTGCTGGATTTCAACCAGCCCGATCCGGTTGTCGCCCGCCTGGAGCCACTGATGCGGCCTCGTGGCGATATTGAAAAGGTGGGCGATCCAGAACTGGGAGTAGATAATGTACTGTTTGCCTGCGCAAATTATGTATGGCAACAGCATCTGGTGATTCCCTATGCGGCCGCTGACAGCCGTATTTTCGGCGCACGAATTCCGATGGACGACTTGATAACCGCTCTGCTGCAACAAAATTAGCCGGGCTATCCATTGTCAAACAATCCTCGAGTGAGATGATGCGCGATTACGGAGTACGGCCAGCTCCTCAACAGGTAGGCGAATTGTTTCGACGCTACGAAGGGAATCCGATTCTGACCGCTGACGACTGGCCGTATCCATGTAATGCCGTTTTCAATCCGGCGGCTGTACGTCTGGACACAGGAGAAACGCTATTGCTGGTGCGCGTGGAAGATCACCGGGGCGTGTCGCACCTGACCGTAGCACGCAGCCCCAATGGGTTGACCGATTGGACGATTGATCCAGAGCCCACGTTGGTTCCAGATCCGAAACACTGGCCTGAGGAAGCCTGGGGCATCGAAGACCCGCGCATTGTATGGCTGGAGGAGATGGGCTGCTATGCGGTCACCTACACAGCCTTCTCTGAGGAGGGGCCGGCTATTGCGCTGGCTCTAACCGAAGACTTTCGCACTTTTGAGCGGCGCGGGTTGTTGATGCCGCCAGAGGATAAGAACGGGGTGCTCTTTCCGCGCAAAATCGGGGGGTACTGGGTGCTGTTGCACCGTACCTCCAGTACGCGTCGCGAGACGCACCCGGCCATCTGGTTGAGCCGGTCGCCCGATCTGCGGCACTGGAGTGGGCCGCGCGTAGTGCTGCGGCCGCGGCCTGGCATCTGGTGGGACCATGTGCGGATCGGGGCTGCCTGTCCGCCTATCGAGACGCCTGAAGGCTGGCTGGTGCTCTATCATGGCGTGCGCACTACCGTAGCGGGCGACATCTATCGCGTAGGCATGGCTCTGCTGGACCTGGAGCATCCCGCGCGGGTCATTAGGCGCGCCCCTGGATGGATCCTGGGGCCACAGGCCCCGTACGAGCGCATAGGGGATGTGCCCAATGTGGTCTTTCCCTGTGGTTATGTGCTGGAAGGCGACACGCTGCGTCTTTACTACGGGGCAGCCGATACGTGCGTGGCGGTCGCCGAAGCCCGGCTGAGTGAGCTGCTCGACTGGTTGCTGAACGGTCGCTATGATGGAAAATCCCGAGCGTGAGCCATGCGCATTGCGATGCTGGCTCCAATTGCCTGGCGCGTGCCGCCTCGCCATTACGGCCCTTGGGAGCGGGTTGTCTGGCTACTCACCGAAGGGCTGGTCGATCGCGGCGTCGATGTGACGCTGTTTGCCACGGCCGACTCGCAGACGCGCGCCCGGCTCATTGCGGTGTGCCCGCGTCCTTACGAAGAAGATCCCACGCTGGACCCCAAAGTCTGGGAATGTCTGCACATCAGCGAGGTGTTCGAGCGCGCTGATGCCTTCGACCTGATTCACAATCACTTCGACTTTCTGCCCTTGAGCTATAGTGGACTGGTGCGTACCCCGGTGCTGACTACCATCCACGGGTTCTCATCGGAGCGTATCCTCCCGGTCTATCGCAAATATAACGGCCGCACTTACTACGTCGCGATCAGTAACGCCGATCGACATCCCGACCTGGATTATGTGGCGACCGTTTACCACGGGATTGAACTGGAGTCGTTTACGCTGCGTACCGAGCCGGGCGACTATCTACTCTTTTTTGGCCGTATGCATCCCGACAAAGGAGCCCGTGAAGCTATCGAAGTGGCTCGTCGAAGTGGAATGCCGCTGAAGATGGCCGGCATTATTCAGGATCAGCATTACTTCGAACAGGAAGTCGCTCCTTTTATTGACGGGGAGCAGATTCAGTATCTGGGATCGGTCGGTCCGGTTGAGCGGGATCGGCTGCTGGGTGGGGCCTATGCGCTGTTGCACCTGATCAACTTCAATGAACCCTTTGGCCTCAGCGTGGTCGAGGCAATGGCCTGCGGTACGCCCGTTGTGGCGCGTCCGCGTGGCTCCATGCCCGAAATCGTCCGAGAGGGGGAAACAGGCGTGTTGGTGCAGACTGTGGAGGAGGCGGTGGCCGCACTGCCTCGCCTGCGGCAGCTCGACCGAGCAAAGATTCGGGCATATGTGGAGCGTCGGTTTAGCCGTGCACGCATGGTCGAAGACTATCTGCGCGTCTACGAAGAGGTGCTGCGTAGGCACCGGGCACGCACAGCCGCTTGAGCCATTGGCCAGGGGCTGCTATCTTGTGGTCAAGCGTCTGACAAACGGTCGATACCCATGGAAACGCGTGCACTGGCACATAAAGTGGTCGTTGTGACCGGAGCGGGAGGCCGCCTGGGACGGCAACTCCTTCAGCGCTTTGCACAGGAAGGAGCTCGCTTGGCAGCGGTGGTCCACACGGCCGAGCAAGCGCGCCAGTTTCAGCTTCCAGAAGGGGCCGATGGAGCCGTTTTTCATGCGGAGCTGTCCGATGAAGCGCAGGTAGCGGCCTGCTTTGGTAAAATCTGGGATCGCTTTGGCTATGTGGATGTGCTTGTGCATGCCGCTGGCGTGTGGGCGGAACGCCCCTTTCTGGAAATGACGCTGGAAGACTGGCGGGCACTGTTGGATGCTAACCTGACTTCGACGTTTCTATGCTTTCGTGAAGCAGCGCGTCTGATGCGTGGACGTCCCGGCGGTCGGTTGATCGCATTTGCATCGATGCAGGGGGCCGATCGTGGACGTGCTCGTCAGGCTGCCTACTCGGTGGCCAAAGGGGGGGTAGTGCGGCTGGTTGAGGCGATCGGTTCGGAGCTGGTAGCGCAGGGCATTACCGTCCATGCCATTGCACCTTCGGTGATTCGATATGAGGATGCGCGCAAAGAGGAGACTGGCGTCACGGCGGCCGAGCTGGCTGAGCTCTGCATCTATCTGTGTTCACCGGCCGGGGTGGCGTTAAACGGTATGGTGCTTCGCGCTTATGGCCGAGGCTTTTAGGGGGCAGGACGCTGATTTTATCGCGAACTGGGCGTTGCCTGTTTTTTACGACGTTTCTTTCCGGATGCGGGGGGGTGAGACAGCACTTTTGAGGGGTCCGGATGGGTGACCTCTACGTAGCCCGCGTACCAGCGGTGGGTCAGGGGCAGGCCGTGCTCGGTCAAGCGCTGGTAGAAACGACCATGAGGAACGACCTGCTCTGGAGGAAGGGCGCCGCCGCCTTTTACTTCGCCGGCTGCAATCATGAGGGCTACGAGGGCTGTGGGGATGGCTGTGCAACGGCGCATAGCGCTGAGCTGATCTGCCTGATGGTAGCGGTCGATCATTTCATAGAGTAACGTGTAGGGTTGTCCGGCTTTACGTCCCTGAATGGCAACGCGGAGCAGCACAGCGTCTTCGTAGTGCCCGCCCAGGCGCTGGCGCATGCGCCGCACGAGCACATCGCGATAGGTCAAATGCGTACGCACGTCAATGGTGCGCGGCTCCCCGAAGCCCAGGCCCAGTACAAAACGCATCTGGCTGGCATGGCAAGGCCAGCGAATGCTTTTGTAGTCAAGCACCTTTACCCGACCGGCCAGTTGTTCGGTTAGCGTAGAGAGGCCCCCTGCGGTGTAGAAGGCTTCCATTTCTCCGAAGGGATCTTCGAAATGAATGCGCTCCATGCCGGTGAGCGGCTCGACCGTCTCCAGGTGGCCGTCTCGAATGATCTGTACAGGGTTTGTATAGTCTTCGATCACCTTTTCTGCCGACCAGGAAATGCGAAAGTTAAACGGGTGTGGATCCAGGGGCACGTCGCCCACCCGCAGGTAAGCAGCTTCAACTTCATCGAACTGGTCAATACCGTAAAGGCATAGCACATTGATCAGACCTGGTGCCAGGCCGCAGTTAGGCACGATCCAGACGGCCCGCTTAACGGCCTCTTCGTGCAGGGCCAGCTCCTGGCGTACGATCTGGTCGTTGCCGCCCATGTCGCAGAAGTTAACACCCAGCTCCAGGCACAGGTGGGCCAGTGCTGGGTTGAGCTGGGGAGGAGCCGCACTGATCACCACCTGGCTTCCCCGGAGAATGGGCTCCAGCACGCCGTGGTCCCGGGCATCAATCTGAAACGAACGCAACCGGCTTGTCTGCAATCGGTCATGCAGTTCCTGCAGGTTGCGGGCCCGCGCGTCGCAGACCTGCACTTGCGTAACCTCCGGTTGGCGTACCAGAAACGATGCGATGGCTGAACCGATAGCTCCGGCTCCTATGATCGTTATACGCATGGTGGCTGGCAGATAGCGTGCAGATAAAGCGGCCAGAATGATTCTGCATCGTTCAAAGATACGGCAGAAACCTTGAGATTTAAGGTGTAATCGCGCAGTTCGAAAAGGCTTTACACAGGCCCAGACCGGTGGGCTTTATAAAGCCAGGCGACCTTCGAGGGCACGCGAAAGTGTAGCCTCGTCGGCATATTCCAGGTCGCCGCCGATGGGCAGGCCACGGGCGATGCGGGTGACGCGAACGCCGAGGGGTTTAAGCAACTGGGCGAGATAGTAGGCGGTGGTGTCGCCCTCTACATTGGGGTTCAACGCCAGGATAACTTCTTTAATCTGGGGGATGCGACCGTCCGGGTAAAGGGCGGCACGCTGCGGATCATGGTCGGTGGGTGCTACGCGTGCAACAAGCTCTCGGATACGCAGGTCGTCCGGGCCAATGCCGTCCAGTGGGGAGATGACACCCCCCAGCACATGATAGACCCCCCAATACTCTCCAGTGCGTTCCAGGGCGAGCACATCACTGGGTTCTTCCACCACGCAGACCGTCGTATGGTCGCGTCGCGGGGAACGAAAGAT
>JALSJJ010000182.1 GCA_026989375.1 Rhodothermus sp.
AATTGACGATAAGCATAATCGAAAATAAAATTAAATATTGCTATATATGCTACATGAAATAAAACGTTAACAATCTTATATGTTTTGAAAGAAACCATAACTCAATTCAAATCACCATATCGTTTGACACATTCCATTACTTGCAGCATGGTACTGGCACAACAATGGCCCATTAATTCCCCGTTCACAAATACTGGAACACAGGAGCTTCCACCTCCTGATCCTCTTCCAGGCCATCCCGGAGGCGGATCTCTTCTTGGATATAGCGGTTCATACCACCAGCCTCCCCCTTCATCATAGTAGTATTCAAATTCACATCCAAAGTCTCCATATCTGTCTTTGACATTCTGTATGCATTGTGCATAACTATATATCCCTGCACCGCCAAATACAATCAGTTGCCCAAGAGAAAGCAACACACAGCCAATCGTACCAGTAAATGCACACTTCGAAATAAGTGTCCATACACGCTGAATCACTATAGGAGGAAGTGTAATAAGGTATTGCTCTTCACAGCTATTCCATGCATCATTTCGTTCAGCAGGATGACAGGGTGGTGAGGTGATAAAAAGAGGAAGGGACTGAAGTGACTTCTGGTTATGCTTTTGTTTTTGCCCGGTCTTTCCGGAACCCTCGGGGTGTGTTCCCTGACTCGTCCCACCTTTTTGCAGAGCAGGCCCCAATGGCCTGGAAAACCCTGACCGAATTCCCATGCTCACCCGTCTCATATACTCGGCAAGCACCCTACTTCGTGCCTGATCGGGCAACCGCCATAATGCGGCATGCCGCTCTCGGAAGCGGCGAAATACCTGTTGCATCTGTTCCCATGAAGGACCTCCCACAAGGCCTCGAATAGCCTGATAATCAGCGATCGACCCTTGCTCCTGAGGCCGTTGTCGAAGTGCACCCTCCATGGCGCCGCCTCTTTAAGCCATTGCTGCCGGATCGAATCATTGCGCAGCGCCCGGACCATGTGAAGTTGTATTGACAAGTAGGTATCGCGGATCCATCGCTGCAGAAGCGTGTCCGCCATGCGCTTCGTCAACACCTGCTGTTCATTTTCACTCAGTAGCATCGGCGAATTTTCTGTGATAGCCCGGGCAATCGCCAGAGAATCCGTAGCAACGACCGACCTGCCTTCTTCAGCATCGGTCACGGGGGGGTAAACATCTGATCAAACCCATCCGCTATCCCCAGAAGTACAATTGTGCATGCTATAAGACGTAGCGTCTTCCTTGATCTGCCCGAGTTATGGTTTATTGAAGTGAACAGATAAAAGGTAAAACTTTTAGAATCTTATGTCAACATCTTTGTCCCCCCTCAAGAACTGCCTCCCTGCTTTTCTCACCGTTGCCCGCCCAGCAGCTCGCGCAGCCGCCGTTCGATGATTTGCTGGCGATAGCGTTGACGCTCATCCAGGCGTTTCCGGAGCAACTGGAGCTGGCGTTCGAGCTGGGCAATTTCCCGTCGCCGGTTCTGCTGTTTGCGCTCAAAGATCTGCTCCAGCTGCCGACGCAACTCAGCAATGGCCGCTTCACGCGCCGGTCCCTCGGACATCTGACGAATTTGAAGCGCCTGACGCTGCAACTCCTGCTCCCAGGCCCATTCTTCCACAAGCCGCCGGGCCAGCTCGGCATCCTGCCGCTGCATGCGCATCAGGTAGGTTTCCCATTCCAGTCGGGGCAACAGGCGCACCTGTTTTGAAAGCGCGGCCGCCTGTTGCCGAATCGCCTCCAGGCGCTGCTCCAGCTCTGAGGTGCGGACCTGCCGCCAGTGTTCGACGCTTTGATAGACGCGCTCGGCTTCCTCCTGCAGCGCCCGGGCCTGCTCGATCAGCTCGGCCAGGACGGCTTCCATACGGTCGACTGTATCAGCATAAGCTGTCTCGCCTGGTCTGAATATTTCCTGAGGGAAACTGAAAAATCGCAGAGGCGATTCTACCGGCACAACGCGATTGCCCTGCACCTGGAAAAACCGTCCGCTAATCGAAAAAATAGGGCTCTTTTCTCCATAGAACTGAAGCCGCAGTGTATGCCCGGCCAGGCGCTCTGCCGGTATCGCCTGTGGATCCAGGTCAACCAGCTGTCCATCTAACCAGATCCTTCCATCCTGCACGATCAGTGTGCGCTGGGCCAGTGCATAGTCTGCCCCCAGTCCCAGCAGCAATCCAAGCAGCAAACACCACCGCATAGCTCTTCTGCGGTTCATAGTAATGACCTCGTCATTCAATAGTCGCGACGGGAAGCAGGTACGAAGCCTCTACGGCCGTTGCCCGTCGGCCAGGCTTCCAGCGGCAGGGCTGGCTCCCAGGTGTCGGACGTACTGCGTGCTTCCAGCAACTGAAGCTGTCGGTATACCTGCTGCACCGCTGCTCGGTCGTCCCAGCGAAGCACCAGCGCTGGTGCCGGTGTCAACTCCAGGGATGTGGGTGTGGACCGGGCGATCACCGGCAGCCAGCCGGTGATTTCGACCGGATCCGGCGTGGTGGGCACCTGCTCGGCCACCACCATGCCCATACGCACCAGAGGCCTTTCGGTCCTGAATCGATGCCAGAGGCCCCCCAGCATCAGCAGCAGGGTCAGCGCCCCGACGGCCATTCCCCAGCGCCACCGACGCCACGCCAGCCGCCGCGCGGGCCGGTCGGCCGGAAGCGGACGGGCGGCGGCCGCCACGATCCGGTCGATAATGGCCGGATCAGGACGCCGGCGCGGCTGCGCGTCCAGCCAGCGCTTTACCTCCTGCACCGCCTGCCATTCGGCCGCCAGCTCCGAATCCGTTTCGGGAGCCATGCCATCAGGCAACACCTCACCGTAGAGCAGACGGATCAGGTACAACCGCTTATCTTCCATGGTGTCCGATGTCTCCCGCCGTAGTAGCCGTTTGCTCATTCTGAAGCCGGTTGTTTTTGAGCCGAAAGCATCATTTTGCGTAGATTCAGCAGCGCGTAGCGCATGCGTCCCAGGGCTGTGTTGATCGAGACGCCCGTGAGTTCGGCAATCTCCCGGAAGGTCAACTCCGCCTCCTGGCGCAGGAGCAACACCTCCCGCTGCTCGGGCGGCAGGCGCTCAATACAAGCTGCCAGCTGGACCTGCAGTTCGGCCTGCTCAAGCATTTCGTCGGCACCCGGGGTTTCGTCGGGCAACCGCTCCCAGAACGTTGTCCCCTCCGCTTCCTCGTCCGGCGTTACGACGTCCTGCCAGCGCCGTCGGCTGCGCAGGTAGTCGAGCGCCGCATTGCGCGCAATGCGCATCACCCAGGCCAGCCAGCGCCCCTGCTGCGTGTAGGAGGCCCGTTCCTGCCGGAGCGCCGCCAACACGCGCAAAAAGGTTTCCTGGAACAGATCGTTGGCGACCTCAGGGTCGCGCACCATCCCGAGCAGATAGCCATAGATCCGCTCCTGATGGCGCTCAACCAGCCGGCGAAACGCCTGCGTGTCGCCCCGCTCCAGGTAGGCCGCAACCAGTTGATCGTCGGGAGGATGCATCCAGGCTCTGGCTTACCAGAAGACTGCCACTGCAGTCACTTTTTTAACGAAGAATCCAGACGTTTTATTATCCGGCCCTTCCCGGGTTCTCGAAACACGTGTCCGTCCTGCCAGTTAGTGCTACGCCTTAAGCAAACGATCCCTGAGGCAATGGCAGAACGTCCCACAGCCGCTGTGCCCTCTCACGATCATAGCCAGACCGGCCGCACCTTTGGCTTTGAAACGCGCATGTTGCATGCGGGACATATTCCCGACGCCGTCACGGGTGCCCGCGCCGTACCTATCTACCAGACGACTTCTTACGTCTTCGATGACGTAGACTACGCCGCCCAGCTTTTCGAGCTCAAGCAGTACGGCAACATCTACACACGCATCAACAACCCCACCACCGCGGTCTTCGAGGAGCGCATGGCTTCCCTCGAAAACGGCACTGGCGCGGTGGCCACCGCCAGCGGTATGGCAGCCCAGTTTCTGACGCTCATGACGCTCCTACAGCCCGGCGACGAAATTGTCGCCTCCCAGCACCTCTACGGAGGGACCAAAACCCAGCTCACCCATACCCTCAAAAAACTGGGTGTGACGGTCCACTTTGTCGATCCAACCGACTTCGACGCCTGGGAGGCGGCCATCACGCCCCGCACCCGCGCCCTTTATGGCGAAACCATCGGCAATCCGCAGGGCAGCATCCTGGACATTGAACGGCTGGCCGAACTGGCCCACGCCCATCGCATTCCCCTGATTGTGGATAACACGTTTGCCACGCCGTATCTGTGCCGTCCGATCGACTGGGGCGCCGACATCGTCGTGCATTCAGCCACCAAATTCATCGGGGGGCACGGCAACTCCATTGGCGGCGTCGTGGTCGAGGCCGGCACGTTCGACTACCGTCATTTTCCTACCATTGCGGACCCCTCTCCCTCCTACCACGGCCTGCGCTTTTACGACACGTTCGGTCATCATGGCTTTCTGATGAAACTGCGAGCCGAGACGCTGCGCGATGTGGGGGCCTGCCTGTCGCCTTTTAATGCCTTTCTGCTTCTTCAAGGCCTGGAAACCCTCTCGGTTCGGATGGAACGCCATGTGGCGAACGCCCGAGCTGTGGCCGAATTCCTGCGCGACCACCCCAGAGTCGCCTGGGTGGCCTACGCCGGCCTGCCCGACAGCCCTTACTACGAGCTTGCCCAGAAGTACACGCCATTAGGACCCGGGGCTGTCTTCACGTTCGGGATCAAGTATGGCAGCGAAGGACCACGAGCAGCGGGGAAGAAATTTATCGAGTCGCTGCAGCTTTTCTCTCATCTGGCCAACGTAGGGGACGTGCGCAGCCTGGTCATTCATCCGGCCACCACCACGCATCAGCAACTTTCCGACGAAGAACTGGAAGCCGCGGGCATTAAGCCGGAGATGATTCGTCTGTCCATTGGACTGGAAACCCTGGAGGACCTGCTATGGGACCTGGATCAGGCCCTGCATGCGATCTGACGCTGAACTCCATCCTGCCGCCAGCGCTTCGGGAAAAGTACCAGCACCCGGCCGTTATCCGTAAGGTGCTGGCCGAATCCCGCACGATTGCCATTGTGGGCCTCTCGACAGACCGGCAGAAGGCCAGTCATTTTGTGGCCACCTATCTGCAATATGCCGGCTACCGAATCATTCCGGTTCATCCCCACGCAAAAGAAATCCTGGGCGAACGCGCCTATCCAGACCTGCGGAGCATTCCAGAGCGGGTCGATGTAGTGGACGTGTTTCGTCCGGCGCACGAATGCCCCGAATATGCCCGGCAGGCTGTGGAAATCGGGGCGAAAACGCTCTGGCTCCAGCTACGCATCGTCAGCCTTGAAGCCGCCCAGATTGCAGAAGCCGGGGGGCTGCAGGTAGTGATGGACCGCTGCCTCAAGATGGAGCACGGTCGCTATAACGGCAGCATGCACTGGGTCGGCATGAATACAGGCATCATCACCGCCCGGCGCGCCCGCCGCTGGTTCTAAAGCACGCAGTCCAGCGCTTCGTGCAACGAACGCACCCCGACCACCTCCAGGCCGTCGGGACGCAGGAGTCCTTTCAGGTGATGGGCGGGCACGAGTGCTTGCCGAAAGCCCAGGCGGGCCGCTTCGCGGAGCCGGACGTCGAGCTGTCCGACGCCGCGGATTTCTCCGCCCAGCCCGACTTCGCCGATCAGCACGGTGCCCGTATCGGCCGGAATGTCCCGAAATGACGAAGCCACGGCCACCAGCACCCCCAGGTCGGCGGCCGGCTCCTCCAGGCGTAACCCTCCGACCACGTTCACGAACACATCATGGGTAGCCAGACGCATCCCTTCTCGTTTCTCAAGCACGGCCAGCAGCATTTGCAGTCGCCGGTAGTCGACCCCCGTCGCATTGCGCTGCGGCGTCCCGTATGCGGTCGGCGTCACCAGCGCCTGGATTTCGACAAGCACCGGTCGCGTGCCTTCGAGCGTGCAGACTACCGTGGAGCCACTGGTCCCATAACGCCGCTCCGACAGAAACAGCGCGCTGGGGTTATCGACCGCCCGCAGGCCGGTTTCGTGCATCTCAAACACCCCTATTTCATGGGTGGCGCCGAAGCGGTTTTTAACCGCCCGCAGGATGCGATAAGCGTGGTGGCGGTCCCCTTCAAAGTAAAGCACCGTATCGACCATGTGTTCGAGCACGCGCGGTCCAGCAATGGCACCTTCTTTGGTAACGTGCCCGACCAGAAAAACCGGAACATGCGTGGTTTTCGCATAATGCATGAGCAATGCTGCACTTTCGCGCACCTGACTGACCGAACCCGGCGCGCTTTCCAGTTCGGGTCGGTAAACGGTTTGAATCGAATCGATCACGAGCACCTCGGGCATAACCCGACGGGCGGCCTCCAGAATCGCCTCCAGGTTGGTTTCGGCCAGGAGCAGCAGGTTTTCTCCTTCAATGCCCAGGCGCCGGGCACGCAGCCGCACCTGACGAACCGACTCTTCGCCTGTCACATAGAGCACCCGGCGATCGGGCAGGTAGCGGGCCAGTTCGGTCATCAGCGTGCTTTTGCCGATGCCCGGATCGCCTGCCAGCAGAATCAACGAGCCCGGTACGATACCGCCGCCGAGTACCCGATCCAGCTCGGCCACGCCGGTTACCAGCCGCGCCTCCTCGTCTAACGGAACAGCCGATAGTGGGAGGGGGTCGGCACTCGGTGCTTCTACCATGCGCTGCGGCACACGGGCCTTTACAGGTGTCGGCCGCGCTTCCTCCACCAGCGTATTCCATCCGCCACAATCCGGACAGCGCCCCATCCAGCGCGGTGCTTCGTAGCCACAGGCCTGGCAGACGTATCGGCTTGATGAACGCGCCATGAGATTTGGCTTCGTCTGAAACCCCTTCTTTACTCTTCGTGTTACGTTTGCCCGATAGCAGGCGGCTTTCCGCAAGGAAACCTCGCTTGCACACGCCTACAGGGGGGCGAAGTTGCGTCGCATGCCAAAATCACTGACACCGTTTTTGCAGCCGTTTCGGACCCTGGGCCAGTACACGCTGCTACTTGCCCACGCGTTCTCAGCCCTGGGTGAGTTTAAAACGTATCGCAAGAACCTGTTCGATCAGATGGTGCGTATCGGGATCGATTCGATCCCGATTGTGGCGATGGCCTCCGCGTTTTCTGGCGCGGTGATGACGGTGCAGACGGCCTACCAGCTTGTCTCCCCTTTCATCCCTAAGACCGTGATCGGTGCGGTCGTCGCCCCGTCGATGATCCTGGAGCTGGCGGTGGTGGTCACAGGTTTTATCCTGGCGGGTCGCGTGGGTGCCCGTATCGCTGCAGAGCTGGGGACCATGCGTGTTACCGAGCAGATCGACGCGCTCGAAGCCATGGGCCTGAATTCAGTCAGTTACCTGGTCGTCCCGCGCGTCCTGGCCGGCATGATCATGGTACCGGTGCTGTACGTGGTGGCCTGCTTCATCGGCATTGCCTCCGGTATCCTGGTAGCCAACCTGGGTGGTTTTCTTTCAACAGGAGAATTCCTGCAGGGTGCCCGGCAATTTTTCAAGCCGTTTGATCCCATTTTTGGCGTCATCAAAGCCTTCGTGTTTGGCTTTGTGATTACGTCCATTTCCTGCTACAAAGGCTACTTCACGCAGGGCGGCGCCGAGGGGGTCGGGCGGAGCACCACGCAGGCCGCCGTCCTGAGCTGCGTGTACATTCTGGTAGCGGATCTGGTCCTGGCCGTTCTACTGCTGTAGCCCGATGATTCAGGTCGAACATCTCTACAAGAGCTTCGATGGGCGCGCCGTCCTGGTGGACGTGTCGCTCGAAATTCGCGATGGCGAGACGCTGGCCATCATCGGCCGCTCGGGCTCGGGCAAAAGTGTCCTGATGAAACACCTGATCGGTCTGCTCAAACCCGACCGGGGCCGCGTGCTGGTCGATGGGGTGGATATCAACGCTATCTCTTATGAAGCATTGCGCCGGATTCGCCGGCAATTCGGCGTGCTCTTTCAGGGCGGCGCCCTGTTCGACTCGATGAATGCCTTTGAGAATGTAGCCTTTCCACTCCGTACGTTTACCAACCTGTCCGAAGCAGAAATCCGTCGCCGCGTGCAGGAGTGCCTGGAGCTGGTTCAGCTGCCGGACGTCGGCCCTAAGATGCCCGACGAACTCTCGGGCGGCATGAAAAAACGCGTGGCGCTGGCGCGGGCCATTGCCCTGCAACCGCGATACATAATTTATGATGAACCGACCACCGGCCTCGACCCGGAAACGGCCAATGCGATCGACGAGCTGATCAATGATTTAAACCATCGGCTCAATGTTACCGGCATTGTCGTGACGCACGACATGCATTCGGTGCTCTCCGTGGCCGACCGCGTGGCCTTTCTCTATCAGGGCCGTATGCACTGGGTGGGGACCATCGACGCCTTGCACCGCAGCGACGACCCGATTCTGCTTTCCTTTGTGAAAGCCAGCGAGTACCAGATTGGTCAACCGATTTCGCGCAGCACATGAATGCACTGATGACCTATCGCAACGAACTCAAAGTGGGTGTGGCCCTTGTCGTGGCCGCGCTGATTCTGTTTTTCGGCACGCGCTTTCTGCTGAACCTGCCGCTTTTTGAACGCACCATCACCTACGAAACCCTGCTGCCGGATGCCGGTGGCCTGGTCGATGGCAGCCTTGTCCGCCTGAAAGGGGTAGTCGTCGGACGCGTCACGGAGGTGCACTACGATCCACAAAGCGGCATGGCACGCGTACGGTTTCAAATTCACGGTGGCGTGCCGCTTCCGGAAGGATCGTACACACGCATTGCGGGCCTGGCGATGTTTGGCAACGTGGAAATGGAGATCGTGCCCGGCCCTGCCGGAAACCCGCCCTTGAAGCCGGGCAGCCGGCTCCCGGGCCATCTGGACGGGGGACTGGCGGCCGTGGCCGAAGAAGTTCCGGCCGTGCTCCAACGACTGAACACTTTGCTGGAACGCTTCGATATGGCAGCAGAAGCAGCGGCCACGCAGCTCAGCACGCCGGGCAGCGACCTGCGCCTGACGCTCCAGGCCCTCCGCCAGAGCACACAGACCCTGGCCACGCTGCTCCAGCGTGAACAACAGCACATCACCCGCACGCTGGAAAACCTGGCTATCACCTCCGACCAGCTCCGCGAAGCGGCCAGCCCCACCGCCGACTCCCTCCAGGCCGCCGCCGCCCAGCTCCGCCACCTGCTGCGCCGCCTGGAAGCCAGCACCGCCTCGCTGGAACAGGCCACAGCCTCGCTCGACCGCATCCTGACCCACATCGCCAGCGGTCAGGGCACCCTCGGGCGCCTGATCTACGACGAAACGCTCTATCTGAAGCTCGATACTACGCTGACCGGCCTGAACCGCATCCTGCGCGACTTTGAGGCCAACCCCGGCCGTTACCTGCGCGAACTACGGCTGATCGACGTGTTCTGACCCGCTTGCACCCCAACCCGCCATGCCGTTTCTTTAAGGCAAAACGCCTCCGAATCGCTTTGAGAACGAGCATGGCGCTAACGCGTCGGCAAGCGCTGCGTACGCTGGCCGGAGCGACAGCCCTGGGCAGCATCGGCGTCCCCCGGGTACTGTCTCTCCGCAGCCGCCCCCGGTTTAAAGGACGCATCAAGCACTCCGTCTGCAAGTGGTGCTATCCGAACCTGAGCGTCGAAGAACTGGCGGCAGCCGGCGTCAAGATGGGCCTGCAATCCATTGAACTGCTGGATCCGCCCGATTGGCCCATCGTCAAGAAATATGGCCTGACCTGTGCCATGGGCAACGGCCCCTCGCGCATCACGGAAGGCTTCAACCGCCTCGAAAACCATACCTGGTTGGTGCCGCAATTCAAAAAGCGCATCGAAGAAGCCGCCGAAGCCGGTGTGCCCAACCTGATCTGCTTCTCCGGCAACCGCAACGGCATGGATGACGAAGAGGGCCTGGAAAACTGCGTGATCGGCCTCAAACAGATTCTGCCCACCGCCGAGCGGTACGGCGTCACGATCTGCATGGAACTCCTCAACAGCAAGATCGACCATCCCGACTACATGTGCGACCACACCGAATGGGGTGTGCGGCTGGTCAAACGTCTGGGATCGGAACGCTTCAAACTGCTTTATGACATCTACCACATGCAGATCATGGAAGGCGACATCATCCGAACCCTTCGCGAAAACATCGCGTACATTGCCCACTTCCACACGGCCGGCGTACCGGGCCGCCACGAAATCGACGATTCCCAGGAGCTCTATTATCCCGCCATCATGCGGGCCATTGCCGAGACCGGATTCGACGGGTTTGTTGCGCAGGAGTTTATTCCGACGGCCGACGACCCTCTGGAATCCCTCCGTCGTGCCATTGCCATCTGTGATGTATAAACCAACGAATCCGCCATGCCCACCTACGAAGATGCCCTGAAGCTCTTTCACGAGTGGACCACCTCGGAAAACCTGCGGCGCCACGGCTATGCGGTCGAAGCTGCCATGGCGCATTATGCCCGCCACTTTGGCGAGGACGAAACGCTCTGGCGCATGACCGGACTGCTGCACGACCTGGACTACGAGCGGCATCCGACGCCCGAAGAGCATCCGTACGTAGGCGTGCGCGTGCTGCGTGAGCTGGGCTACCCCGACGAAATGCTGGAGGCCATCCTGGGCCATGCGGACTACACGGGCACCCCACGCCGCACCCTGCTGGCCCGGGCCCTCTTCGCCGTGGATGAGCTGGCGGGCTTTATTACGGCCGTGGCCTACGTGCGTCCTACCCGGCTTGAAGGCCTGACCGTCAAGTCGGTCAAGAAAAAGCTCAAGGACAAAGCCTTTGCGGCCGGCGTCAGCCGTGAAGACATCCGACGCGGGGCTGAGGAGCTGGGGCTGCCTCTGGAGGAACACATCGCGCACGTGATCGCCGGCATGCAGGCCGAAGCCGAGCGTCTGGGCCTGGCCGCTTCTTCGGCCTGAACCGCGGTCTGCCTCCTGCAGGCGGAGTCCAGGCCGCGGCATCTTCCGCCCGGGTTCTGCCGACCGGCCGGGGATTCATCCACTTTTCCTCCAGGTCCCTGGTGCTCCCCTCGTGCAATCAAAAGAACCGCTCCAGGGACCTGACAAGCTGTGTGGGTTAAGAGGCCTGTCGGGTCGTGTGGGTCCGCGTCCTTGCCGGCCCAGTGTTTCCAGGGCGCAGGCTGCATCCATGCTGCCCCTAACGTATGCAGCCAGCGCGTCCGTCAACCGATGCGCCTTTCTTCCCATAAGCGCCTGAAATTTCAGTCATTCCTCCCCCATCGTCCCTCTTGACAATGTGTGTGTTAATTAGGGGGCGAGGCCGGTCGTCCGGCCCGCACCCCCGGCGGCCGGCCCGGGCCCATCGGGTGCGAACTACAAATCTTAAAGGAGGTGGGTTATGAAGCGCTATGCTTTTCTAACCGCCGTCTCAATCATCTTCTTTCTCATGCTAAGCAATTGTGAAACGCCATCTGCGGAAGACCCCCCGGCCATTTATTCGGATCCTGCTTTCCAGATCCTTCTATCTGTTCGTAACGAGTTAACGCAGCGGGTGATTGAACGTAACATTCCCAAAGACAAACTCTGGGCCGCGTATCAGCAAAAAGATACAGGGCAGTTAGCCCTCCTTTTAGGACTTACTCCAGAAGATTTAAAAATCCTAAATTATCGCTTACAGACAGCAAGAACAGCATTGCTTAAAAAATATCCTGAAGTACGTCAAGCTTACTATGAAATGCTCTCCAATGACGCTTATACTCATAAGATCAATAGGGAATTTCCCCTTGATAAGATCGTACAGAATCCTAAACTCGCTGAACCCGACTGTGACTGGGTCAAATATACAGCAGCGCTACTGGTTTGCACGACAGCAGGTCCGGTTATATATTGGCCTTGTGCGTATCTGGCCTTATGCTCTTTCTGTCAAGGAGGATGGGTTGATACTGTCTGCCAATACTGACCTAAAAAACCGTAGCTGGTAACCATGATTACAACAATCTTGCCCTTGTTGCTGATTCTTCTACTCTACCCCCTGACATTTGCATGGAAAAGAATGCCGCCGCTCCTTGTTTTGCTTATTGTGGGCGGACTGGCGCTGTTCTTTCTGGTCGTTGCTTTCGTGGAAGAACAGAATAAATATTTTCATCTATTTCTTGCCACTGTCGCTCTGGGAGCAGGCATACGATACCTGAAGAAGTATCGTACGCTTCAGGCATCCTCAAATTAAAGCTGGGCCTTTAAACAATAAAGAAGGGAGATCACATGAAGCTTCAAGATTGGCTACCGATCCTGCTAATCCTGGGCATCTTGTTGCTCTATCTCCCTCTCCATCGGGTCTATCAACGGTTGCCAGACCGGGTGGCCTACAGCCTCTACTGGGGCGTCATCGGCCTGATGGTGCTGGCAGCCTTCCTGGCCGGGGCAACCGAACATCTGGCCTTTG
>JALSJJ010000183.1 GCA_026989375.1 Rhodothermus sp.
GCTGGTTCGGGGGTTGGTGGGGGTTGATGGGGGAGGTGGCGGCATGGCGCGTTGGGGCGTGCTGGGTGGCCGTGGTTGGTTTCGATTGGCGCAGCAGAACACGACGTGTCCACTGAATACAGTGCCCACTGTGGGAGATCAGGTTAGACCAGCGGATATTCTATCTATCCTGATCTTTATGATAGGGACCTGTGAATTAAAAGGAAAATTGTTAACTCCCTTTGCCGGCATATGGGGAGCTGTTTTGGGATGCATTACGGGAGCAATTCAGGGCTTTCTTATAGTATACCCAGTTTATTACGAATCATGGCGAATGGATTTTATCGAAGCATCCATTGCCTGGTGTGAAAGGAATCGTGATGTTTGTGAAGGAGTGGAAGCATATCAATCTTTCTGTGACGAAGTGACTAAACCTCAATAATTGGTCATGCGTAGGAAAGCGCTGGTTTTCTCCAATCGATATGTGCTTCGCATCACGCTGGTATTTATTCTCATTGCAGGAATCCATGGAGTGCTCAGCGGTTTATTGTATGAGGATAGAAGAGATGTTATGCATATGCTAATCCGTCCCTTATACACAGCAGGGATTGTCTCTTTTTTTATAACATTTGACTTATTAATTATAGCGACTCTTGTAAAAAAGATTGATCTGACATTAAATTCAAACAAAGATGTTTTATTTTGGTCTACTATAACTACTTATTATTTTTGGAGTGTTTTGTTTTTTATTATTAAAATCACACGTATACTATCTATAGATTATATAATGCTATCAATTATTCTTTTTGTAACATTGTTCATTTTGTTTTTTTCAACATTCAGCTTTATATATCGAAAAATAAAATTAATTAAGAATTTAAGATAAAGGATGGGTAGGGCGTTCTGGAGAGGCAGGGGGTGGCTTTGGCGAGCGCAGCAGGACACGACAAGCGAGCTGAACAACATGCTACAGATTGGAGATTATCGGACCGAGGAGGGAGTGCTTGTGGTCTTTACAGAGGAGGTATAGGCTTGAAAAGCATATCTAGTTTATTTTATCATTATCGCTTTTTGGGATTGCAAGTATATACATCATTATGTCTGGATCTATATAGTGTGGTGAGTGATTCGTAAACATGCAGGTTAGATCGAAAACATGGCGCCTCATAATCTCAGGAGAGGAAGGGCCGGAGGGTCTGTCCTTTCTGAAAGCGGGGCTGCCCCTGATCTCACCGGTTGGTGATCCGAAGGGGAGCGGTGGCGCTCACGGGCGGGCTCCGTTCGGTGGTCGGATGGGCGGTGTTGGATGTGGTGGCCTCCGAGATCATGGGTACGGGTAACGCCGCTGGGCGGCATGCAGCGTGTTGCGTAGCAGCAGCGCAATGGTCATCGGGCCTACCCCGCCGGGCACCGGCGTAATCCAGCTCGCTTTGTCTGCGACGGCCTCGAAGTCCACGTCTCCCACCAGGCGGTAGCCGCGGGGATGCTCGGGATCGTCTACCCGGTTGATGCCTACGTCGATAACGACGGCGCCTTCGCGCACCATGTCGGCCGTGATATAGCGTGGGCGGCCAATGGCGGCCACCAGGATGTCGGCCGTGCGGGTGAAGGCGGCCAGCTCGCGGGTGCGGCTGTGGCAGACCGTAACGGTGGCGTCGATCCCACGATGCAGCAGCAGGGCAGCCAGCGGACGTCCAACGATGTTGGAGCGGCCCACCACTACGGTATGCTTACCGATCGTTTCGATCCCGCTGCGCCGGAGCAGCTCCAGAATGCCCGCCGGCGTGGCCGGTACAAATCCAGGCTCGCCGAGCAGCAGGCGACCCGCATTGACCGGGTGGAAGCCGTCCACGTCTTTATCGGGACGGATCGCGTTCAGCACGCGGCTGGGGTTAATGTGGGCGGGCAGGGGGAGCTGCACCAGGATGCCGTCCACACCGTCGTCATCGTTCAGCCGGGCAATCTCGGCCAGCAGCGCCTCTTCGGAAATGGACGCATCAAAACGCAGCGTATCGCTGGCAATACCGACTTCGGCCGCTGCCTTTGTCTTGCCGCGCACGTAGGAAGCCGACGCCGGATTGTCGCCTACCAGAATAACGGCCAGATAAGGCGGGCGATGGCCGGCCTGCACCCAGGCATCGACTTCTGCTTTCACTTCGGCGCGCACCTGGGCCGCGATCGCTTTACCGTCGATGATCTGTGCCACGATGTTGTCTGGTGATGGTTCGCGAGGGTCGGACCGCCATAAAGCTACGGAACAGTCTGGCCTCTGGAAACGAAACCTTCAGGAAAACAAAAAAAGCATCATGTGGGCTTGACCTTCAGACCACCCGGTCGATAATTTTAAAAAGGCTGAGGTTTGATCCATTCACTTTCTGGCTCCTGCGTATCGCGGTAAGGGGTACTACGGTGCAATTGGGGTACGAGCCCTGACGGGTGTTCATAATGGTGGAGGTGTGTGTGTATACCTTCCAGCGACGCATGCGCGGGAGCGCTGCCTGTCTGCTTGTCTTTTTCTGGTTAGCGCTGGGGGCGATAGCGCAACCGGTTACGGTTCGCTCGCTGGGACACACGCTGCAGGAAGAGGTCCTGGAAGTAGTGGCGCACTGGTCGCGCCCCCTGGCGGTTGCGCTCGATTCGGCGGGCGTGCAGGAGCTTTCCTGGAAGGCCATCGTGGCAGCCACCGATGGCGCCTGGGAAACCTCCGAGACGGTCTGGCTGCCTGCGCAGATCATGCCCCGCCTTGAGCTACTGGCCGCCGATTACGAAGAGGTGCCGTTGCCGTCGGGACCCCGAAGTGCTTCCTTGGTGGCCTGGCTTAGCCAGCCGCCTGTCGAGCTCGTGGGGATCGGCATGGAGCGTCGTCGCCCGGCCGGTACGCTCAACGCACGGCTACTTGTCTACGATGAAGCCCGTCAGGTGCTCCGACGCTACCGACGACTTCAGGTGCGCTTGCGCTATCCTGTTGCGCGACCTTCGGTGCTGGAAACGGGACTGCGACCGGCGAACAATCCGCATCTACAGGTTACGCGCAGCGTGCTGGCCGACGGGGCCATCGTCAAGTTTCCTATACAGGAAGAAGGACTGTACCGCATTGATCGGACCACGCTGGCTGAACTGCTGGCGCGCGTCGGGCGCTCCGTGGACGAGATTGATCCCCGCCAGCTTCAGCTTTTCGGCAATGGTGGGCGGCCGCTTCCGGCCCTGAACAGCGCCCCGAGGCCGGTCGATTTGATTGAAAATCCGGTCTGGCGTATCGGGCTCGACGACGGCTCCTTCGACGAAGGCGATGCGTTGATCTTCTATGCGGCCGGCGTGCAGGGCTGGACGTACAACGCGCAGCGAGGCGAATGGGAGCACTATACGCATCCCTTTTCCAACGCAAACTACTACTTTCTCAAGATAGGAGATCGTCCCGGACGCCGGATCGAGACAATGCCCTTTCCGGATGCCCCGGACGCACGGCCGATCAGGCAGCTGGTCGGACGCTACGTGGTCGATCCGGAGGATTTTCTCTGGAGCAAGGAGGGCATCGCCGAAGGTAAGGGAAGCGGCCTGACCTGGGTAAGCGTGCCCATCTCTCCGGCTGGACGGTTACGTATCTTAGAAAATGTGGTACCACCGGGACTGACGGCTGGAACGCTCACCTATCGCGCACGCGTGGCGATTCGGTCGAATCCAGTCGCGTATGCCGTATTTGTGTCACGTGGACAGGAGCTGGCTCGAGTGGCGGCCGGTGTCACCTTCCCGGATCCGGAGAGCCCCGTCGCACGGGCTACGGAAGTAACCTTTACCCAGGCGCTGGCTACGGCCACTCCGCTGGACTTGGAAATGACGCTGACCAATCCCGGAGGGGATCCGCGCGCGGCGCTGGAGTGGTTGCGCCTCTTCTATCCCATGCGGCTGGTCGCTACCGAAGACTATCTGCGCTTTTTTACGCCGCCAGGTCAGACCGGTACGTTCGAGTTCTTGCTGGAAGGTTTCCAGGAGATGCCGCAAGTGTGGGATGTAACTGAGCCCGGCGCTATCCATCGACTGGAGGTCCGATCAGCCCCCGGTGGCTATCGCGTCCAGGTCGTCTGTAACGATCCGGAACGTCCCTGCGAGCTGGTAGCCTTCACACCGGCTGCGGTGCGTCCGCTCGACCCCTCCGGTGCGCAACGCGTGCCGAACCAGAACCTGCACGGCATCGACTTCTATCCAGACCTGGCCATCATTACGGCCGACACGTTCCGGGTCTACGCCGAACAACTGGCCGAGCACCGACGTCGGCAGGGCCTTCGGGTCGTCGTGGCGACCGTTGAGCAGATCTACAACGAATTTTCAGGGGGCGTGCCCGATATGCGGGCCGTTCGTGACTACCTGAAGTTTCTCTACGACCGCGCCCCTGACGAAACCTCCTTGCTACGCTATGCCCTGCTGTTTGGCGACGGCCATTACAACTACCGCGAGCGCTGGCAGAAACCCACGCTGAAGAACTGGGTCCCCCCTTACGAAACGGTCGACTCCTACCACCCGATCAATTCCTACACCAGCGACGACTACTTCGGGCTGCTGGATGATAACGAAGGGTTGTGGATCGACTACGGCGCCGGCGCCTACAGCACAGAACGACTGGACCTGGGCATCGGACGCCTGCCCGTGCAGACTCCAGAAGAGGCCCAGCAGGTGCTGGATAAAATTTTCCGTTACGAAAGTCCCCAAACCTATGGTCCCTGGCGGCTCCGCTACACGTTTGTGGCCGACGACGGCCCCACCGGCGTAGCCGCCCAGCAAAACGACCTGGACCTGCATGTGCAGAACATCGACGTAGTGGCCGAAGAGGTGAAGCAATTCTTTCCAACCATCGACGTGCAGAAAATCTATGCCCTCTCCTATCCCCGGGTCTTCATGGGCATCTGGCGCATTCCCGATGCGCGCCGAGACATTCTGCGCGTGCTGGAAGAAGGGACGCTGGTGTTCAACTATAGTGGGCATGGAAGCAGCGACGTCCTGGCGCAGGAAGAAATTTTTACCCGCGAAGATGCGGCTGCGTTGACCAACCGCGACCGTCTGGCCGTGTTTATCACGGCTACCTGTACCTGGGGGCGTTGGGATATGACCGAAAAGCAGAGTGGGGGCGAAATATTGCTGCTAAACCCGAACGGTGGCGCCATCGCTGTCTTCAGCGCTGTACGGCTCGTCTATACCTCACCGGACACAAGCGTGCTGAATGTAGGATTAAACCGTATGCTCAATAAGTATCTGTTTCGTCCGGAACCCGATGGCCAGATGCCGCGCCTGGGGGATGCACTGCGTCGCATGAAAAATACGCGGGCCGGGCTGCAAAATAATAACCGTCGCTTCAACCTGTTGGGCGATCCTACGCTGCGTCTGGGTTTCCCATACCGTCGGGTCGTTGTGGAAAGCATCAACGGGCAGGCGCCCGATCCCGAGCAGCCTGTTCCCATGCGTGCGCTCGAACGGGTAACGGTACAGGGCTACGTGCAGGACGCCGCCGGCCAGATCGATGCCAGCTTTCATGGCGTGGCTACCCTCACCGTCTTTGATGCGGAACGGCAAAAACCGTTGCCGTACTGGCGCTACATGCCCACGCCATACTACCTTGTGCGAGAAGATCTGATCTGGCGGGGCCAGGTAGACGTGCGCAACGGACGCTTTGCGGCCACCTTCGTGGTCCCCAAAGATATCCTTTACAGTAACCGACACGGTCGCCTCTCGGTCTATGCCTTTAATACCGAAGACCACGCGGCCGGCGCTACCGAAGGCTTTGTTGTGGGCGGAACGGCTGCGTCCATTCCAGACGACCGGGAGGGACCGGAGATCCGGCTCTACCTGAACGACACTACATTCGTCTCCGGCGGGCTGGTCCCTCCCAATCCCCGGTTGATCGTGGAGCTCTACGATGCTTCCGGCATCAATACAGTAGGGGCTGGCCTGGGCCACGAGCTGCTATTGATCATTGATGGCGACGAGGCCCGGGCGCAGAACCTGAGCCGTGCCTTTCAGAGCGCACCGAACTCCTATCAGCGCGGCCGGGTGGAATGGACGCTGACCGATCTGGAGCCCGGGCCGCATACGCTGACGGTGCGGGCCTGGGACGTGCTCAACAACGTCAGTACCGCTTCGCTGGATTTCATCATCAGCGACGACCAGAAACTCGAACTCCGCAATGTATTCAACTATCCGAATCCCACCACCGGCCCTACCCGGTTTGTGTTTGAACACAACCAGCCAGCCGGCACGCCCGCTCGCGTGCAGCTTCGCATCTTCACGCTGAGCGGACGCCCTGTGCGCACGCTGGATGGAATCGAGACGCTGCCAACGGGCATGCTACCGGCTAACCTGGTCGTTATTCCCTGGGATGGACGCGATGAAGACGCCGATCCCCTGGCCACAGGTATCTACCTGTATCGCCTGCGGGTCGAAGTAGAACGGCCGGATGGTACGCGCCAGGTGGCCGAACATATCGACCGCCTGGCTATCATTCGCTGAACTGGTCCTGTTTTTGTTTCAAATAGAGAACCTGAAAGGAAAACAATGGGTTATCCTTTAAAACCGGAGAACGTCATGCGTATGGTCCGAAACACTTGGTGCACGTTTTGCGCACTCTTGGGACTGATATACCTGGCGGGGCCGTCGGCTTTCGCACAGGTCGGCGGTGCCGCGGTCCTGTTTCTTCAGATTGAGCCGGATAGTCGGGCGGCCGGCATGGGCAATGCCGGGGTTGCGGTGGCCGACAACGCTTATGCCCTGTTCTGGAATCCAGCAGGTCTGGCTTTCCAACCAGCCGCCGTCGAAGTGTCGCTGACCCACTCGAACTGGCTCCCGGAATTCAACGCAGGCCTGTACTACGAGTACATGGTTGGCCGCTTTTCAATCGGGAAGCTGGGGAATGTGGGCGCTCATGTAACGCTGCTCAACATGGGCGAACACGAATGGCGGGATGAAAACAACAATCCGCTCGGTACCTTCCGCTCCTACGATATTGCTGTGGGCGTTTCCTACGGCTATGCGCTCAGTGAACGGCTGGCCCTGGGCGTGGGCGTTCGCTACATCTATTCGAATCTGGCCTCGGGGATTGAGGTCGAAGGTCGGCGCACCAAGGCCGGCAAGTCGTTCGGCATGGATCTGGGACTGCTCTATCGGACCGAGCCGTTCAGTCTGGGCGGCCAGACGAAGGCGCAGTTTTCGGCCGGCTTCAATCTGAACAATATGGGACCGCAGATCCAGTACTCCGACGGCGCCCAGAAAGACCCGATCCCGACCAACCTGCGTTTTGGCTATGCCTTTACGATCGATCTGGACCCCTACAATCGAATCACCTTTGCCAACGACTTTACCAAACTGCTGATTCGGGTGCGGAGCGACTCCACAGGCTCCCGGGCCGATCCCTTCTACAAAGCCATCTTTACCGCCTGGCGACCGATCAAGGTGCGCACCAACGCCCTGAATGAGGAAGAAGCGCGATATCGTACACTGAATGTTTTCGAGCAGCTCATGATCGGATTGGGCGTGGAGTACTGGTACAACCAGCTCTTTGCCCTACGGACTGGATTCTTCTATGAAAATCCCTACAACGGCAACCGGCAGTTTCTGACGTTTGGGGCCGGACTGCGCTACAATATTCTGGGCGTGGACTTCTCCTATGTATACGCGCTCAAAGAAAACCACCCGCTGGCCAATACGATGCGCTTTTCGTTGCTGCTGAACTTTAAAAAGTAGCAGCTTCAGCGGCATAGACTCCATCCAAAGGCGTCTGCGCGAAAGGCAGGCGCCTTTTTGATTATCGGGAATCAGGCAAAAGCAGGATGCGGCGAAAAGACCTGAAGCGGGCCCGTGGAGGTATGCGAGGCGAACGGGTCGGACCCGAGGAAGGCCAGGCCTTTTCGTCAGACAGAAGAAAAGGCTTGCAATCTTGGGTGTCGTTTCGGTTCTTTGGGCATCATGCAGGAAAAAGCAAGGATGTATGATGCCCTGGTATCGCAAATTGCACTGGCAGATTCTGATCGGCCTCGTGCTGGGTTTACTGTTCGGCCTGCTGGCAGCCGCACAGGGGTGGAGTCGCTTTGTGACGCACTGGGTGGCTCCGTTCGGAATCATTTTTATCAATCTCTTGAAGCTGATCGCGGTCCCGCTGGTGCTGGCTTCGCTGATCGTTGGCGTGACGTCTCTATCCGATCTGAAGCGGTTGTCACGGATTGGTGGCAAGACGATTGCCATTTACATTGCCACAACGACGGTGGCCATCACGATCGGATTAGGGCTTGTGAACCTGCTTCGGCCGGGCCACGCTGTACCTCCTGAGATGCGGACGCGCCTGCAGGAAGCCTATGAAGCCGATGTCGAGGCACGTGCCGAGCTGGCTGAACAGACGCGTCAGCGAGGCCCTCTCCAGGTGCTCGTCGACATCGTGCCCGAAAACGTTTTCGGGGCCGCGTCCAATAACCGCAACATGTTGCAGGTCGTCTTTGTGGCGCTGTTTGCCGGGATCGGCCTTCTGCTGATTCCTGCCGAAAAAGCCCAACCGGTCATTGCCTTTTTTGATGGCATCAATGCGCTGGTTATCCGGTTGGTGGAGCTCATCATGCGTATTGCGCCGATCGGGGTCTTTGCGCTACTGGCTGACACGATCACATCGGTAGCCCGAGATAACCTGCAACAGGTTTTTGAGTTGCTGGGTGCGCTGGGGTACTACAGTCTGGCGGTCGTGATTGGATTGCTGATCCACACCCTGGGCACTTATCCCCTGTTGCTCAAGCTCCTGACTCACATGCCGCTAAAGACGTTCTTTACGGGCATTGCCCCGGCGCAGCTCGTAGCTTTTTCGACGTCGTCGAGTGGGGCCACGCTGCCGGTAACAATGGAGTGCGCCGAGAAGAATCTGGGCGTCTCGGAGGAAGTGTCGTCGTTCGTATTGCCCCTGGGGGCTACCATCAACATGGACGGTACGGCCCTCTATCAGGCCATAGCGGCTGTGTTTATTGCCCAGACGTTGGGCTTGGGACTTGATCTGGGCGCGCAGCTCACGATCCTGCTTACGGCTGTGCTGGCTTCGATCGGCACGGCGGCTGTTCCCAGCGCCGGCATTGTCATGCTGGTCATCATTCTGGAGTCGGTAGGGGTTCCCAGCGCCGGTATTGCGCTGATTCTGGGCGTGGATCGTGTGCTGGACATGTGCCGTACGGTAACGAACGTGACGGGCGACCTGACCGTAGCGACGGTGGTAGCGTCCACAGAAGGCCAACTGGCCCTGCCGGTTCCAGAAACAAAAAGCGCCTCCTGATAGGGCAGGAAGGCGCTTTCTGGCGTCGCGTGCCGTGTTCGACAGGGGACGACAAGCTGGGGGTCAGTTGCGCGTTGTGTATTGCCGGAAGCGAATCCAGATGCGGCAGGCTATCGCGCTTTCGCCAAAGGGACAGTTAAAGTGGCGATAAGCAATCCACCCCATGCGCTCGGAAACCACACGCAACCGCCGGGAAAGTTCGTCCAGTTGTCTTGAAAGCTGCCGAAAGGCCTGGGCCATGCGTTCGTTAGGGCGTTCCATGCGGATCTCCTGAACTAACGGTTCGTCCATGAAGGCTATCCTTAAAGTGCAGGAGTCCCCGTGGAAAAGCATGCGCTTTTGGCGCATGGCCCTGCCCAGTCTGGGCGCATTTTATGGACGGAGGGGACGCACGCTGATCTCTTTGAAATAGACCACGTCGTCCGGGCCGTGATTCTGCAGGCCGATATAACCCGCCAGCGGGCGCGGACCCCGGTCCGGTTCATACCAGGCCTTTTTGGGCGGCACCGGATCGCCTTCGGTATAGTCGGTGACCAGTACCCCATTGATATGCACGAGCGTACGCGGCCCGTCCAGCGTGATCTCCATCACGTTCCATTCACCGGGGCGACTGGGCCGGGCTTTTGCCTTTGTCAGCGAATAGAGCACGCCCGTGCAGTGGTAGTCGTCCCCGTGATCGTCGATCTGCACTTCGTAGCCGCGATTGACAGGCATCCAGGGCTCGGTAGGAGGTTCGGGGATCCGGATGAATACCCCGGAATTTTTGCCGCCCGGATTCTTATAAACAACCCGGATGACCACATTGCCGAACTTCTGGCGGGTGTACCAGAGCAAGCCCATGCCCCCTTCAGTCTTGAGCAGGCCGTTTTCGACGACAAAGCGTCCTTCTCCTACATGCTGCCAGCCGCTCAGGTCTTTTCCATTAAAAAGGGGAGTCCAGAGGGTATCCTGAGCAGCCAGGCAGGGAACAGACAGCAACGACAGCAGCAGGTAGCAGAGCAGGCGCATGGATGTATGTGAATGGGTGGTCGGTCAGGCCAAGATACAAAGAAAGCCGGCACGCAATCGCCGGCTTTACGTGCGCCCGGCAGGATTCGAACCTGCGACACCCAGCTCCGGAGGCTGGTGCTCTATCCACTGAGCTACGGGCGCTTGTTCTATCCGAGAATATAGGCGTGCACGGCTCTTTTTGTCCATGCATTCCTCATGAAAGGTGCACGCCGCTGCATAGCGTCGCACGATACGCTTCGAGGTCAGGCTACGTTCCCGTCGGTGTGGCTTTCCTGGAAGGAAGCGGCTGCCGTATCTTCGGGCCAGAAAAGGCTAACCGTAACGTCTCATGTCAGAACAAACTGCCTGGCTGAATGGACCGCTGGAGCGCGCCCAGTGGCCGCCACTGCTGACCGCCGTGCTGGGACTGGTGCTGGCATTTGTCCTGTTTCAACTGGTGATCAGTCCACTGGTGCTGGTATGGGGCATCCTGAGCTATGGTGAGGATCTGTCGGTGCTTATGGATCTGCCGCGTCTGGTGGAGCAGCGGCCCGGGCTCCTGTTGCTGGCGAACACCGCCGGGCAGGTACTGGGACTGGCGCTGCCGGCCTGGCTGCTAACGCTGCTGCACACGCGCGACGCGCGTCGCTTTTTGCGACTTCGGCCGGCACAGGGGCAAGACCTGGGCTGGGCGCTGCTGGGGCTGGCCTTTCTGATGCCGGTAGTGCAGTGGCTGGGGCACGTGAACGAGGCGCTGCCGTTGCCTGAGTCGTGGCGGGCCTTTGATGCCATGCAGATGGAGCTGATCGAGGCTGCGTTGCGTGGTGGACTCAACGTAGGCGCGAACCTGTTGGTGCTGGCTGTCGTACCTGCCTTCTGTGAAGAGCTGCTATTTCGGGGCTATGTGCAGCGACAGGCTGAGCGGGGACTGGGGGCGCTCGGTGGCGTACTTTTTTCAGGTATTGTTTTCGGGCTCTATCATCTGCGACTGACGCAGGCATTGCCGCTGTGCGTGCTGGGCGTGTATCTGGCCTACCTGGTCTGGCGCACCCGCAGCCTCTGGAGCGCGATCGTCGTTCACCTGGCCAACAATGCCTTCTCGGTATTGCTGGCAGCCTATGCCGAGTACCATCCTGGACTGAGCTGGCAGGACCTGGAGCAGATGGAGCTGCCCTGGTACCTGGTAGGACTGGGAGCGCTCGGCTTTGGCTGGGTGCTGTATCGAATGGAGCGCCGGGCCCGCTTTTTGCCAACCTGACAGAGCATTGCCATGGCTGATCCTTCCCGACACGAAGACTGGGTCGAAGTCTTTCGAAGCAGCACCGACTACGAGGCCGATATCGTACGCGATCGACTGGACGATGCCGGCATTCCGGCCATTGTCTTTACGCAGCGGGACCATGTCTTTAATCTGAATGTGGGCCACCTGGCGCGGGTCAGCGTACGCGTGCCGGCCCCCTATGCCGACGCCGCCCGTCGCATCCTGTCCGAACCGGTCGATGAGGAGATGCTACGCCAGGCAGCCGAAGCGGCCGACCCTGAAGCCCCGCCAGCTCACGATCCGGACACCGAAGCGCGTCTTGACTCGGGTGCCGACCACCTGGGACTGGACTTGCCCGACGATGAAGAACCGCCGACGGGTTGAACGCACGCGTAGCCCGGCCTCCAATCTGCTGCTGCGGATCCTGACAGCCCTGGTAGGTATTCCGCTGCTGGTGGGGGCGTTGTGGCTGGGCGGACCGGTGTTTACCGCAGTGGTCTTGGTGCTGGCCGTTGTCGGTATGGCCGAAAGTTACCGGCTGTTGCACGGGGCAGGGCTGCCGGCTTATCGCAGTGGTGGGGTGCTGCTGGGGGTGCTGCTGGTCCTGATACCCGTCTGGCCACCAGCATTGCCCCTGGCCATTGTCTGGGGTATCGGTCTGCTGGTGCGAGCACCGTTTCGCCGCGTCCCGCTCTCTGAAGCGCCGGTACGTCTGGTTGCCACCTTCTTCGGAGCCCTGTATCCGGCTGCCCTGCTGGGAGGGCTGCTGGCTCTGCGGTTGCATGCTGGCCCGACCGACCGGCAGGCCTTCTGGATCACGCTGGGACTGTTGGTAATGATCTGGGCAGCCGACACGCTGGCCTATGCCGTGGGTCGG
>JALSJJ010000184.1 GCA_026989375.1 Rhodothermus sp.
GCAGCAACGGCCATCCACCCGATCAGCAATCCCCAGCAGATGATGCAACGTGCCATTTTATCGACCTAATCTGGTTTTACCGGTTTATAAGCAAGCGACAATTGTTTTTCGAACTGAAATCATCGGATCTGTTTTGCAGGCAATCCCAAGGAAGCGGTGCCGCCTCTGGACCGGACAGCCGGTGCAAACGGCTCATTGTGCCCCTTGCCCCCACACCCTTGGCTGGCGATTTGCCCGAATGATACCTCGGTGGCTTCATCAACCAGTTGCTCTCGGAGAAGGGCACTGTTCCGAACGCGGCGGTGCCCTGTCTCTCAGAATAAAGTCTCTTCACCGCTACCTTCGCGATCGTGCCCCTGAGCAAGGGAATCATTCTTTCGCCTTTCTGCGCTATCGCCAGTCCCAACACCGGCGCCCGCCACCCGGCCCATGTGCATTCCAGAAAATTTCTCTCCTCCAGGGCACATCCATGCTCGTCAGGAGCCAATCTTACGCACAATTCAACTCCAGTGCAACTATGGCCGTTGGGTTTTCAGCAGATCCCGGATTTCCATCAACAGTTGCTCCTGGAGGGAGGGTTTTAGTGGGGCATCCGGCATCGCTTCCTGTTTTCGCTGGAGCTGGCTTAAGCCCTTTCCCAGCAGAAACACGCTGAACACTACGATTATAAAGCTTATTACTTGATTCAAAAACACTCCGACGTTCAGCGTAACGGCTCCTACCTCACGTGCCGCTTCCAGCGTGAGATACGGGCCGGGGATGGTGCCCTCACGCAAAACAATGAACAGATCCGAAAAGTCTACACCCCCCAGCAGCAGTCCGATCGGCGGCATCAGTACGTCGTTTACCAGCGACTGCACCACAGTGCCAAAGGCTATCCCGATAACAATGCCAATGGCCATGTCGATCGCCCTGCCACGCAGGGCAACAGCTTTGAACTCGTCCCACATGATTGGCGTGGTACAATGGTTTTGAAGGAAGTGACCACATTGAACTTGTAGGACCGATCAGATTTCTGCATGCGCAATATAGCCTTTCTTATCTACGCCTCTGGCGCACAAACGAATACATCTTGGTTCTTCAGGATTTGCGTCGGCTGATCAGGGCGACGGTGGCCAGGGGGGCCAGGAGGGTAGAAGCCAGCAGGCCGCCGATGACCGTGACGGCCAGTCCCAGCCAGAAGCCTTCTTCATCTGGAAAGAGGAGCAAAGGCAGCAGAGCCACAATAGATGACAGCGTGGTGGTCCACATGGGGCGCAGTCGTTCGCGCACGGCCAATCGAACAAGCTGGTCGGGCCGGCCGTGTGGTCGTTGATGCTGGAGCTGTCGGTAGCGGTCAACCAGTAAAAGGCTATCGTTAACGGCAATCCCGGCCAGAAGTACCAGCCCAATAAAGGCTCCTTCTGCGAAGTTGGCCCCACTCCACAGAAAGCCAACGGCTACGCCCAGAGCTGCCATAGGCAGGCTGAGCAGCATGATGAAAGGCAGGCGCCACGATTCGAATACCATCGCGGCAATCAAGAAAACCAGCACGATTGTAAGGGGCAGCATCCAGCTGGCCGTGCGTTTGAGTTCTCGTTCGCCAAAGAAATAGTAGGTGGGATACTGCAGGCGGTAGCCTGGAGGAAGCGGCATGGATTCGACAACCTGGCGAATGATGCGGTCACCCAGTCGCCACGGACCGCGAAAATCTACGCTGATGTAACGTCGATACTGCTGGTCAAAGCGTTCAATGGCCGATGGCGTCGGTACAATTTCTGGAGGGGCCAGTCTGGCCAGCTGTACCTGCACACTATCGGTTACCGGAAGAGGGCGTGTAATCAGCCGGGCTACGTCGATTTGCTCGGCACCGGCTACTTCGATGCGGATCGGCAGATAAGGTGCGTCGGCCACCGGAGCCCGGAAGAAAGGGAAACGCGTGTTGAAAACAGGCCGAAGGGCGGCCGCCAGATCGCCTGCGGTGAGTCCTGTGCGCAATTGGGCTTCAGGGGTCCAGCGAAATTGTAGCACCTCTCGGGCATCGGGCCGACCGTAACGATCCACGTTATAGTTGACCGCTGCTACGCGCGGCGTTGCCGCCTTCAGGCGCTGGGCCAGGCGGGCGCACAGTGCCTCCAGGTCCTCGTAGCTGGGACCGTAGGCCGCAATGCGAAAATCCGTGATGGCGATGCCGCTTCCGCTGTAATATCCCTGCTCCAGCAGGCCACTGACCGACAGGTAGCGCAGCCCGGCCAGTTGGATGGCCTGCTGGATGAGTCGCTCGCGTACCAGGTAGGGTTCAACCGTGCGCAGCGCGGTTTCATAGAAACGAACCCGCAGGTAGGCCGAGCGCTCTGTAATCTGCGCAACGGTCCGCGCCACGGAAGGCGAAGCCAGCGCAACGGCTTCAAACCGTCGCATCAGCGTATCGGCGCGGCCAATCGGGGTCCCCGGAGGGAACGCCATGTAAACGTACACTTCGGGGCGGATTTCATAATGCCAGCGACGACCGAAGGTGGTTTTCTGGAAGAATGGCAGCAGCACCCCGCCCAGGAGGGGTTCGAGTTGTTGTCGGATCGTCAGTACCCGGTCGTGTCCCAGCGTGGCATTGTAAAGCCGGGCCAGCCGTTCCCGGACAAGGCGCCACGTCTGGTCTTCGGTGGTTTCCTGTTCGTCTTCGTCCGGCAGTTTCCATTCATCGGGCACGACCCAGAGGGGAATGCCCACCGCCAGAAACAACACCAGCAGGGTCAGGCGTGGCCATCGGGCCGCACAGCGGTAAGGTAAGGCAATTAGCTGACGCAGTCGGCGGTACTGTCGGACCGGCACGAGCGGCGGTGTGGGTAGAAAGCGTCCCAGTATGGGCACAATCAGCACGGCACTGAGCAACGATGCGCCCAGCGTAAAGGCGACCAGCACGCCAAAGGGTAGAAACAGCGTCCGGAGCTCGCCACTCAGGTACACCAGCGGCAGGGCCACCACCATAGTGGTCAGCGTGCCGCCCAGCAGGGGGAGCCAGACGGTCTTTAGGGTCCGGCGCGTGGCTTCAGCGTCCAGTGCCAGTCCTTGTAGGCCGCGGGCGCGCAGGCGCCGCCGCTGCACCAGTAGCTGCTCGACCACCACCACACTGTTGTCCACCAGCAGACCGGCCACCAATGCCATCCCTGCCAGCGTAATCAGGTTCAGCGTTAGTCCGAGCGGACGGAACAGCAGCAGCGCTACGGCCACCGCCACACCGACGCTGAAGAGCACCGCCACACAGGCCCGCACGCTCTGGAGGAGTGCCAGCAGCACCAGCACCAGCAGCGCAAAGCCTAACCCGCCGCGCAACAGCAGGTCGCGCAACTGGCGACGTACATCTTCGCTGCGGTCCAGCACCACCAGCAGCCGCACCCCGTCGGGCAGCTCGGTCCGCAGCCGGTCTACCGTAGCGTGCACCGCGTCAGCTACGGTCAGCAAATGACTTCCGGGTTTTCGATCCAGCACCAGCGTAACGACAGGCTGGCCGTCCACCCGGCTAATCGATCGGGCGGGTGCAGGTCCCAGCACGATCGTTGCCACGTCTCTGAGTCGCACCGGCGTGGCGTCAGGCGCTGGCTGCAACAATACCAGATTGCGGATGGCCTCCAGATCGGTCTCCGGTGGGGTAAACAGTAGCCAATCGCCCTGCTTGGTTTGCCAGCGGCCATAGCTTCGGTCGCGCAACGCATCGATCAGTTGTTGCTGCACGCGAGAAGGTCCTAACCCATACGCATCCAGCCGATCCGGATCCAGCGTAATGCGCAGCTCGCGTTCACGTCCCCCGGCCACCCGGACAAAGGCGACTCCCGGAACGCTCCGCAGGCGGGGAGCTACCAGTTCGTCGGCCAGTTTTCGTAGTGCTTCTGGTTCGAGCGGTCCTACCAACTGAAGGGTCAGAAAGCCCTGTTGTTCACGAAGCTGTTCGGGTACGGCACGCGTGAGCTGAGGTACCACACGGTCGGGGAGCACGCCCCGCAGCCGCGCCAGCTCCTCGCGCACCTGCGCGACGTAGGGACCCAGCGGAACGTCCGGAGCCACCTGCAGGATGACAGTGGCCCGTCCTTCCTCTGAGAGGCTTTCGACATGCACCGTGCCGGGCACGCGCTGCACAGCCCGTTCGATCGGTGCAGTTACATACTGCTCGACCTGGCGGGGGGCAGCCCCGGGCCATGTGGCCGCAATATGCACTTCGGCCAGCTCTACACGGGGCACCCATTCAATAGGTATCTGCTGGCCGACCCATAGTCCTGCCAGGAGCAGGGCTGTGGCCCACGACAGCACAGCTACGGGTCGCCGCAGCCACCCTATCCATCCGCCGGCTGTCTGCCACGCATTCATAACCTCCGACGTTCACTTCCGGCTACAAGCACGTAAAGTACGGGTACTACAATCAGAGTTAGCAGCGTAGCGCTGAGCAGTCCCCCGATGATCGTCAGCGCAAGTGGCTGCTGCAGGGCTGCCCCGGCTCCCAGCCCAAGCGCCAGTGGCAGCAACCCCAGACTTGTTGTTATCGTGGTCATCAGAATAGGACGTAATCGGTCGCGTCCGGCCGCCTCAATAGCTTCAAAGAGCGGTCTCCCTTCGGCCCGGCGCCGATTGATAAAGTCTATTTTGATGATCGCATCGTTCACAACGATCCCGACCAGCACCACCAGACCGGTCAGGCTCATCAGGTTGACCGACTGGCCAAAGAGAAAGAGCGTCAGCGTAACTCCGATGGTGGCTAGCGGCACGGTAAAAAGGATAATAAGGGGTTGACGCAGGCTTTCAAACTGAGCAGCCAGGATCAGAAAAACAAGCAACAGGCTCAGTAGCAGGCTCCAGGCAGCACCGCGCAACCCTTCCCGAAAGGCATCGGTAGCTCCGCCGATCGTACCCCGCACCCCCGGCGGCAGGGCCTCCAACGCCCGGGTCAGGGCCTCACGTGCTGCCGCCAGATCCGCCTTCGGCGCTACGTCGGCCAGCAGCCGCACCACCGGTGCCTGTCCGGCCCGCAACAGGGAGGCCGGCAGCGATACGGGCCGGGCTTCGACAAACAGGCCGATCGGCTTGAGTCCCTGTGCCGTAGGGATTTCTGTCTGCAACAGGCGTTGCAATGCCTGGGCTTCGGGCAAGCGCAGACGAATAGGAATCGTCTCGTTGACCGTCTGTAGCGCTGTCGCTTCCAGGCCCCGAGCAGCCGCCGCCAGCCAGTCGGCCACCTGCCGGGCATCTACGCCAAAACGCACCATCACGTCACGTCGGAAGTACAGCGCATAACCTGGCACTTCTTCGGCAAAGGCACGCCGTACGTTGACCAGCGCAGGTTCTCGACGGAGCTGAGTCAGCAACCTATCGGCCGCTGCTTCGGCTTCGGTGCGTAGATCGGCCTGCAAGTCCAGCCACAGATCGGCTTCTCCCCGAGCCAGCAGCGCTTCGAGCCGGGTACGTTCCGGTAGAATCTCGACCTGCAATGCAGGAGGCATCGGAAGCCGGCGCACCTGTTCAGCCACAGCCTCCGAGCGTGCCCGTTCGTCGAGCAGCAGCGTCAGTGTGCCTTCATAAGAGGGCCGTGGATCCAGATCGAGCCGCGCCTCGTCCCGCTCGCCCAGATCGGCCAGCACATGCCGAATAGCAGGCAGTCGGAGCACCCTGGCTTCGAGCTGTGCAGCCCATTGGCTGAGCTGTGACAGATCGGTACCGGGTGGCGCGCTGAGATGAACGGTCAGGCGTTTCAGATCAGCACGAGGCATCACCTGACGCGGCAATCGCCAGGCAAGCACGAGCGCCCCCACCAGCACCGTGATTGTCAGCAGCATAACGCGCCCGCGGTATTGGAGCGCTTTGCGCAGCAGGGCCTCGTAGCGCACGAGCAGCCAGCGCGTTCCCAGCGGCTCCAGCCGTCCCGTTCGGCGATCCCGCGAGGCCAGCACCGGTACCACCGTGAGCGCTACCACCAGCGACGCCAGCAGCGAAAAAACCACGGCCAGCGCCTGATCGCGAAAGAGCCGTCCGGCCAGCCCTTCCACAAACGCCAGCGGACCAAAGACGGCAATTGTAGTCAGTGTGCTGGCCGTAATCGCAGCGGCCACTTCGACGGTTCCTTCGCGGGCGGCTTCCAGCGGCGCGTGCCCCTGTTCGCGCAGGCGGGCAATATTTTCGGTCACGACGATGGCATTGTCCACCAGCATCCCCACACCCAGCGCCAGCCCGCTCAGTGAAAGCAGGTTCAGCGTGATGTCGGCCACTTCAAAGGCTATCAGCGTCAAGGCCAGCGATAGCGGCACAGCCACGGCTACCGCCAGCAGCACCCGGGGTCGGCGTAGAAAGATCAGCAGCACGACCAGCGCCAGCATCCCGCCCAGCAGCACCGCCTGCTGCACGCCGGCTATGGCCTGGCGGATGAACAGGCTCTCGTCCACAACAACATCGAGCTGAATGCCCGGCACCTCCGCCTCCAGCTCACGCAGCGTGCGGCGCACGCTCCGGGCCGTCGCCACTGTGTTGGCGTCGGCTGCCCGCTCCACCAGCAGCAACAGGGCCTCTTCGCCATCGAAACGGACCAGTCCCCGACGCTCCGCTACCCCTGGACGCACTACGGCCACATCAGCCAGTCGCAATGGCGTACGTCCGGCATAGCCCACGATCGTTTCGGCTACGTCGGTCGGCTCGGTAAACGCCCCGCTGACCTCAACGGCATAGCGGAAAGGACCCCGCCGGATTAATCCACCCGGCAACGTCACATTAGCAGCTCGCAATCGCTGTTCGATCTGGGCTACGGTCAACCCATACCGGATCAGCCGCTCCGGATCAAGGCGCACCTCGACCTCTGGCTCATAGCCGCCCGTTACGCGCACGCGGGCCACACCTTCGAGCTGTTCCAGCCGACGCGCCACCACGTCGCGGGCCAATCGCTTGAGCGCCACCAGGTCCTGCCGGCTTTCAGCAGCCACACGGCGGACAGTGTCACGTGGCACAGCCTGCCGAAGAGCCAGCATCATGATGGGTCGATCGCTCGGATCGAGCCGAAGCACCACCGGTCGCTCCGCTTCGTCTGGCAGCGCATTGCCCAGCTGATCAAGCTGTTCCCGGACATTCAGCAGCGCCAGATTCAAGTCCGTATTCCATCCGAAGCGAAGCACAACCAGACTGCCGCCCAGCAGACTACGACCGGTCACCTCCAGCACCCCCTCCACCCCCGCCACAGCCGCCTCCACCCGTTCGGTCACCGCCCGCTCTACACGATCAGGGGGAACGTCCGGATAAGCCGTCCAGACCGCCAGTGCTGGATAACGCAACTCTGGCAAAAGCGCCACCGGCAACCGCACATAGGCAATGGCTGCCAATCCTATGACCAGCAGACACCAAGCCGTAACGGCTACCGGACGCCGAAGACACCAGCCAACCAGCGCTCGCATCGTAACAGATCAGTCCATGGTTAGAAAGGCTGGACGGATGGCTGCCACCTGCACCGGCGCATCATGAGCCAACGCATGATGCCCACTGATGGCCACTGTGTCGCCCGGCGCTACACCATCAAGCAGCACCACATAATCGCCCGATCGTGGTCCAGTCGTCACGTATGTCCATTGCGCCCGCCCGTTCCGAATCACAAAGACCAAGTCGCGCCCCTGCCGCACCAGTACCGCTTCGGCCGGTACGACCAACCGATTCGGCAGGCGGCGCGTCTCCAGCGCTACGTAGGCGAACATCCCGGCCAGCAGCCGTCCCTCTGGATTCGGCACAGCCACGGTGACCCGTCCCGCCCCTGTTTTCGGATCGATCTGCGGATTGATCGTATGCACGACTCCCGTCACCACCGTATCCCCCAGGGCCGGCAGCCGCACCCAAGCCGAAGCGCCTGGACGGATATGCACCAGGTCGGCCTCTAAGACATCGACTTCGACCTTCATGCGCCGATCGTCCAGCAGCCGCATCAGCACCTGACCAGGCCCTACATGCTGTCCCACTTCCACCTGTAGATCAGCAATACGCCCGACAAACGGCGCCCGAATACGCGTGCGGCTGAGTTGCAGCCGAGCCCTTGCCACGCGCTGCTCGGCCTCGGCCAATCCGGTCACCACCCGACGCACAGCCTCCCGCTGCGCTCCAGAAAGCAACAACAACGCCTCGTAGCGGTGCCGCGCTTCGTCCAAAGCTGCCTCATCAATTTCTCCCCGGGCGTAGGCCTCCTGTGCCGCCTGCCAGGCCCTTCGCGCTTCGGCCAACCGGGTCGAATCGACAGCTGCCGTGCCGGTCTGGCTGAGCTGCACCGCATACTCGCTTCGAGCTTTCAGCAAAGCGGCTTCGGCCTCGGCCAGCGCCAGCCGGGCCTCAGCATCGTCGAGCACCACAAGCACCTGACCGGCCGCTACCCGATCCCCTTCCTTTACCCGACGTTCAACCACCCGCCCATTCACTTCGGCACTGACTTCCGTCTCCCGCCAGGGCGCCAGCGTACCGGTCGCCTCCGCCTGCAACGGAAAGTCCACGGGCTGGACCACCACGGCTTCAACTACTACCGGCGGCGCCGAGGCCTGCACCTCTTCGGGACGCTGCGCCTCTTCCTGCCCGGTCAACACCGGCCAGAAAGCGTAGAGGAGCAACCCGCCAACGGCCAGTACGAGCACCAGTGCGGCCACGTGCCAGCTTTGCACCCGCCGCCGTCCAGCCGTCTGCACTGTCTCTGAAGCCATTCGATTCATGTCACACGCAGCATTTCAGGAAGTTCGTACACAGTCACCACCTGATTTTCAGGTTCCAAGACCGCCACCCGCGTGTCGGAAATAGCCAGTATCTCCAGATGCTTCGCCAGCGGCACCACCCCCAGCGGCCGGCCCTGCCCGTCAAACACAACCCAGGACGTCATGCGCGCCCGATATGGTCGGCTCAGCGCTACCCAGATGCGCGTACCCGCTTCGTTCACCACAAAATTACTAAACACAGGTTTGTTTTCAGGAAACGAATACGCGGCCTCGTGCAATAGCTCGAAGCGCCGCAACAGGGAATCTCGCTCCGCCTGCACCACCGGCACAGGTGGCACCCAGTATCGGATCATCGATTGCGTCTCTCCGTTTCGCCAATCATAGCGAAACAGCGCCAGCCGATCCGTCTGGCCATACCAGATACGTCCGGCCCCATCGACGCGGATGATTGGTGCCCGACCGAAAGGCACCGCCATCACGCTCACAAAATTGGCTCCCCGTACGACGAGATATTCCGCATCGGGCAAGTTCAAAACGGTGTCGATCTGCACCGCTCCATCAAAGCTCAACAATTGTACAATCCGACGTCGTTCCTGATCATCGGCGTCCTCCCCAGCTCTGAAAGGAGCTGAATACATAACCAGCACCCCCTCCGGCAATCCCCGCAACGGCCAGGTGCCAAACGTTGCCGAAAACGCCCGCACAAAGGTTCCCTCCGGCGTGAACACGCTCAGCCGCTGGAGCCGCCAGTCCCAGACATACACGGAATCGTTGACGCCCCGGACCATTCCCCCGATCCCCTGAAACTCGCCGGGGCCTTCGCCTTTCTGTCCGATCTGCTGCACCAGCTTACCCTCCGGCCCGAACACATACAAGGCAGCGGCCTTTCCATCGGCGATCCAGAGCCGCTCCTGCCGGTCAAAAAACACCGCACGCACGATCCCGAACAGCAACGTCGGCGTATCGCCCAGGCGAAAGAGCGGCCGAAGCGTCAACGTATCCGTAACGACCAGACGCGGCGCGTCCTCCGCCTCCTCAGTTTCCGACCGGCAGGCTGCCAGGCTCCCTCCTGCCAGCAGCAACGCGATCCCCACAGATAGCCATCTCTGTGTACTTTGACGCATATGTTCAGAAAAGCCCGGTTCCTGAAACGCAATCGACTCGGCCTCCGGATAATAACGTCAACCGACCGGCTTTCGTATGATGCAGGAAAGATACGATCCTTTTCGTATCAATGCAACGACGGCCTGCGGTCTAAGGGCCTCTCTCCAAACAGCCTACGCTCCTATGCGCTGCATGCTGGCTGGGCGAAAATACCTTCGTGCCGGCCCTTACGCTCGTTTCCTCAGGAAATATCCCGAAGTCGGAAATGCTCTTCCCAACGCATCAACTCCTCCACACCCACCTTGCGCGCCAATAACCTCGGCGCCTGAAAAGCCCGCAGTTGCGGGGCAACAAGCAGCCGATGCCGAACGACCAGCACCTGCGGTGTGGCGGCCTCTCCGGGAAAATCCTGCCAGACATACCGCATCACCCCGGTATTATTCCAGTTTCTCCCCGCAATGATCTCATCAAACCCACCGAATTTAGCAAGATGCCGAATGCCATCGTCCACCGACCATTCGGCCGCAATGCCAATCGCCACAAATCGATCCCCCTGCTGATCGGCAAAGGCTTTCACCTTCTGCTTCAGTTGCTTGACCACAGCAGGAAGCTCCTCTACGTTAGACCATCCACATCGGGACGACCCAATGTAGATAAACAGGGTTTCATAGCCCGACGTGGCACGATAAGAAGGGGTATAGTCCACCTTTTGCATTAATCCATCCTGCATGCTTAACCGTGTAATATAGAATGGTTGATACAAATTCCAGCAAGAATAATAATATGTAATTAAACAGCCTCATTTTGCACTTCAAGAAATCCGGAAACAACTTTAGGTTCTGGAAAGTTATTGCCTCCTATAATGGAAAATGATCTTATATTCAAAATCACATTTGAATAAAAACTTTCTTCACTCAAAACATAAGCGTTGCCATTTGCATCAATATAATATGTGGTGAAGCCCACAAAACGCATGTTATTTCTGTGTCCTATCTGCCAGAACACTCCCTTCATAAACGGCGCCAGGGCCATAATCACATCATAACGCTTGTGCGTATCCATTTCCAGGATGCCCGGTTCAGGCAGATAAATGCGGACGGGGACAAAATCGGGCAGGCGATATTCCCATAGCAAGGTGCCATCGGGCCGATAGGCAGTAATTACTGGCAATATTCTCGAGGCGGTTATGATCAGCTGTTCCGTCTCCAGGCATGCGATAAGGCCTCCGGCCACATAAACCCGAACCAGCTCATCTTCGTAGCCACCGGGAATGCGTCCAAAGGATTGCAGGCGCCGTCCCTTGAGATCGTACACGTGCACATAATGCGCCAGTTGGCCATCACTTCCCCGCACATATAGCCGATGCTGCAACACACAGAAGTCCTCGACGCCCGAGACCAGCTTCAGGTCCTCCAGATAGGCAATCGTGGTATCCTGGACCCGAAACAGCTTGAGCAGTCCCCGGCCGGCGTCCAGCACCGCCAGCGTGTCCCGTCCGATCCATCCGAGCTGGGCAGGGCGAAGGAACTCGGCCGGCCCCTCTCCCCCTCTACCCACCATCTTCAACCATTTTCCCTGGCGGTCATAGACATGCACGCCTTTATACTCATCATCAGCGATGTAAATGTATCGCTCTCCGATCAGACCAGCGGCAATCCGGCCAATAAGGTGCCGTTCGTCAGAAGGAATTGTTCGATCAAGGGTTGCTTCTACATACAGCGTATCTTTCGGCCCTGGGAACCGGGGCACCTGGGCCAGCCAGGGATGTTGCACTTCCCCAAGGGTTCCGCCGCGCTTGCATCCGGCCACCACCATGCAGGCCATGCTGATCCAGAAGAGACCGCGCTTTATAAAGCACGGCTCTGGCATTTCATCCCAAGGCATAGGCAATGCAGCATTGATGATATGACGGGTGGGGCCACCGGGCCCTCCCTCCGGAAAAAAAGGGAGGGCCTCACCGGCACCACGTGCTACTCCCACGGCCAATAACACATAAGAATTTGCCCATAGCGGCGAAGGGCAACATTAATCTGTTTCATAGCTTTCACGGTTTGCTAAACTTTTTATAATTATATGATACTGTAAGTCTTTTGTATATCTCTATCAACACTCCCCATTTTCATACAACATTTAAAATATCATAAATTCAAGAATCCACGGTCTTTTTCCTTTCGTTTTCTGCTCCCTGACATCTGATTTCCACGCTCCTCAGGGATGTGCTCGACGAGAAGGTGTTGATCGAAACCTGCTCTTTGCAAGTAACGCCCAAACATTCACTTGGAGGACGTCCCCAGATCATACATGCCCATAGCTCCTGGCCCTGATTCCGGCAGATCTACTCATTCATCGCCCACGCCCAAGTCATTGGTCGGGTTTTCACCGGAATGGACGTAGCTGCATGAATCCCCTCACCGCCTGTCGCCCGCCCGCACCAGCACGTCGATGTCAAAAAAGATGGGCCGGGCAGGACATGCCCGCCTCCCCCTCGCGGCACATTGGCCGCACAGCAGGCCAGCTTGACCACAGCTTCCTCGTACTCCGGAAACTGCTTGATCAGACAACGCCTCAGCCCGTCGGTTATCCC
>JALSJJ010000185.1 GCA_026989375.1 Rhodothermus sp.
CTCGTAATGAGCCCGGCGGGTCGTCTTGTGATACAGTAGCGGATCCGAAGGATCCCGTCGTTTATCTGCCACACAGAGCCGCCAGAGACGCCGGGGCGTTGACTCCAGTTCGGCGCTGGTCAATGTTACCCGACCCGTGACTTCCAGCGTCAACCGCAACCGCCATACCCGGGCAGGATCCAGTGCCCGCCGCACCTGCTCCAATTGCTTCCGAAGCCGACCCTCATCCAGCCGAAATCCAAAGTGCGCGGCCGAGCGGCGCAGACGTTCCAGATGGGCCTCCAGCAGGGGAATACGCCCCTGTTCGCAGCGCATCGTCTCGATCAATGCAAACGGTTCGGCAGCAGCCCGCAGAAACTGCCCTTTCAGCAGGCATTCTTCGTACTCCGCATCCGGATCCGAATCCCATACAATCCCACTGCCCACGCCCATACGCCCCGTTGCTCCCACCAGCTCCAGCGTGCGGATCGCCACGTTAAATACTGCCTCACCTCCTGGAGCCACATAACCAACGGCCCCACAGTAGATCCCCCGGGCTGTTGGCTCCAGCCGTGCGATGTGCTGCATAGCCCGCACTTTGGGAGCGCCCGTAACGGACCCGGACGGAAACAGGGCCCGAAATAGATCTGCGTACCCAATGTCCGCACGCAACCGTCCCCTTACTGTCGAGGTCATCTGCCAGACCGTCGGATAAGCCTCGATGCGAAACAGCTCAGAGACTTCTACAGATCCGGGCGTGCAGCAGATCGCCAGATCGTTTCGCAACAGATCGACGATCATCAGATTTTCAGCCCGGTTCTTCTCGTCGTTACGCAACGCCTCAGCCAAGCGCGCATCCTCATCCGGAAGCGACGAGCGTCGTGCCGTTCCTTTCATCGGGCGCGTGTAGATGCGTTCACCTTCCCGCCGAAAGAATAGCTCGGGTGACAGGCTCAGTACCAGGCGCTCTCCTGTATTGATGAAGGCAGCGTAGGCCACCGGCTGCTGCCGCCGCAACGCCAGATAAAATGCCAGCGGATCTCCCTCGAAATGGAAACGCAGCGGCATGGTGAAGTTGATCTGATAGACCTCGCCCTCGCGAATCAATTGCCGAATGTGCTGTACCCGTTCTCGATAAGCCTTCCGCGAAAGCACCGGTTGCAGTTGCTGCACCGCATACGATCCGGTCTCCGCTGTCAACATGACCAGGCTGGCCGGCGTCAGCACATGCGGCATCTCATAGACCCCGAACCAGGCAAGAGGTCCTGTATCATCTGGCACGCGCAGCGGCACCGGCATCAGCGCATAGCCGGCCTCATAGGCCATATAACCAGCCACGTAATAGCCAGCCGCCACGGCCCCGTCCAGGGCCCGCAACAACGCCGGCACTTGCGCCGGCGTGTCGGCCTGCAGCACACGCACCGGCCGCATGAAAAGCAGGCTTCGTCGATTCTCTTCGTCGGGCAGGGCGGTGTCCAGCCAGACCGTCCCCGGCAACAATAGCGGATGCATCCGTACGCAATCGTGCTTTCTGCCTTTCTACGCGGCATCCGCTGTTTTGCCCCCAACGCTCAGATCACCTCAGCATACTGCTATTGTGGCAGCCGTACGCCCTTTCGGGATCATTAGGAGTACCTTTCGGAATAGCCAGCGCCTTCTGAAGCTTGACGCTGATCAACAGGCACCTTCCGAAGCGGCTTAACAGGTAGAGCAAAACGCAAGCTTCCTTGAGCGCAACGTTGCCAATCGGTGCCAGGAAAACCCGTTATCCTCCTGCCCCGCGACCGTGCAGATAGACAGGAAACCAAACAGAAGCCCAGCCGGAACGAATGTGGACAGAACATCTGCACAATACTCTCCGAGGGCTAACCGTCCTTTCCAGTCGCTGGGCTACCTCAAACGCTCCCTGCTCGCTGCATACCCGGTGCCATATGTATCCAGATCGAACCTCGCAGCCAGTAGATCTGCTTAAACCCCACCAACACGTGCCCTCAGTAAAAACTCCTGACGGGAGGCTTTTCCAGGAATGCTCCCCCATGGCCAGCACTATGGCAACGCGCGGGTTCCAACGTTTCGTCCGGAGCTTTAGATAGCGGGCTGACAGCTTCGAAAGGTTTCTGCCACTCCTGGAAAAATTACTCCTTCGGAAAAGCACAACCATTCTGCCCCCTGTTCATTACGCAGAAGGGGCCTGCATCTTCCAGCAGGTTTGAAAACGCGCATAAACCGCCTGCAATAGCTGCTCGGCGACAGTCTCCGGTAGATCACGCACTACAGGCGTGCCGGTAAACGGAGCACCGGCCATATCGACATCCAGGTTGGCCAGCTTCCACCGACGCTGGAAGAGCGAACGCCTTACTGAAAAGACCTGCATTTTGCAATAGGGCAGGCACCAGATACGATGTCGGAAAACGCCCTGACGCACAAACAGGTATTGCTCTGTCAGCGCATAGCCGTGCCGGCGATACTGTAACCAGGCCATCAAGGGCGCCCCCAACGGTACCCCTACCAGCAGCCAGTGCGCTGCCGGCCAGATCCAGCCCAGCCCCAGCAGCAACACCGTGCCAGCGACCAAGTAGCGTATGGTTGTCCGTCGCATCATTCGGGGCGATACCTTTTCCCAGGCTGCAGGCCAGGCAACGGGCCATACGCAGGCAGCAATGCGCTGAATCTCGCCAGGCCGTGCAAAGGGTACGAGCATACGGACTCCCTGCGTCTCCTGCCCGATGCCCATCAACTGGGCCTCCAATGCATACCATCCAAAGTGCTGCATCAATGGATTGGTGCGGATCACCAGGGCCTGTATTCGACGGTTCGGCACGACATGCTCCGCTACGGTAAACAGGCCGCTACGCAGGTAAAGCCGCTCGCCTTCCTGCCAGAGCTGAAAGTCATAAAAGCGCACTACATGAATTACAATACCGGCCAGCCAACCCAGCAGCGCGGCCAGCAGCAGCGTGGCCGTTGTCGCCAGCAGCGGCGCCTGCGCGAACGCTTCCTGTACCCAGTGAAGCCGCCCCCGGACCACCCAGTCTATCAGATCCTCAGGGGTCAGCTCTAAATACTCCATGCCGGAAAATATCCCGGCCAGGTACACCAGCGAAAACCGGAAGGCTCCGGACCGAAGCAGTTGCCCGAGACTCATAGCAAAAAGCAGCGTTCGGCGCTGCGGGGGCGTCTGCGTTGCCGCCCCATAATCGCGCCGGAAAGTCTGCACCTGCTCCTTGAGACGTTGCGCTTCGGCCAGACGAACAAACGCGATTTCCCCTTCGGTCTCTGCACTTCCGGCTGTCTCAATACGCACACGGGCCAATCCCAATAGCCGCGCCAGCAAGGTGCGCTCAATCTGTACGTTCTGGATCCGATCGATCGGGATATTTCGACGCCGATGGGTCAACACACCGCTTTCGATGATCAACTCACGCGGGGTCAGTGCATACCGGAAACGAATGTAATGCGCCAGAATCAACGGAAAGGCAACAAGTACATACAGAATCACGAGCACCAGCGTTCCTCGGTCCACGGGTTGACCGCGAAGCGTTGGCAGAAGCAAAATACCAAGCGCCGGAGAACTCATCACCAGACGCACCAGCAGCGTCAGCGGATGCAGCCGGCGCATGGCGAGAGGGGCTGATGGCTTTACCTGTGCAGCATCCTGTTCCATCAGAGCGTATCCTCCAGGAGATACTGCCTGACTTTTTCTCGTAATGCTTCAGCTTGCTCCTGTCGAAGACCGGGTAACACGACCGCACTGTGTCGGGTACCGGCCGTATGCAGGACAATCCGGGCCAATCCCAACTCCCGCTCAATCAAATCCTGCGCAATATCCAGATGTTGCACGCGGCGCAGCGGCACAATTGTTCGCACTCGCACAAGTACTCCGCGCTCTAAGACAAGCTCTTCCGGAGACAACGCATACCGCCAGTATCGATAGCGCAATTTCGGAAGCCACCAACTGAGACTACTCCCAAGAAGCAGCACCAGAAGTACCCAGAAGCCCTGAGGTCCCCACCGATCTGGGGCAAACCAATGGGTTAACTCATAAACCAGCGCGAGCAGCGTTCCGGCCAGCGTCCATAGCAACAGTTTGATACGCCAGACAATGCGAATAGCTGGATCCAGAGATTCCATGTCGATACAGGCCAGCTTCGTGCATAGCGCTGCTGGTATCCAGGAGAAAAGCTGAAAGTTTCCTTCACCGAACCGGTACCAGATGCCGTGCCCGGTAAATCCCGTCCGGTACGTACCGATTCACACCGACCCAGTAGGACCGGCCGGTTGCCAGAACAAGCTGTAAAAGGCGCGGTGGCCGACCAGGACGCCAGTGCACCAGACGCAGGCTGTCGCCCGCGACAAAGCCTTCTTTCTCCGGCGTCATAGGATCATCTGCCCAGAGGGCCAAGGCCGTATTGTCGCCGTTCCAGCGAACCTGACCGGCACATCGCCCTTCAGGCGTATAGGCCTGCAGCAGGTCGCCCGGCCTGATATCAAGTCCCCGAAAGGCTTCCACCGGAAGCAGCAACGTAGCATACTGCCCGGTCCGAAAGGCACAGGAGGTGGACTGAGCGTAACCGCCCCCCACCAGCAACATGCTGCCGATCAGCGTCCATATATGCCGCCAATTGCTTCGCATACCGGTTTAAGTCCCAACCTGCACGGGGGTGAGCAACAACTGGACCAACCCGTCGCCCTGTAGCACCGCGGTCATCTGAACCCAACACCACCTGCCAGCTCCGGTGCGCACGCGCCCCTGCCAGACCTGAGTCCCCCCTATCCCCTCCTGAACACGCCGCACGTGGTGCAACGCCCGTTCCAGATCGTCGCGGTGCACCACCCCCCACCATAGATGCCCCAACAACCGATGCCGCCTTGGCCCCAGCCAGTCCACATGTCCAGGACTTATGGCACGCACGATGCCTTCTCGATCCACTACCAGCAAGGCCGACTCTGGCCTGCTCCGAACCTTCGACCGCATTTCAGCAAAAGCAGGATGCATCACCGCCCATGTTTTGTGCTTCATCACCCGCTGGAATCTAATCAACCGCCATCGCTCCTGTTACTTCCAAAAGCATCTGAGCGGCTTAAGAAGAGACTCTTGAAAAGCACGTACTTTGGCTCACGCGATCAGGCAAAAAAAGCGCAATCCCATCTCCAGGCTTAACTCGGCGCGGATTCGGCCGATCCCCCCTCTATAGGCCAAACGTTGCCACCAAACCACACAATGAAAGCAGTGTCCGGCCGTTCCATGTCATTCGTATTCGATCCCGAAGCCATAGCCGAGTTGCCGCCGGTGCTTCAGCGTTATGTCATCGCGTTGTATCATCGGGCTTGGGCGGCATACCGAGAAGCGGGCTGTCCCTTTGGATCGACAGACAGCGCCATGTTACTCTGGTTTGAATTTCGTCTGTACACTACGATCAACTGAAGCGTTACGCGACTTTCCCATCAGAAGTGCAACCCGATCCACAATAGAACGTAGGGATCAGCAGATCCAGCCATACATGTCAATCCAGAAAAAATACCATGAATGAGCCCAAGCAGCATCTGGAAACGATTAAAGTTCGGGGCGGCCAGCTGCTGGACCGTGTCCGTGAGATTATTGAGGAAGGGAATGCACGGCGTGTCATCTTGAAAAAGGATGATCGGGTTTTACTGGAAATTCCTCTATCGGTCGGGATCGGTGGGGCAGCGGCTGCCGTGTTGTTTGCGCCAACCCTGGCCGCCGTTGGTGCCATCGCAGCCCTGGTCAGTGACATAGACGTGATTGTAGAGCGTCGCCCTGCCCCTCCGCAAGAGCTGCCTCCTGCCGACCAAGGGTCAAACGGTGACATTTCCTGACGCCAAAGGCAACGCGCCCCGGCTTTTGAAACCAGCCGGGGCGCTGCTTCTGCTCAACCCTGAAACTTAAAGGCGAAAGCCAAACACCAGATACGAGCGCTCCACCCGCGGATTGGGATTCAGGATATAACGCACAAAGACGGGCAAACTGAACGTTTCAGTGATCGGAATCACCCGGGTAGCCGACAGGCCCAGATTAACCAGCGCTGTCCCACCGGTGTTGTAAAATGCGCTCTCGCCGGCCACAGCACCCACAGTCACCTCCATAGCTACCCCATTGACTTCAAACGGAAACCGCCCCTCCAGATAGATGGAATTGTCCGGATCATTATAGGCCAACAATCCGACAAACAGAATAAACGGCGCATGCGCCGGACCATTGAGCTGAACAAATGGTTCCAGATAATGCGCGCCTTTGCCACCTCCGTCAAAATTAAAGAATTTCGCCCCGCCCGGTGCAGGAAAATAATAATCCGTCACCCCCACGGAGAGGGCTCCCAGGTTCACACTGACATACAGATCGTGTTCGTTGGCGCTGGCGCCAGGAGGTGTGATTGCATACGAAGCCCATGTGCCCACCGTCAGCGCCCCCACCGACAGGTACAATCCTGGCTGCACACTCATCGACTCGCCAAAGTCCGTCCCGCGCCAGATATACCGACTGACCACATCGGCTCCCAGTTGAACCTCCTGGGCCTGGACCATAGCGACCAGCAAAAAGGTTCCAAGCAACAAGCTGTGGCGAGGTCTCATGGCATTGCTTCTTTAGTTAAGGCTAACCAAACTTTTATATGATTTTATTAAAATAATTTTCGTCTATCAACATAATTTTTTATGCAAAAACGCTTTCTTCTGTAAATATTGATGATAGAAGTATTACCTACCTACGCGGATGTCGAGGCTGCCGCCCGGCGGCTGGCGAACGTAGCGCACCGCACTCCGGTAATGCGCAGCCGCACGCTTGATCGCTTCACGGGGGCCACCCTGTTTTTTAAGTGCGAAAATTTTCAGCGGACAGGCTCCTTCAAATTCCGAGGGGCCTACAACGCGCTGCGTACGCTTCCAGAAGCCGAGCGACAACGTGGCGTGCTCACCTATTCCTCGGGCAACCATGCCCAGGCCCTGGCCCTGGCCGGGCGCCTGCTCGGCGTGCCGGTGACCGTGGTGATGCCTCAGAACGCGCCGGAAGTCAAACAGGCCGCCACAGCCAGCTATGGTGCCGAAATTGTACGGTACGATCCCCGGCAGATCACCCGCGAAGCCCTTGGTCAGCAACTGGCGGCCAAGCGCGGGCTGATGCTCATTCCGCCTTATGATCATCCGCAGATTGTAGCCGGACAGGGCACGGCAGCCCGTGAATTGCTGCAAGAGACGGGCCCGCTCGACGTGCTACTGGTACCCTGCGGGGGTGGCGGCCTGCTCTCCGGTTCGGCCCTCAGCGTCCGGACGCTGGCTCCTCGTTGTCGTGTGATCGGAGTTGAACCCGAACGCGCAGACGATGCGACCCGTTCGTTCCGAACAGGTCGCCTGCACCGCGTCCACAACCCTGACACGATCGCCGATGGCGCGCGCACGCCATCGCTGGGAGCCGTCACTTTTCCGCTGGTGCAGCGCTATGTGGACGACATGGTAACCGTCTCAGAAACAGCCATTCTACAGGCTATGTATGTGCTCTGGGAACGGCTCAAGCTGGTGGTTGAGCCCACGGGTGCGCTGGCGCTGGCCGCCCTGCTCGAAAACCGGGTGACCGTAGTCGGGCGGCGGGTTGGCATAATACTCAGCGGGGGCAATGTTGATCTACGCCGCGCTGCCGAACTCTTTGCCCGCTTGGAGCAACTGCCCACGTTACCACCCGGAGGCCTATAACGAACCGATGACCTTCCTTCGACAAATAGGTAGCTGAGGCGTACGGCAGATGCGCGTCGATCGTCAGACACTGGACAGGCTGGTTGCGCGTTACGAGCAACCAGCCTTTATCACGACCGATCCAATCGCCATTCCCCACGGTTTTGACGATCCACGCGACCAGGAAGTCATCGGCCTGTACGCGGCCTTGTTGGCCTGGGGTCGTCGCACGCTTATCTTGCAAAAGCTGGAGGAGCTTTGCGCCCGCATGGACTACCGTCCCTATCGATTCGTCCGCCACTTTAACCCGGTACGGGACGCAGAACGGCTGCATACGTTTCGCCACCGCACCTTTCAGCCACAGGATGCCTTCTGGTTAACCCGCAATCTTCAGGTCCTGCTGATACGATATGAGACGCTTGAGTCCTTCGTAGCTGCCCATCTGTCTTCTGAGGCCCCCGATATTGGGCCTGCCATCGAAGCCCTGAGCCGGGCGCTTTGCGCCTTACCGGAAACGCCGAAACGCCTGCAGAAGCATCTGCCCCGTCCGTCTAAGGGCAGCGCCTGTAAACGGCTGGCGCTCTACTTTCGCTGGATGGTACGGCCAGGTCCGGTCGATCTTGGTCTCTGGCGGGTGGTGCGTCCGGCTCAGTTGGTCCTTCCCCTGGACGTGCATGTGAGCCGGCAGGCGCGTGCCTGGGGATTGCTCCGCCGCAAAGCCAACGACTGGAAAGCAGTCCAGGAGTTGACGGCTGTCTGTCGGCGTCTCTGCCCGGATGACCCTGTGCGTTACGATTTTGCACTTTTTGGAGCGGCGTTGCTGGGAAATCCCGGGGCGAGCATTTCGCCCACAGTCCGATAGGCCTGGTTGTAGTACAGTACCGGGGGGCCCTCCGCAAAGGTTTCGATACGCACCACTTCGCCGATAAAGATTGTATGATCCCCGGCTTCGACGGTGCGATAAGGCCGACAGTGCAATACGGCCAGCACCCCTTCCAGCACGGGCGTGCCCTCAGCGTTTAATCGGTAGGCCAGACCGTCGAACTGTTCCGCGCCCTGTCGGCCAGGTTCGGCAAAGCGCTGGCTCAGAGCTACCTGATGTGCCCCCAGAATATGCACGGCAAAATGCCGGGCCTGCAGCAGCAACGGATGCATGCGGGCTTGCCGGGCCACATTAAACGAAACGAGAGGCGGTTCCAGAGAGACGCTGGTAAATGATCCAATGGTAATCCCCCGCATCTCGCCGTTGGCGGTCGCCGTCACTACCGTGACAGGCGACGGAACCTGCCGCATCACCTGTCGCAGAGCTTCTCCAAGAGGCTGCGCAGTCATACGGCGGCCGGGTCAGCGAAAAGCATCCTTGAAGCGGCGGAAGAAGGAGCGCCGCCCTTCTTCAAGGTTAGGCTGGAAAGAGGGCGATCGTCGGAGGTGCTCCAGGATCTGTCGCTCTTCGTCGGTCAGCCTGGTCGGCGTCCACACATGCACGCGGACAAACTGGTCTCCCCGCCCTGATCCGTTCAGTTCCGGAAGTCCTCGGCCTCGCATACGCAAAATCTTGCCCGATTGAATGCCCGGATCAATCTGTAGCCGGGCGCGGCCGCGCAGCGTAGGCACCTCGACTTCTGTGCCCAGCGCAGCATCCGGGAAGGAGATCACCAGATCGTAGTAAATGTCCAGTCCTTCCCGCACGAAGTGTTCATGGGGCAGTTCCTCGATTTCGACGATCAGATCGCCCGGAGGGCCTCCCTTAACCCCTGCGTGTCCAGCCCCCCGCAGGGTTAGATAATGCCCCTCAAGGGCACCCGGCGGGATCGTTATCCGTACGGTCTCCTCGGCCATGCGGCGTCCACTGCCGCCACAGTCCGGACAGCGGTTGCGCAGAATGCGTCCGGCGCCACCGCAGTGCGGGCAGGTCTGAATGTTGATAAACTGTCCGAAGATCGAACGTGAAACCTGCCGCAACTCACCGGCACCGCGACAGGTGGGACAGGTAGCATAGCCGGCCGTGCCTCCTTCGGCACCCGTACCGTGGCAGGTCTCGCACGGTACGTATTTACGTACCGTAACTTCCTTTTCAGTGCCTTCGGCGATTTCCTCCAGGGTTAGCTGCACCTTGACATGGAGGTCACCACCTGCCCGGCCCCGCCCTTCACGGCGGGTGCGCCGACGTCCCCCTCCAAATACTTCTTCGAAGACCGAACCGGAGGCGCCGAAAATGTCGTGAAACGCGCTAAAGATATCGTTGAGATCATCAAATGGGGTCCCTTCCGGCATGCCGTTGCCACGCACACCGGCATGCCCATAGCGATCATAGCGCCGTCGCTTCTCGGGATCCGAGAGCACCTCGTAGGCCTCGGCAATTTCCTTAAACCGGGCCTCAGCTTCTTTATCATTAGGATTGCGGTCGGGGTGGTATTGCAATGCCAGTCTGCGATAGGCGCGCTTAATCTCTTCCTGGGTGGCGTTGCGGTCTACCCCGAGTACTTCGTAATAGTCACGCATAGAGCATGGCCATCCATTCAGGCCTGGCTATCTCCGTTAGGGGAAGCGGCTACGACAACCCGACTGTGCCGGAGGACACGCTCGCCTATGCGGTATCCCTTCTGCACTTCCTGCAGGACCGTTCCCGGTGTCACGCCTTCTGGTGCCGGTTGCTGCATCATGGCCTCATGCAGGGCCGGATCAAAGGGCTGGCCCACCGCCTCAATGGGTTGCACTCCCAGGCGGGCCAGCTCATCTAAAAATTTCTGGTGTACCAGTTCGACACCCTCACGCAATTTATGATAGGCCATACCAGGATCCTGCGTTTCAGCCTGCCGAGCGGCCTCCAGCGAACGCTCCAGATCGTCCAGTACTTCCAGTAGCGGCCGAATCGCCAGCGCTTTCCCCATGTCCAGAAGCTGGCGTTTTTCCTGTTCAACGCGCCGGCGATAGTTCTGCAGCTCGGCCGCCGTGCGCAGGAACTTGTCCTGCATCTGCGCCAGCTCGGCCTCCAATTGTTCGATACGGGCTACCAAGTCATTCTCCTCCGCCGGCGTTTCCACCTCAGAGGCCGGCGGCGTATGTTCTTGCAGTTGTTCTGTATCCGCAGTCTGTTGCATGGCATCCTGCGTCATCGCTTCTTTGCGTTCTCCCTCCATGGCTCAGTTTACAGTTTTGTCGATCGGACGACAAAGCAGCAGGGCCATTTCCTGTACCAGCGCCAGCACGCGCCGGTAGTCCATACGGGTAGGTCCAATTACCCCGATAGTTCCCACCGCATCACCCAGACGATACCGTGCCGTGACGATCGAAAATTTTTCTACCTTTTCGTCACGATTCTCGCGTCCGATCGACACTTGGGCACGGCCTACTTCAACGTCTTCTGAATGATCGGTTCCTTCCAGCAGACGCACCAGTTCTTCTTCATCTTCCAGCAGCAGAAACAGATTGCGTAGTTCTTCCGGCTGCTGGAATTCTGGCTGTCCCATGATATACTGGGTACCCCCGAAGCGTACGCGTCCCTCACTGGGTTCACTGAAAAGGACAGGGGCTTCGTCCAGTACCAGTTGCACCAGCCCGGTCCGGTCTTCCAGATCGGCCAGCCGCTGATAGCAACTCTGTCGGATCATGGCCAGGGTCAGGCCAGCCAGTCGCTCGTTGAGCAACCCCACCACCAGCTCCAGATCACGTCGGCTCAGCTCGGAAGACAGCTCTACGAGAATCGTGCGTACCAGTCCCCCACGCACGCTGAGCACAAACATGGCGCGCGTGGACGAAAGCGGTACCACCTCAAGACGCTCCAGCACGCCGGTCGAAAGCCGGGGCGTGAGCACCACACCCAGCAGGCGAGACAGTTGCCCGAGCAGTCGCGTGCTCTCGCGCCACAGCTCTTCGGGATCATTACCGATCTCCCGCACTCGCTGGTGCAGCACCCGGCGTTCTTCCGGAGCCAGCTCGGGCACATCCATCAGGGCATCCACAAACGTCCGATAGCCCAGATCCGTGGGCACCCGACCAGCCGAGGTGTACGGATGGTCGAGGTACCCCATCTCTTCCAACTCGCTCATCGTGTTGCGAATGGAGGCCGGGCTGAGCCCGATCGAATACCGACGGGCCAGGAAATGCGACCCGACCGGGCCGGCCGTATCAATAAAGCTTTCAACCACCAGCCGCAAAATCTGCCGCTCCCGATCGTTCAGCGGCGCAGCCGGATCATCCTTCCGTACGGTCCGGTAGGGCGGTTTCCGTCGCCGCATCTGTCCAAGCCGCACCGGTGCACGCATGTCATCCACGGAAGTTGATCCCCTGATTCCCACAATAAAACACGGTATTTCCAACCGACTTCTGACATAGGCGGTTTCCCTGATTCACACCCGCAGGATCAGGCCTCCTGCTGCCCCTGGCCTGACGGCGACATGTAACTTCATTTTTTTGCATGCGTACAGATTCCCAAGCGTATCTTTGTGTCTGTTGTCTCAACCAACTACCCAGAGCCTACCATGCGCTTTCTTTCTACGCTACTGGCCAGTATCCTCGGTACGCTCATTGCCCTCGGCCTGACTTTCCTATTTATATTGTTGTTTTTAATGGGGATGTCCTCTGTCGTAGAACAACCACCGGCCATTCGCTCGGGCTCGGTATTGATCATCGATCTGAGCGGCTCCATCCCTGAGGTCGTTTCGGACGACCCGCTCAGTCGTCTGATTCTGGAAGAACCGCCTTATGGA